>CAIUVD010000059.1 GCA_903902515.1 uncultured Planctomycetota bacterium | reverse complement strand
TGAGCACGATGGCATTGTTGTCGAAGCGGACGTAGCTGCCGTCATCGCGACGGATCGGGGCGGCGGTGCGGACGATGACGCCCTTGACCACAGCCTTCTGCTTCACGTCGCTCGTCGGGATGGCCTTCTTGATGGCAACGACGATGATGTCACCAACCGCAGCGTAACGACGGTGTGAACCGCCGAGCACCTTGATGCACATCGCCTTCTTGGCGCCACTGTTGTCGGCCACGTCGAGCCAAGTCTGCATCTGGATCATGGAATCACACCTTCAAATGGCTGTGGGAGAGAAAAGGAGAGGCCTGGTTCAGACGGCGCGCTCAAGCACCTGCATCAGGCGCCAGCGCTTGGTCTTGGACAGGGGACGGGTCTCGATAATGAGGACCTTGTCGCCTTCCTTGGCTTCGTTCTTCTCGTCGTGAACGTGGAACTTCTGGGTGCTCTTGACATACTTGCCATAGAGCGGGTGCCGGGTCAGTTCGGTGACAGCGACCACGCGGGTCTTGTCCATCTTGGCTGAGGACACGGTGCCGATAACGCGCTTGGCATTACCACGATCGTTCTGGATTTCGGTGGTCATCTGGCGTTCCTTACTTGGCAGCAGCCGTGGACTTCTCGCCCAGGATGGTCTCGATGCGGGCGATCTGACGGCGCACGGCGCGGTATTTCACGCCCCGGGTCTTGCCTTCGAGGGCGGTGGCGAAGCGGGCCTTGAGGAGCTGCTCGCGCAGTTCCAGGGCCTGCTTCTTCAGGTCAGCGGCGGAGGTGCCGCGGAGATCGGCCTTGGCGGTTTTCTTCATGGTATTGGCTTTCTCTACTCGACTCAGCCGTTGCGCTTGATCATGCGAGTCCGGAGGGACAGCTTGAAGGCCTGACGACGCATGGCCTCACGGGCCATGTCTTCCGTCACACCGGCGAACTCGAAAATGACGTGACCGGCATCAACGAACTCAGCCCAGTAGTTGACCTCACCTTTACCGGAGCCCATGCGGCTCTCGGCGGGGTGCTTGCCGACGGGGTGGTGCGGAAACACGCGAGTCCACATCTTGCCAGAACGGCCGAGATAGTGGGCAGCGGTGACGCGGGCGGCTTCCAGCTGGCGAGCGGTGATTTCACCGCTTTCCAGAACCTGGATACCAAAGTCACCGAAGGCGAGCTTGTTGCCGCTGGTGGCGACGTGGTCGAGGCGCCAGCCGCGGGTCTGCTGCTTGCGGTACTTAACGCGGGCGGGGAGGAGGGGCATGGGACTTCTTCCTTACGGCTCGCGGGGGATCAGGCTTCGCCCAGGTCGGCGTACTTGCCGTGATTGACCCACACGCGAACGCCGATGATACCGGCGGCGGTGCTGGCAGTAGCGTAGCCGTAGTCAATTTTGGTGTTGAGGCTGTTGAGGGGCACGCTGCCGGAGGCATCGTGCTCGACGCGGGCGATCTCGGCGCCGCCGAGACGGCCGGCGATGTTGATCTTGGTGCCCTTGGCGCCCGCCAGCATGGTGGCTTCGACGGCGCGCTTCATGGCGCGGCGGAAGGATCCGCGACGCTCAAGCTGATCGGCAACGTTCTCGGCGACGAGCTGGGCAACCAGGTCGGGCTTACGAACTTCCTGGATGTTGACCTTGACGGCGGTGCCGGCGAGGCGTTCCAGGTGCTTGGTCAGGCCTTCGATTTCGGCGCCGCGCTTACCGATGATGACGCCCGGACGGGCAGCGTGCATCGTGATCGTGACGCGATCAGCCTTGCGCTCGATGGCGATCTTCTCAACAGCGGCGCTCTTGAAGCGGTCCTTGAGGTAAGAACGGATCTTGCTGTCCTGGAGGACGAGGGTGGCGTACTTGTCACCCTTGGCAAACCAGGTCGAACGGTGCGGCTCGGTGATTCCAACGCGGAAGCCGAGGGGATTGATCTTGTGGCCCATGGGAGGTTACGCCTTACCCTGCTGGGTCGCCACGGCGACGGTGATGTGCGAGCAGCGCTTCATACGACCAGCGGCACGGCCCTTGGAGGCCGGACGGAAACGCTTGATCACGAAGGCCTTGTCGACGCGGCTGTCGATGACCACGAGATCCATCGGGTCGACGTTGCCGAGGCTGGCAGCGTTGGCGACGGCGGATTCGAGGGTCTTCTTAACGATGCCAGAGCCACGACGGACCTGGAAACGCAGGATGTTGAGGGCGTCCTCAACGCGCTTGCCGCGGATCAGAGCCGCGCTGAGGCGGATCTTCGTCGGGCTGATGCGCTGGTTGCGAGCGGTGGCGCGGAATTCAGTGCTCATCTTACTTCGCCTCTTCCTTCTTGCCGCCGCCATGGCCACGGAAAGTGCGGGTGACCGCGAACTCGCCGAGCTTGTGGCCGACCATGTTGTCCGTGATGTGGACCTGGGCGAACGACTTGCCGTTGTGAACCGCGAAGGTCACACCGATGAAGTCGGGAACCACGGTGCACGCACGGGACCAGGTCTTGAGGGGGGTCTTGGTGCCGGCCGACTTCTGCTTCTCAACCTTGGCGAGAAGCTTGATGTCGACGTAAGGGCCTTTGCGGGAGCTGCGGGACATATCACTTCTCCGTGGTCAGGGCACGGCCGTCGCGACGGCGGATGATGAACACGTTGTTGCGGTTCTTGGGCAGACGGGTCTTCTTACCATCAACCAGGCCCCAGGGCGAGCAGTGCTGACGGCCACCGTTGGTGTGACCTTCACCACCACCCAGCGGGTGGGCGATGGGGTTCTGGGCATTACCGCGAACGGTTGGGCGGATGCCCAGCCAGCGGGAACGGCCAGCCTTGCCGAGGTTGCGAATGTTCGCATCCAGGTTGCCAACCACACCGATGGTGGCGCGGCAGTCGGCCGGGACGCGGCGCAGTTCGCCGGAAGGCAGGGCCAGGATGGCGAAGTCGCCGTCGATGGCCATCAGGCGAGCCAGGGCGCCGGCGGAGCGGGCCAACTGGCCACCCTTGCCGGGCTGAAGTTCCACATTGTGGACTTCCAGACCCTGGGGGATGTGGCGCAGCTTCATGGCGTTGCCGGTGTTCGGCTCGCCCTGGGCGCTGTAGGACTGCACCGTGGCGCCGACTTCCAGGTCCTTGGCGGCCAGGATGTAACCCTTGGCGCCGTCCTTGTAGTGGACCAAGGCGATACGGCAGTTGCGGTTCGGATCGTACTCGATGGCCGCGATGGTGCCGGCAACGTCAAGCTTGGAGCGACCGAAGTCGACCAGGCGGTACTGACGAGCGTGGCGACCACCCTTGTGACGGCAGGTGATCCGGCCGTGGCTGTTGCGGCCAGCGTGGTACTTGAGCTTGACGATCAGGCTCTTTTCCGGCGTGGTCTTGGTGACCTCGTCGAAAAGGGGGATCGTCGCGTGGCGGGAGCCCGCAGAAGCGGGGCCAAGGCAGCGGTACGGCATGTTAGATGCCCTCGATCTTCTGGCCTGCGACGAGGCTCACGATCGCCTTTTTCCAGGCAGCGGTGAGGCCGGGGGAGCGACCGCGGACGCGGCGTTCCTTACCCCGGACATTCAGGGTGTTCACGGCAGCGACCTTGACCTTGAACAGGCTTTCGACCGCTTCCTTGATCTGCTTCTTATTGGCATCCGGGTGGACGTTGAACGTCACCTGGTTCAGCGCATTGCTGAGGTAAACCGATTTCTCGGTGACCACCGGCTTGGAGATGATTTCGTAGGGATTCATCGGCTCAGCCCTTCAGCTCCTTCACCAGAGCTTCGATAGCATCCTTGGTGAAGACGAGGTTCGCATGGGTCAGCACTTCACCGGCGTTCAGGTTGCGGCGCTCAGAAACGCCGACCTTGGGGATGTTCCGGGTGCTCAGGTACAGGTTGGGCTGGTGGCCCTCGCTGACGATCAACGCACCCTTACCGCCGATACCGGCACCGGACAGGAAGCCGGCAACCGACTTGGTCTTGGGGGCGCTCAGCTCCAAGCCTTCCACCGCGAAGATACCGCTCTTTTCGAGGCGGTAGCGCAGGCTGGAGAGCAGGGCCACACGGCGCTGACCAACGGGGAGCTGGTAGGCGTAGTCGCGGGGCTTGCGGGAGTGAGCGTGACCGCCGCCAACCCACTGGGGGCTACGGGTCGAGCCCTGACGAGCGCGGCCGGTGCCCTTCTGGCGCCACGGCTTGCGACCACCGCCAGCCACGAAGGCACGGCTCTTGGTCGCATGGGTACCCTGGCGCTGGCTGGCCAGGTGGGCGATCAGGGCTTCCTTGAGGAGGCCGCGACGCACCGCTTTATCGAACAGAGTGGGATCCACGGCGATTTCGCCGGTCTTCTCACCCTTAACATTGTAGACAGGAATGGCGGACATAATCGTTTGGCTCGCCTCAGTTCTGGGTGATGGCGATGAGACCGCCGTTAGGACCCGGTATCGCGCCCTTGACGATCACGAGATTCTTCTCGGCATCGATCGACACGATCTTGAGGTTCTTGATGGTCGTCTGCTCGCTGCCGAAACGGCCGGCCATGCGCTGACCCTTGAAGGTCTTGCCCGGGTCCATGCGGCAACCGACCGAACCAGGGGTACGATGACCCATGGTGCCGTGGGTGGCCTTGTGACCACTGAAGTTGTGGCGCTTCATAACGCCTGCAAAACCACGGCCCTTATTCCAGCCGATGATATTGCAGAGCTTCGCGGCATCGAGGAGCGACACGGTCAGCTTAGCGCCGGCCTTGGCTTCACCCTGAACCGGCACTTCCTTGAGGAAGCTGCGCAGCTCGACGCCGGCCTTCTTGAACTCGCCAGCAACAGCCTTGCTGGTGTTCTTCTTGCGAGCACCAACCGCCACCTTAAGCGCATCAGCGCCGTCGTGGTCCTTGGTCTTGACCTGCACAACCTCGTTCGGCGTGCACTCGATGACCGTGACCGGGACAACCTGGTCGCCATCAAACACGCGGGTCATGCCCACCTTGGTTCCGTAGAGAACGGCCATGGGATCACCGCACCGTCTGCTTGATGGTGATATCGACGCCAGCGGGCACGTCGACCTTGGAGAAGACATCATTGGTCTTAGCCGTCGGCTCGATGATCTCGATCACGCGGCAGTGGGTGCGCAGCTCGAACTGCTCACGCGACTTCTTGTCGATGTGAGGTGAACGCTGCACCGTAAAGCGCTCGATCTTGGTCGGCATGGGCACCGGACCAGCAACCTTCGCGCCCGTGCGCTTGGCCGTGTCGACGATGTCCTGGGCGGCCTTGTCGAGGATACGATGATCGTATGCCTCGAGACGGATCTTAATCTTTTCTTTCACGTCATCTCCCACGATGCCTGTTGCATCGAGTCAGCCGGTTTGGCTGCGTTAGGCCCTGGAACCTGAAAGTTGCCTCCAGCCGAGATACGGCCAGCTCTGAACCTTCTCGCAACAGGGATCGGGCTTGAACCCTTGCTGCGGTCCCCAGAGGTCCGGCTCGTGTTTCCACGTTCCGTACTTGGGCGGGGCGCGGGATCATGTGGAGACTTTTGAAAGCGCAAGAGGGTTCTTCACGGCTTTTGCCCGCGCCTCCCTGAGGCTTTGCGGCCGATAAGCAGCGGCTTTGTTGAGGCAACGCCGCTAACTTGCCTTGCGAGCCTTGTAGACCCACGACAGCACCTGAGCCACCTGCTGGAACCATTTGGGGGGCACACCATGCCCTAAGGGCACCTCTTTTGCCAAGGCCCGAGCCAAGGGGACATTTTCCACCATGGGAATGCCATGTTCGGAGGCGATGGCCTTAATGCGCTGCGCCACTTCGTCGTAACCCTTTGCGATAACTTCGGGCGCCGCCATTTTTTCGCGGTCATAGCGTAGGGCAACGGCCACGTGGGTCGGATTCGTAATGACCACATCGGCCTTGGGCACCTCCGCCATCATTCGTTTTTGCGCCATCTGCCGTTGGATCTGCCGGATCTTAGCTTTGACCAGGGGGTCGCCGTCCGATTGCTTCATCTCATCTTTGACCTCCTGCTTGGTCATTTTCATTTCCTGGAAGTGCTGCCACCGCTGGTATATATAGTCGAAGGCTGCGATGAGCAGGAGGACGAGAGCCAGCTTGATGCCCAGCATGGCCAGCAGCCGCCCCTCCATGCCAAGGCGGTGATTCAGCTCCGGTGTCAACAGGGCGATATCATAAAGATCCTCGCCAATCGTGACCCAGGCCACGACGACTAATAAGGTGAGTTTGAGGACATTGGTCACGAATTTCATGAGACCGCGCATGCCAAACAGACGCCCAAAACCCGTAATGGGACTGATTTTGTTCATTTTTGGCATGAGAGGCTTGGGCGTGAGGTGAAATCCCACCTGGCCAATACTGATGACTGCCCCCGTCACCAGCATAACGCCGGCAAGGGGCATCATCCACAGGGCCAAGGGCAGGTGATGGATGATCAAATTTCGCAGGGCCCCCTCCCGACTTAACTCATAGGTCAGGGCATCCGTCAGGGCAAATCGGATCGTATCGCTAGCCGCATCGCAAAAATGCCCTCCCGTGGCCATCAGCATGACAAATCCCATGACCAGCAGAATGGCGGTGTTCAGCTCTGCGGAGAACGCCACCTGCCCCTCGTCGCGGGCATCGGACAGACGCTTGGGCGTCGGGTCTTCGGTTTTTTCTCCACCGGATGGGCTTTCGGGCATGGTACTTTCCGACACCAGGTGGTGGCGGTGATGAGATAGGCATGCCCCATGCCAATGCGGGGAGGGAACGGACGCCTTGCCCAGCGCAGCCCCCGGCCTTCAATCCCGCACCATGCTCGACGCCCTGGCCCTCCGCGCCCAATTCCCTGGCCTTTCGGGATCTGCCAACGGGAAACCGTTCGTGTACCTCGATTCGGCGGCCACCACCCAGAAGCCCCTGGCGGTGATTGAGCGGATGGATTATTTCTTGCGGAATGAGTACGGCACGGTTCACCGAGGCCTCTACGCCCGCAGCGTGCGCTCGACACAGTTGTATGAGGATGCCCGGGCCACGGTTGCGCGCTTCCTGAATGCCGAAGTCGATGAGGTCGTCTATACCATGGGCACCACCGATGCCATCAACCTGGTGGCCTGGTCCTGGGGCCGGGCCCACCTGAAAAAGGGTGATCGGGTGCTGGTGACCGGCATGGAGCACCATGCCAACATCGTTCCGTGGCAGATCACCGCCGAGATCACCGGAGCCGAATTGGTGGCCTGCCCCCTTTTAGATGACGGGAGCCTGGATGAGGAGGCCTTTGACCGCCTGTGCGACGAGCGCGTCAAACTGGTCGGACTGGTCCACATCGCCAACAGCCTGGGAACCATCAATCCGGTTCAGCGGTTGGCGGCTCGGGCCAAACGTCATGGCGCCCTGGTACTGGTCGATGCCGCTCAGTCGGCACCCCACCTGCCCCTGGATGTCAAAACCCTCGGGTGCGATTTTCTGGCCTTTAGTGGCCACAAGGTCTATGGCCCGACGGGCATTGGGGTGCTGTGGGGGCGGCGCGACGTACTTGCTTCGATGCCGCCGTGGCGCGGCGGGGGCGAGATGATCGAAAAGGTCACCTTCGAGCGCACCACCTTTGCCAAACCCCCCGCCCGCTTCGAGGCCGGGACACCGCCCATCACCGAAGCCATTGGCCTGGCCGCCGCCCTGGAGTGGCTGATGGCCCTGGGACTCGCCAATATCGCCGCCACCGAGCACGCTCTGTATACCTATGCGGAGGCCCGCCTGGCGGAGGTTCCAGACCTAGTCCGCTACGGCCAGGCGCCCCAGCGGTCTTCCGTCCTCGCCTTCAATCTGGCGCTGCCCGGCGCCCACGCGGCGGATGTCTCCAGCCTCCTCGACATGCAGGGCATCGCCATCCGCGCCGGCCACCACTGCGCCCAGCCAGTGATGGCCCGTTTTGGCGTTCCGGCCACCGCCCGGGCCAGCCTGGGCGTCTACACCACCCGCGACGACATTGATCGCTTGGTCGAGGGCCTGCTGAAGGCCCGGACGATGTTGGCGATGTGATTTTTTTGAGGAGAGGGGAGAGGGGAGAGGGGTCCTTCGGTGGTCCTGTGCTGGGCGGGAGACCCATGGCCCCAACCCCTCCACGACAAGACTCCGCGAACCACCCCTCTCTCCTCTCCCCTCTCCCCTCTCCAAATTAAACCATGCCCCACGACATAATTCCCACCGCCACCCCTGGCGAAATCGAACGCCTGCTGACCTGGAATGACGCGGGCCTGGTGCCGGTGATCGCCCAGGAAGCCGCTACGGGGGAGGTCCTGATGTTTGCCTGGGCCAACCGCGAGGCCCTGGCCAAGACGCTGGCCACGGGGAAGGCCACCTATTTCAGCCGCAGCCGGGGCGGCCTATGGACCAAGGGCGAAACCTCAGGGTTCTGGCAAAACATCGTCGAGGTCCGCACCGACTGCGACGGGGACTGCCTGCTGTACCGCGTTGAAGCCCCCGGGGCCGCTTGTCACCAGCTCCGCCGCTCCTGCTTCAGCAACCGCGTGGACGTCGATGGCGCCGTGACCTGTGATAAGCCGGTGATCGCGTGAGCCGCCAAATCCAGGTGTCGCGGACCACGGCGGTGTTCCTCGAAAAAGGCCATCCGTGGGTCCGCCCAGATCGCTTCACCAAGGGTCTGGAGTCCGTGAAAAACGGCGAAGCCGTGACCCTGGTCGATGAGCGGGGACGGGGCCTGGCCTCGGCCCTGGCGGAGCCCGGGGGCGAGGTCTGCGCCCGGGTCTTCCACCGCAAGCCGGACATGGCCTTTGATCCGGCGGCCGCCTTGGCCCGGGCTTGGGACCGCCGTGCCGAGCTCCATGCCGATCCCACCACCACCGCCTATCGGGTGGCCCATGGAGAAGCGGATTTCCTTCCGGGCGTGCGAATTGAACGCCTTGGAGAGGTGGTGGTGGTGCTGGTCCAGGCGGCCTGCGCCCTGCCGCATCTTCCCGCCCTGACAGCGGCCCTCGGTCAACGCCTGCCAACGGCGCGCATCG
>CAIUVD010000058.1 GCA_903902515.1 uncultured Planctomycetota bacterium | reverse complement strand
GGACCCCGGACCCCGGACCCCGGACCCCGGACGCGAAGCGAAGCGAAGCCTTGAGCGATTGACTCCCCCCCCGCCATCCATTCAATCCCGCCGATCATGGCGAAACCTCGCGTGGCCGTCCTTCGGGCTGCCGGCACCAATTGTGATGTCGAAACTGCCCACGCATTTGCGCTGGTCGGGGCCGAACCCACCACCTTTCACATCAACCGTTTGCGCGAGCAGCCGACCCTCCTGCGGGAGTTCCAGGTGGTGGCCATCCCCGGGGGGTTCAGCTACGGCGATGACATCGCCAGCGGCCGGGTTTTTGCCACCGAACTGATGAGCGTTCTCAAGGACGAGCTCCTCGCCTTCGTCGATCGCGGTGGCTTCGCCATCGGTATCTGCAATGGCTTCCAGGTGCTGACCAAGGCGGGCTTGCTGCCCCGCCTTGACGGCAAGGCCGTCCAGCAGGCGACCCTGACGGACAACACCAGTGGCGTGTACCGCGACTGCTGGGTCAAAACCGTGGGGGACCCGTCGGTCTGCAAGTGGATCGCCGACCGCGAGGAAATCGAACTGCCCGTGGCCCACGCCGAAGGCCGGTTCGTCGCCCCGCCCGAGGTGATCGCTCGCCTCCAGGCCGCTGGTCAGGTCGCCCTGCGCTATAGCAGCGGTACCAACCACAACGGCTCGACTTCTGACATCGCCGGCATTTGCGACCCGTCGGGCCGCGTGTTCGGCCTAATGCCCCATCCCGAGCGCTTCCTGCGCTGGGAAAACCACCCCCGCTGGACGCGCGAGCCGCGTCAGGCCGAGGGCCAGGGTGTCCGTTTCTTCCGTACCGCCGTTGCCCATTTGGCCGGCTGATCCCCCCGTCCTCTCCGGAACCATCCCCATGCGTCTGATCCGCTCTGCCTCCCTCATCGCCGTCTGCGGTGCGCTGATCGCCGCCGAAGGCCTCGCGCCCGAGACCGAGGTCATCGACAACAAGCAGATCAGCGTCAGCCCGAAGAAGGAACTGACCTTTAACGTCCCCGCCGACGTCACGGTCGCCACCCGCGAGCTGTGGTACCGCTCCTTCGACGGCAAGGCCTGGGGCGCCTGGCAGAAGCACAGCATCACCTTCGCCAAGGACACGCCCATCACCTGGGCCCCGCCCGAAGGCCACTGGCAGGTCTACCTGCGCAAGATCCTGACCTCGGGCCTGGCGCCCGAAGTCCCCGGCGAGGCCACCAAGCCCAGCGGCGAGTTCATCATCGACCGCACCGCCCCGGCCGTCGCCATCGGCTTCCCCGCCAGCAAGGCCAAGCTGCGCGGCGGCGACCGCTACACCGTGAAGTGGGACGCCCAGGACAGCCACTTGCGCACCAGCCCCGTCAACATCCTGTGGTCCGTTGATGGCAAGGGCACCTTCGCCCCCGTCGCCACCGGCATCGCCAACAACGGCTCCTTCGAGTGGAACGTGCCCAAGGACATGACCACCGCCGGTGTGCTCAAGATCGAGGCCGCCGACAAGGCCACCAACGTCGGTTCCGCCGAAGTCACCGCCATCCTGGTCGATAGCATCAAGCCCAAGGGCAAGGTCGTGGGCCCGGCGATCGTCGCCAGCCAGACCGTTAAGCTCGACCTCGACATTAAGGACGAGGGCCCCGCCGGCCTGGCCAGCGCCCAGTTGTGGATCAGCCAGGACGACGGCGTCTCCTGGACCCAGGGCCCCTTTATTCAGGACCCCCGCAGCGTCGAGTGGAAGGCCCCGTCGGACGGCAAGTTCCGCCTGGCCATCGTTGCCAGCGACGCCTCGGGCAACACCAGCCCGATCCCCAAGGGCAAGGCCGACGACCAGTTCGTGATCACTGTCGACACCGCCGCGCCGGTCATCCTCCTGACCAGCGCCATCGGCATCATCCCCGGCGACAAGCCCGCCCCGACGCCCCAGCGCGCCTTCAAGCCCGGTGACAACGTCCAGGTGCAGTTTGCCATTAAGGACATCAATCTGGCCCCGAACACCGTCAGCGTGTTCTTCCAGGCTGATGCCAGTAAGCCGTGGCAGGAACTGGCCGTCGGCCAGTCCAGCGACACCGCCTACCGCTTCGCCCTGTCCGCCGTCCCGACCACCGCCGCCCGTATCCGCGTGACGGCCATCGACCAGGCCGGTAACACCGGCGAAGCGATCGCCGGTGAGACGTTTGAGATTCAGACGGCGGTTCAGGATGATAAGGTTGAGATTAATTTAGCGCCGTGATGGTTTTTGAGGGAGAGGGGAGAGGGGAGAGGAGAGAGGGGGCAAGACAGGATCGGTGACGGATGCGAAGCCGGGGGATTGGCGAGGTGGATAGGCGTTTCACTGGCCACTCCTCTCCCATTTTTTTGGAGAGGGGAGAGGGGATAGGTGAGAGGGGGCAAGACAGGATCGGTGACGGATGCGAAGCCGGGGGATTGGCGAGGTGGATAGGCGTTTCACCGGCCACTCCTCTCTCTCCCCTCTCCCCTCTCCTTGGGTTGGGGGGCAAGGCAGTATCGGTGACGGATGCGGGGCCGCGGGATTGGCGAGGTGTATAGGCGTTTCACCGGCCACACCTCTCCCCTCTCCCCTCTCCCCTCTCCGTTTCTAACGCCACAACTCCGGCTCATCCCGCCGTAAACTGACATGCCGCCCGCCATCGCCGAGGATCAGGTGGTCCTGGAGTGGGACCTCCACGAGGCGGCCGGCGGCCACCAGGCGTTTGGTGACGGCCCGGTCCCCGGCGGACGGACTGGGGTCGCCGCTGGGGTGGTTGTGGACGGCGATGGCGGCCACCGCGCCGGACGCGAGGGCGATGCGGAAGAAGGCCCGGGGACCGGCCTCGGTGCCGTCGATGTCGCCCTGGGAGATGCGCCGAGGCGTGCCGATCAGGCGACTCCGGCTATCCAGCGGCAGGCACCAGAATTCCTCGTGGGCCAGGCCCGTGGCCAGGGGGGCTAGCAGGGCGGCGACGGACTCGGGGCCATCGAGGCGCGGGCGTTCCCGCAGGGCGGCGCTCGCCAGGCGGCGGCCGAGTTCGCAGGCCGCCGCCAGGGCCGTGGCCTTGGCCGGGCCCAGGCCGTGGGCGTCCAGCAGTTCCTCGGTGCGGCGGCGGGCCAAGCCCACCAGGCCCTCATGCTCGGCCAGCAGCCGCTGGGCTAGTTCCAGCACGTCCTCATCGCCGACCCCGGTCCGCAGGAGGAGGGCGATCAGCTCGGCGTCATCCAGGGCGTCGATGCCATCTCGCAGGGCTTTTTCCCGGGGGCGATCGCCCTCGGCCAGGGTTTCCAGGAGCGAGGGGGCTGGGGCGAGGAGGGCCCGGCAGTGGGCCCGCGAGTCGGGTTTCCACGTTCCGTCGACGAGGCCCTCCGTGAGGGCCGGCAGCCAGGCCCGGGCGTCCCAGTCGCGGACCCCAGCGGCCACCAGGGCGGGCCGATCGGGTTGGTCGAGGGTCACGGCGGCGGCCAGGAAGCGGCGGGCGGCCTCCCCATGGCGGACCAACAAGGCTTCAGCCGCGCGCATCGACCAGGGCTTTCTCGGCGGCGGTGAGGGCCGCCTCATCCCCGGCCCGGAAGGCCGCTTCCCCGGCCCGGGCGGCGGCTTCGTGGGCCGCGGCCTGGGGGTGTTTGGTCTCGTGGGCTGCCACGGCGGCGGTCCACAGGGCGTGGGCCCGACGACCCCGGTCGGCGACCTCGGCCTGGGCGGCCGCCCGGGCGGTGGCCCCCGTCCGGTCGTCCGTGGGGGTTGGTGGCGGGGGCTCAAAGCGGGGGCCTTCGGGCAAGTCCGTCGGCAGGGCCAGCCACCGCACGAGGCCGGTGCCGAACAGCAGCAGTCCGGCGAACAGCAGCAAGGCAGCAACAACGGCAACGGTGACCAGGACCACGGGGTGCATGAATTGGGATGGTGGATCGGCGGTTGGCGGGGGAAGATGGATTTCATCGCTGAAGGTCCGGGGTCCGGGG
>CAIUVD010000057.1 GCA_903902515.1 uncultured Planctomycetota bacterium | reverse complement strand
GAATCCACGAGATATACTGGTTTCCAGAACCAGCTGTGCCTCCAAGTCCCAAGCGCACGAGCCAGAGCAGATAATCAAAAACTCCGCCGGAATCGGGGCTCATCGTCATGGCCGAACGGAGCATGATTTTTAGCGTCTTGGGGGCCTCAATCAACGCAAACTCTCCTTCCCAAGATCGGGCAACATCAATGCTGAACCGCCATTTGTCGGGGGACTCAGCTTCCGTTCCTCCCATAATCCCTGTGAATTCATCGTTTGGCGCGTCAAAGCGATGTGCGTAGATCGTGGCGGTGCCCGCTTGTAGCCAGATGCGAGGCGGAACGTCCAGCGTTTCGAGGGCCATGCCGAGCACGCGGACAGACCGGTTTCGGGATGCCCAGATTTCGCAACGGTTCTTGTAGTTATACCGGCAATTGACGATGCGGCCCGCGAGGTTGATGAGCACGTCAGCCCCATCCAGCTCCGCACACCAAGCCCCCAGGCTTTGGCCATCCCAGCCGACGCTTCGCCACGCCGCTGGTTTGATGCCGGATGAGTTTGCGGATCGGCTGAGAACAACCACCTCGTGACCGGCTTGGTGAAAGTGACGTGCCAGAATTGTCCCTACCTGTCCGGATCCCCCAGGAATAACGATTTTCATATCAAGAAACCTTCGTCATTGGCACTGATGGGTTGGAGGGATTCTTTGTGTAGGCCCTTGAGATTGAGGATGACGACGGTGCATAGTCATTGGGTTCAACATTTAACAGGCCTATCAAGAGGTCTCTCATTGACCTCCTCAGTGTCGCTGAGCGGTCCGGCACCGGATTCGCTCCCCCGAGCCACGGGGCATTATGCCCCCACCAGGAGCAGCCAGCAGCACTGAAGAGCCCGCAATGGAGAAAATTGCCGAATCGCGTCTCGCGCCACCACTGCATGCGGACATCATGGTGCGCAGAGGACTCTTGAATCATTCCAAAGACCAACGATTTCGCTTCCGCGACCAGCCAAGATCCCATCAGCACAAGTGCACTCGCAACGACTAGGTATCCGCCATATCTTTGTCGTGAATTTTGGATTACGCTTGCACTCATGATTTCAGCCTTCCGGGGTTACCCGTGATCACTTAAAAAATTCGCTGGTTATGGTCCAGGATTCGTCAGAGGCAGGTCCAACTTCTGGGCAATCCAGGCGCGCAGGTGCTGCCGCTCAGGGGTATCGCGAAAGAGAACTTCGGAGGAATGATTGACGAAGGGCAAATCAACGATGGAGATATCGGACGTTGGAGCATGCTGAGCGAGAAAGGCGCGAGTGCCTTCTATGATGGAGATTGGATGGAGATCCAGCTTGGTCCGGGCCGCCTCGAAGGTGGCAAGATGGTCTTTGAGAATGGCGGCCCGCAGGGCCTTGTCGTTCCAGGGCTGGGGTAGGACGCTTTGTTCGCCCAAGATGTACTGTGGAGTTGCGCCCAGCCGGGCGACTCGTTCGGGGGCCTTCGCCTGTTCCTCCGGCGTCATGCCCCAGGGGATGTGGGCATCGTCATAATGGCTGAACGGCACCATCGCCCGCCACAGCTTGGCGATGCCGTCGTCATGCAGACCGATGTAGTTGCAGGCGATGGCCCCCCGGGAATGGCCGGTGAGCAGTACCCGTCCCGGATCGCCCGACCAGGCGGCACAGATGGCCGGAACCGCCTCCTTGGCGTAAGCCACGGTGGCGACCACGTCACCCCACCACATAGCGGCATCGGTCTTTCCATCTACGGAAATGAAGGGCAAGACCACCCAGATGAAGCCCCGTCCACCGCTGATGCCCATGCCCCCACCGATCAGGCCGTCCTTGACCTGCTGGGTATTGCCCAGGTATTCCACGATCACCGGGAAACGGCGGTCCGGGGTCCAGTCCTCTGGCAACCAGATGGCATGGCGCACCTCGGTGCCGGCGAAGGAGGGCAATTGCTGCAGGACCAGTCGGCCGGGAGCTGGTTCGCCATCACTGACGGCTGGCTGTCGCACATCCGCGGGAATGACCAAGGCATCAGGCGGTGCATCTGCGCGCGGCGGAAGCTCATTCGGAATCGTGATGTCGATGATTTCCATTTTAGCATAACGTTCCCGATGCGTGCAACGCACACTAAAGACATCCCCCTCTCGGATCACCGTTGTGCTCATCTTGAAATAGTCCTGGTCAGGCCTCCCTCCCGTATCGATGTGACTCACACCGTCAAAAGTTTGTCGTTCCCGGTGATGGCCCTGGGGCCATCCGGTTCCATCGATATGATACATAATCGGTGCATTTGGCGAGGCGGCCTTGATCGCCATACGTTCATCCGTCGTGAAATTCTCGTTGACTTCGATTCCGTGCTGAAAATTCAACGCACTGACGAACATAAAATCGCTGACCGATACATCACGACTCTGCGCACCACGGGCAAGATTGAAGCGTCTGTGTTCTGAGTTGATGCCGTAGCTCACATAGGCCTCACCGCACCTGACTCCATCTCCGGAAAACAACGGATCCCGATCTCGCGTCTGCAGCACCCAGCGAAGTCCGACGGTGGGCACAGATTTCAACACGATCCTGCCTTCGTGCCGAGACCTGGGCGCCAGAAACACCTCTTCGTGGTATTCCCCACCGGGCGCCTCGGCACGGACAAGGAAAGTTCCCGGAGAGACACCTTCGATGCAAAAACGTCCCTGGTCATCAGCTTTGGTCGTCGCCCAATCGCAGATACGTACGATGGCATGTGCCGCCGGCGTTCCGTCGGAACGGACAACCGTGCCGACAAAACGGCAGGTTTCATTCAACGTCAACTTGGGAATCGTAAAGGTGAATCGCTGGACCGCCGCATCATCCGTATGCACCCGAGTATCGAGTTGACGGTAACCTGGCGCGGTCGCCCTCACAGACACCTCGCCACCACCTCGAACTCCCTGCCATAGGATTATCCCATCGGGAGATATGGCACCTTCCCAGCCAATTTCCTGGTTGTCAACCATCAGCACAAGATCGTCCCAGCGCTTTCCGGCTTCCGGCAGGTCAAATTGCATGATCAGAACGTTATGATCTCGCAAACTATCCTTGGCTGCAGGTGCCAGGTATGCCACCAACTCATCGACCTTTCCCATGGCGATCAGCGTCGTGATGTGTTTCTGATCAGGCTCGAAAGACCATTTGGCCGCGGCACGCAGCCCCTCCTTGTCAGGCATGCCGAACTTGGTGCGGATTCTCAATAACTCCTTCAAAAACTGGCCTGCCGGTTGGTATCCGCTCAGAGTCTGGACAGGCGACTCCGTAAACGGGTCAGCGAACGCGAAGGAGGGATACCCATTGGCACCGAACTTGGCATCAATGACCTGGTCCTCCATCGACTTGAACCATACGAAATCCTCGAGCGCCTCACTCACCCCTGAGTTCGATAACGTCGTTTTTTCCATGTGGTGGCAATATCCGCACCACGGAGCCGACATCATGACCATGAGCGGCTTTTTCTCTTTTCTCGCCTTCGCCAAAGCAGTTACGTAATCTGGCTGCCATGGCAGTACCACTGAACCATCTGCGGCATGCATCGGCACGACCATGACGGTAAGAACTGGCAGAAAACATACTATGGTCTTCATCAAAGATATGGTCTGGCGGATGAACGTTCTGAGGTAGGTCGTCATTGGTAAATGATCTCCACGAGTGAATCGAGGGATGGGTGCCGTTGATGAGCAATTTCACCCCTCATTATCTTGCGTCACTGCGTGGTTGTCTATGTGCTCGAACCGTTGCCCCCATTGTCTTCAACCGTTGATACTGATGCACAGCGCTGGCAGATGACGATGCTTATCTGCTCGAACTCCGGCGTGTAACCGACGCCTACTCCACTGATCATCCCCCGGTTTGCTTGACCTCCTGATAAGCGGGAAACCGCTCATAGGATGTCCACCATGCCCACCCACCCCACCAACAACCAGGCCGAGCCCAAGGTCCGGAAGACCTACACCAAGGAGTTCAAGACCCAAGCTGTCGCTCTGGCCAGACGACCCGAGATGAGTTTCCGCCAAGCAGCGGCTGACCTTGGCATCAACGAGTCGATGCTTCGGACCTGGGCCTAGAGCGCTGACACCGAGGGTCCTGATGCCTTCCGGGGCAACGGTGTCCGCACCGAGATCGAAGCCCGCCTGGCTGCCCTTGAACGGGAGAACCGGATCCTCCGGGAGGAGCGGGATATTTTAAAAAAGCGACGGAATTCTTTGTGGAGGAGCGCCGGTGAAATACTGCTTCATCGATCTGCGGCCCTTCCAGAAGGTGGGTAGCATGATCGCCGACCGCCTGGATGACATCGT
>CAIUVD010000056.1 GCA_903902515.1 uncultured Planctomycetota bacterium | reverse complement strand
GCACGGGCGCGCGAGCGGTCGGCACTTAGATGCCGGCGATAATTCGCTCCGCGACGATGAGGGTGCTAACGCGCATGGGGATGGACGATAATCGATCGGGAGTCCTGGCAAGATCCGGGATCACCCCCGGAAGCCGTCCAGGTCTTTCCAGAAGCCGGGGTAGGTCTTGGCGGTGCAGTCCGGGTCGGCGATGGTAACGTGGCCGGCAATAGCCCCGAGGATGCCGAACGACATGGCCATGCGGTGGTCGGCATAGCAGTGCACCTCCGCCGCCTGGAGGGGGCGCGGGGTGATCTTCAACCAATCTTCGCCGTGTTCGACCTCCTGGCCGAGGCGGCGCAGTTCGTTGACGGTGGCGATCAACCGATCGGTCTCTTTGATGCGAATGTTGGCGATATTGCGGATGGTGGTCGGGCCGTCGCACAGGGGGGCGATGGCCGCCAGGGTCATGACCGTGTCGCTGATGTGGTGCATGTCGACATCGATGCCCCGAAGGCGACCGCTGCCGGTGACGGTGGTGGCCTCGGCGTTCCGTTCGACCGTGGCCCCCATTTGTTCGAGGACCGCCAGGAAACCGTAGTCCCCCTGAAGGCTGTCGGCCGTCAGGTGGGGCATGGTGATGCGGTGACCACCGGCGGCGGCCAGGGCGGCGGGGTAGGAGGCCGAGGACGCATCCGGCTCAACGATGTAGGTCCGGGGGCGATAGGCGGGGACGGCCCGGGCGATGAAGCCCTCGCCGCGCTCGTCGATCCGTCCGCCGAAATCCGCCACCATGCGGCGGGTCATCTCCACATAGGGGCGACTGACGAGGGTGCCCTGAACATCCAGGAGCAGGTCCCGCTTTCCCAGGCCGGCCATCAGCAGTAAGGCGCTGAAGTACTGGCTGGAGCGGTCGCCACGCATGGTCACGGCCCCGCCCGGGAAGCCGACGGTACCGTCGATGGTGATGGGCGGGCAGCCGGTCGGGCAGTCAACGCCGACCCCAGCCTGGCGCAGGCCATCGACCAAATCTTGGATCGGGCGTTTGGCCATGTGCTGGTCGCCGACGAAGGTCGTCGCCCCGGGCACCAGGGCTGCCAAGCCGGTCAAAAAGCGGACGGTGGTGCCGCTATTGCCGACGAATAGGGGGGTGGTGGTGGGCACCAGGCGGGACCTGCCGCCCTGGATGATGACTTCGCCAGGGCCACCGGCCGTCAGGCGGATGCCCAGGCCCTCTAGGCAGTCCTGCATGCGCTGAGTATCGTCGCTGACCAGGGTGTTCTGCACCCGGCTCTCACCTTCGGCCAGGGCCGCCAACAGCAGGGCCCGGTTGGTGATGCTTTTGGAACCGGGGACGATCCAGGTCGCCTCGCGACCGCGGGGGATGGGCTGGACCAAGAGGGGGGGCGTCGGCATGGCGGGGGGAGGCTATGGGGGGTGCCAGGCACCGGAAGCGGGGACTCCGCCCTTGGTTTCCCGGCGGGCTCCTGACCATTCGACCCCGTGCGCCTGACCCTCCGGATCATCCTCTATTTCTTGACCGTTGCCCTTGGTGGGGTGGTGCTGGCCTTCCATTGGCGGCCAGAATTGGCCGTCCAGACGGCGGAATTGGTCGCCACCCGGGAAGGTCAGTGGGCCAGCGCCGGTCTGGCGGGCTTCCTGCTCACCAGTCCCCTGGTGACCTTTCTGCGCTGGTTCCAATCCATTCGCCGCCATCGCGAGATCAGTTATCAGACCGATGGCGGCAAAATCAGCGTCAGTCTCTTGGCTATCGAAGAAGCGCTGACCCGGGCCATTGAGGGCGAGGTCGAGGTTAAGAAGGCCCATGTCCGCGTCTTCGAGGATCGGGTGAAGCGGGCGGTCATCATCGAAGCGGTGGTCACCCTGTGGGAGGTGCCCAACGTCACGGATCGTAACCGATTCTGTCAGCGCTTGCTGCGCCGTCGGTTTGCGGAGTTGATGCCGGAGCAGAACCAGGTGGAGGTCAATCTCCATCTCCACCGCCTCACCGAGCGGCGCATCGAGACCAAGGCCCTCTCCCTCAAGCCGGCTCCCGTCGCCCTGCCGGACCTGCCTCCATCTGAAGCGGAACCCTTGGAGGCGGGTCAGGGCAGTGGAATCAATCCGGTGGCGGGGGCCTTGTCCCGCGAGGTGGATGAGTCCGAACTGTATGTCGGCCCCTC
>CAIUVD010000055.1 GCA_903902515.1 uncultured Planctomycetota bacterium | reverse complement strand
GACTTCACCAGGAGATCCAGGAGATCTTCTACGGCCGCAATCTTGAGATTTGATCGCAACTTGGTGACGATTGGCGCGACATCCTCGGGACTTCCCATCCGGACCTAGGTGTCCATCATGCTGCCCACCAAGGAATCCCCCATGTTCATCGAAGACGTCAAAGCCCGCCAGATCCTCGACTCCCGTGGCAATCCCACGATTGAAGTCGATGTCCTCCTCGACGACGGCAGCCTCGGCCGCGCCGCCGTTCCCTCGGGCGCCAGCACCGGTGCCTACGAGGCCTGCGAACTGCGCGATGGCGACAAGTCCAAGTACCTCGGTAAGGGCGTGCTGAAGGCCGTTGAGAACGTCAATGACAAGATCGGTCCCGAACTGATCGGCCTGGAAGCCAATGCCCAGCGCGGCATCGACCAGTTGATGATCGAACTGGATGGCACCGAGAACAAATCCAAGCTCGGCGCCAACGCCATCCTCGGCGTGTCCATGGCCGTGGCCAAGGCCGCTGCCCAGGCCCACGGCCTCCCCCTCTACCGCTACCTCGGCGGCACCAATGCCCGCCAGTTGCCGGTCCCGATGGCCAACATCATCAATGGCGGCAAGCACGCCGACAACAAGATCGACTTCCAGGAGTTCATGGTGGTGCCCGTTGGCGCCAAGACCTTCTCGGATGGCATTCGTCAGGTAGCCGAGGTGTTCCACTGCCTCAAGGGCGTGCTGAAGAAGGCTGGCCATAACACGGCCGTGGGCGACGAGGGCGGCTTCGCCCCCAACCTCGACAACGAGGAAGCCCTGAAGTTCATCATGGAGGCCATCTCCAAGGCGGGCTACCAGGCTGGCCGTGATAAGGACTTCGCCATCGCCCTCGACTGCGCCAGCAGCGAGCTGTTCGACGAAGGCGAGAAGAAGGGCTACAAGTTCTGGAAGTCCAACCCCGGCAAGTTGTTCAGCGCCGACGAAATGATCGAGCTGTTCGCCGGCTGGTCCGCCAAGTACCCGATCATCAGCATCGAGGACGCCCTCGATCAGGATGACTGGGCCGGCTACACCAAGCTGACCAGCAAGCTCGGCAAGACCGTCCAGATCGTCGGCGACGACTTCTTCGTGACCAACCCCAAGCGTCTGGCCGAAGGCATCTCCAAGGGCGCCTGCAACTCGATCCTCGTCAAGGTCAACCAGATCGGCACCCTGACGGAAACCTTCGAAGCCGTGCAGATGGCCCAGAAGGCCGGTTATACCGCCATCCTGTCCCACCGTTCCGGTGAGACCGAAGACGCCACCATCGCCGACATCGCCGTCGCCACCAACTGTGGCCAGATCAAGACCGGTTCCGCCAGCCGCACCGATCGCGTCGCCAAGTACAACCAGTTGATCCGCATTGAGGAGGAGTTGGGCCGCGAAGCCGGCTACCTCGGCCTCAAGACGTTCTATAACCTGTACCGCTGAGATCGTCCGGGGTCCGGGGTCCGAGGTCCGGGGTCATGTGCTCTGGTCCCCGTCCTGGTTGCCCAAACGCCCCCGGTTTCCGGGGGCGTTTCGTTTTTATCGCGACCCATGAGGAGGATGTCTTGACTTGTGACCCCGGACCCCGGACCCCGGACCCCGGCCCATCGAATCCTTGGACCCCAGGCAACGGCCTCCATTACCAGTTGCTGGCCAAGTCCGGAAAGGCCCGGCGTGGCCGGTTCTGGACCCAGCACGGGGTAGTCGAGACCCCGGCCTTCATGCCCGTCGGCACCCAGGCCACGGTCAAATGCGTCCTGCCCCAGCAGGTCCGGGACACCGGGGCCGATGTGGTGTTGGCCAATACCTACCACATGGGTTCCCCCGAACGGGTCCAGTTGGTCGAGCGCCATGGCGGTCTTCATGCCATGATGCGCTGGAATCACACGATTCTGACGGACTCCGGCGGGTTTCAGGTCTTCAGCCTGCCGGATCGGACGATCACCGAAGAAGGGGTGAAGTTTCGCTTCACCCAGGGTGACGCGCCCACGGTGCTGACACCCGAGGCGAGCATGGACCTCCAGCGTCGGCTCGGCGCCGACATCGTCATGGCGTTTGACGAATGCGTGGAGCCCACCGCCGAAGCCAAGTACGTGTCCGAGAGTCTGGATCGGACCCATCGCTGGCTGAAGCGTTGCTTCACGGTGAAACTGCAAGAGCACCAGCACCTGTTTCCGATCATCCAGGGCGGCATGTTCCTCGAACTGCGCTCCAAGGCGGTGAAGCAGTGCGTCGAGTTGGATGCCCCCGGCTATGCCATCGGCGGGGTTTCTGTTGGTGAAGGCCACGCCGCCATGAAGCGGGTGGTCGAACATACCGCGCCCCTGCTGCCCGAGGACAAGCCCCGCTACCTGATGGGCGTCGGTCTGCCGGAGGATTTGGTAGCCAGCGTCGGCGCCGGCATGGACATCCACGACTGCGTCATCCCCACCCGCTACGCCCGGGAAGGCACGGTCTTCACCTGGGACGGCAAAATGCGCCTCCAGGACAAGCGGTTCAAAAAGGACCGCTACGCCATCGACACCAAGTGCGCCTGTCCGGCCTGTGCGGGTGGCTTTTCCCGGGGATATCTGCGTCATCTCCAGTTTGCCGACGAGCCCCTGGGTCAGACCCTGATGACCCTCCATAACCTGCATTTCTACCAAGACCTGATGCGGGCTATGCGCCAGGCCATCGAGCAGGATCGCTTCGACGCCTGGCGGAAGGAATTCGAACTGCGCTATTTCGCCGGGCGTCAGGGCGGCGACGAGAGCGAGGCCCCGGAGGGCCGTCGCGGTCGGCCCCAGCGGGATTACTGACCGTGCGCCTGACGGTCATCCAGCAGGGCCGTCTGCGCGATGCCCAGGTCACGGCCCTGTGCGCGGAATACCGCAAACGTTTTCAGCGTTTCGGCACCCTGGCGGTGCTGGAGATCGAGCCCAAGGGTGACGCGCCCCTGTGGCCCAAGTCGGCCCGATGGAAAGTGGCCTTGGATGAACGGGGCCCCTTTCCGACCAGCGTCGGTTTTAGCCAGTTGCTTCAGAAGTGGACCATGGCCCACGGCGAGGTGGCCTTCGCCATCGGTGATGCCATGACCCTGCATCCGCCGACCCGGGCGACGGCGGATACGACGATGGGCCTGTCGGCCATGACCCTGCCCCACCAGTTGGCGCATCTGCTGCTCATCGAGCAGATTTACCGGGCGGCGACCATAACGGCGGGGACGGGGTATCACCACGCGTGAGGGGGGCAGGATTTGAACCAGCGTCCAACCCGATCCGCTTTTGGCGGATCGGGTCTGCGCGCGGACCAGAGGCACCCATCGGGGTGCCTCTTCGCGGCTTCGCCGCGTCCGTGCTCGCCTTTGGGTTATGAGCCAGAGCACCCGCCCCGGAAGGTCGGAGGGGCAAAGGCCGGGCCCCTGCAACCAAAAACAAGAGACCCCAGGCCATGGGCCTGGGGTCTCTTGTTTTTGGTTGCAGGGGCAGGATTTGAACCTGCGACCTTCGGGTTATGAGCCCGACGAGCTACCAGACTG
>CAIUVD010000054.1 GCA_903902515.1 uncultured Planctomycetota bacterium | reverse complement strand
GGGCCATCGTGACGCCGTGGCCATGACCATCCTCCACTCCTGCCGCCTCGCCGGCCTCAACCCGACCGACTACCTGACTCGGGTCACCCCGACCCTGCTTCTGCATCGCCGGGGACGGCAACAGGACTTGGTGACGCTGACACCGGTAACGTTCGCAGGAACCAGCAAGGAAAGTCGGTCTCGGTGAATGGGGGAAGATGGGGCTGCCGGACGGATACACTGCGCTTGGTGGCCGGGAATGCTTTGGCTGCTGATCAAAAACACCTGCCATCTCGGCCTGTTCGGCACTGAATCCCTTGGGATTTGAATGATCAGACTTCATCATGACGATGAATCTTGGGCTTGGTCCTCGGGTACAATGCCTGGAATCTGCGGGAAAATGGTGCTAAAGGAATTATGACGGATTTCTAAGCACTACGAGGCGATTTGAGGCTAACTAAACGCCATTGGGCGGGTGGCGCGTCGCATCACCACGGCGGCGCGGACAACCGCCGTGGCATCAGCGTAGAACTATTCAGCATGCATCCATGCCTGCCGAATCCGCCGATGATGTCCCCCACCTAGCCCACCTACTTGGGAGTGAACTGAAGCTTCGACCCCAACAGGTGGAGGCCACCGCCCGGCTGCTAGATGGCGGGGCCACGGTGCCATTCATCGCTCGCTACCGCAAGGAGGTCACCGGCGGCCTGGACGAAGTCGCCATCACCGCCATCGCGGACGGCCTCGAACGGTGGCGCGAACTCGAGAAACGGCGTGTGGCCATCACGGAGTCTTTAACCGAACGCGGTTTATTGACCCCGGCCCTGGGACAGGCCATCGCCCAGGCTCGGCTATTAACCGCCTTGGAGGACCTCTACCTCCCGTTCCGACCCAAACGCCGGACCCGGGCCCAGCAAGCCCGGGAACGTGGCCTGACGCCCTTGGCGGATGCGATCGCCAGCGGCCGTTTCCCGGATCCCGAACCGTTCATCAATGCCGAAGTTCCCGATGCGGAGGCCGCCCTGGCCGGTGCCCGGGACATCCTCGCCGAGACGATCAACGAGGATGCCTCCACCCGGGGCGAGCTGCGGCAATTGTTCCGCCGTCAGGCCCGGATCACCTCCAGCGTAGCCCGGGGCAAGCAAGACCACGCCGACGCCCTGAAATTCCGGGACTGGTTTGCCTGGAACGAGGATCTCGCCCGCTGCCCGTCCCATCGCCTGCTGGCGATGCTGCGCGGGCGTGAGGCCGGCATGCTGACCCTGACCGCCAAACCGCCGGAGGACAGCGCCCTCGCTCTGCTGCGCCAGCGTTGGCTGCGTCCTGACCGCCACCAAGGCCGAGCCCGGGAACAGCTCGATCTCGCCCTGGTGGATGCCTGGGAACGTCTTCTCGCGCCGTCCCTGGAAAACGAAGCCCTGACCGAGGCCAAGGTCACGGCGGATGCCGAGGCGATTGCCGTGTTCGCTGAGAACCTCCGTGGGCTGCTGCTCGCGGCCCCTTACGGGCGCAAGCCGGTGCTAGCCGTGGATCCCGGCCTGCGCACCGGCGGCAAGACCGTGGCCCTGGACGATCAAGGCACCCTGCGCGCCACGACGACAATCTTCCCCCATGAAGCGAAGCGCCAGGCCGAGGCCGCCGCCACCATCCGCAGCTTGGTGGCCACCCACCGACCAGCCGCGATTGCCGTGGGAAATGGTACGGCGGGTCGAGAGACGGCGGACTTTCTGGAAACCCTGGCTCTGGGCATCCCGGTGGTCCTGGTCTCGGAATCCGGGGCCTCCATTTACTCGGCCAGTGAAGCCGCGCGGCGGGAATTCCCCGACCTGGACCTGACCGTCCGCGGGGCGATCTCCATCGGTCGCCGGCTGCAAGACCCCCTGGCCGAACTGGTGAAGCTCGATGCGAAATCCATCGGTGTTGGCCAGTACCAACATGACGTCGACCAGGCCCGACTGCGCGAGGGATTGGAACGCGTCGTGCAGAGCTGCGTCAACGCCGTGGGCGTTGAGCTCTCCACCGCCAGCGAGGAGCTGCTGACCTACGTGTCCGGCCTCGGCCCAGCGTTGGCCAAGGCCATCGTCGCCTACCGCCGGGACCACGGTGGCTTCCGCGATCGCAAGGAACTGCTGGAAGTCCCCCGCCTCGGCGCCAAAGCCTTCGAACAATGCGCCGGCTTCCTGCGCCTGCGCGACAGCCGCGAACCCCTCGACGCCAGCGCGGTCCATCCCGAACGCTACACCCTGGTGCGCACGATGGCGGGCGAACTCCAGGTGCCGGTGGCTGAGTTGATGCGCCGGCCGGAACTGCACCAGCGCCTCGACCTGAAGCGCTGGTGTACCGACGACGTCGGTGAACCGACCCTGCGCGACATCCTGGCGGAATTGGCCAAGCCGGGCCGGGATCCCAGACCCTCGTTCAGCCTGTTCCGGTTCGCCGACGTCCACCGGATGGAGGAGCTTACTCCGGGCATGATCCTCCCCGGCATCATCACCAATGTCACCAAGTTCGGCGCTTTCGTCGACCTGGGCATCAAGCAGGACGGCCTGATCCATATCTCCGAGCTGGCGGATCGCTTCATTGCCGATCCCAGTGAGGTCGTCGCCGTGCGGCAGCAGGTGCAGGTACGGGTGATGTCCGTGGATCTGCCCCGCAAACGGATCGGGTTGAGTATGAAGGGGCTGACGAACGATGGTCAATTGGCCCCCAACACCATCGCCTCCAGCGCGGCACCGTCCTCCTTCGCCCCGCATCGATCCTGAAGGGACACGCCATGCCAGGTCCTACCCAAGCCGGTCTGTTCATCTACGCCAAGGACCTCGAGCGGGTCGTCCGCTTTTATGCCGGACTTCTCGGCATGGTGCGATTGCATACCGATCCCGAATTCTGCGTCCTGCAATCCCCGGACATCCAGCTCGTGATCCACCTGATTCCGCCAGCCTATGCCGCGAACATCACGATCACGGTTCCGCCGACGCCCCGGGAGGACACCGCCCTGAAATTCTTCGTCACGGTTCCCAGTCTGGCCCAGGCCCGCACCTTGGCCGCCACCCTGAGTGGATCCGTGGCCGAACAGTGCTGGAATGGACCGGGATTCAGAGCCTGCAATGCCGTGGATCCCGAGGGCAACATCCTGCAATTACGGGAGCCATGCCTAGGCGGCGGGTGAGCCCTGGTCTCGGGCTGTGGAGATGCGGACTGAGGATGTCTCATTCGCGGCCGTCTTCATCCGCCAGGGCTTGGAACCGGCTCCCAAGCGACGCGCTGACCCAACTTGGAAGCAGTTCGTAACCGACGACCTCGACGGTCTGGTGGCGCCGGATTTTTTCACCGTTGGGGTCTCCGACACCATTATCGCACGGTGGCTGGGACATGCTGACACCAGCATGGTGCATCTGCACTACGGCCACCTGCTGGCCTACCATGGCGACATCAACCGCGTCCAGATCGGCCCAGCAGGACCGATCTGACGCGGGGTGAAGGGGTAAGTAG
>CAIUVD010000053.1 GCA_903902515.1 uncultured Planctomycetota bacterium | reverse complement strand
CCCTTCGGGGTGGTGTCGGCCAGGGGTCCGCCAGGGCTACGAGCCCAGGCACGGACGGCGGCAGCATCGATGCCGAGGGACGGGAGTTGGTCGCGGGTCCAGTCGGCTGGCGACCCGTCGCGAATGATCGAGGAGGACCAGCCTGCGGGGGTGGAGACCTCCTTCCGGTTGGCCTTGAACAGGGCGACGACAAGCAGGCGGGCAAGGGCATCGTCAGTCCACCCCCGACTCTTTGCCTCGTCAACCAACGACCGCCGCACGCGGCAGGCTGTCAGCAGGCGGCCTAGTAGCGCGGCATTGTCGCGTATGGCTGGATCAGGCGCGGGCGCAGGTGCAGGGAGCGCTGGTGCTATCCGTGGCTGCGGCTCAGGGAGCCCATCCCGATGCGCAGCGGCTATGGCCGCGAAATCAAGTTCGACGAGCCGCTTTTGTCGCGGCTGGTCGCGGATGCGCGGCATGTCCTGCGGGACCCGATAATGACCGATGATGCGAGGTAGCCCATTCACGGCTATCCGGCGACATGGCAGGGACCCAGTTGTGGCCAGCGCTTCAAAGGCCGTGCGGAGACGGCTTTTTTGGGTCAAGGCGTCGCAGAAAATAAGCCGCCCCGGAGTGCCAGTTGTGGATGGTGCGCGGCGGTCGCCGTAGCGCTCCGCCAGCCATCCATACGGGAGGTCCAGGGATCCGTCGATCTTCCTCCATGCGGACATGGCTGCGTAAAGGACGCGAGCCAACGGCACGCGGCGGGAGGCGGGATGACGGGCCAGGTAGGCGTAGACATCGAGGTCGATGGCCTGGGCCTCGTCCATCATCCAAGCCAGCACTTCGTCCCCGAGCCTGGCCCGTATCTCGGTAGGCTGGCCAGGTCGGGCAGCACGTTGGACAACCACCCCGGCGAGTAGGGCTGGAGCCCGGAGGGCCAGGCGTCCGGCTGGGTCGTCGGCCAGCGATGAGTCGGCGTCGCGGTAGACGGCGAACTGGCATGATCGCAGTCGTTCTAGGCTGGCATGCAGAGCCAGGTAGGGGGCGGCGACCAGGGAGTCGCGGGAGTCCCCGTAGCCCATCCACCGCAGGAGGTCGAGGGTCGAAAGATCGACCAGCCCGGACTCTGGCCGCCCCGCGACCAGCCAGGCATGGACGACTGCCAGCAGGACGTCTAGGTCACCGTACCGCAGAAGGCCGGAGGCTTGGTGCTGGGGTCGCCCTCCTACCCCCTCAGACAGGGCAAGGGGATTGGCCAGGTCGAGCCGCCAGCCATCGGAGAGCCGCCAGGAGATCGCCTGGGCCTGGGCCGCCTGGCGGGGGGGCAGCCAGAGGGGGGCATGCAGCAGCCGTCGGGGCAGCCCGGACAGGCTGGGGGTCCGGGTCAGGTGGGCCAGTTCCTGTCGTGTCTGATCTGTCATTGCTATGGGTTATCTGTCATGTCTGAAGTGTCAAACGTCATATCCTAAGTGGCATCTGTCGTTCAAGGCCCCGAGTTCTGTCGTTCAAGGCCCCGAGTTCTGTCGTGCGAGGGCCGGACTAAAGACACCACCTCTGACACCACTACAACACCACCAGGCGGGCCCCCCTGCGCGGGGGTCCTTTTCGCCTGAATCGAGCCGCTGCGCGGCGGCCTATTACGAGCCGCAAGGCGAGAATTCATGGCTTGAGGACACCGAACTAAGGACCGCCACTCAAAAATCGATTTTAGGCCACTTCCAGGGCAGTCAGTGGCCTCTCGGCATCCGGGATGATCGAGGTTCATGATTGCCTTCATCCTATTTTTGTGTACACATAAATCATGGTGCGTTGGATTTGGACAGCCGCGAACACGGAGCACATCGCCCGACATGACCTTCGGCCCGCCGATGTGGAGGCCGTGACCCAAGCCGACGATTACGGTGAGGACCAAGACCCCGCCTCAGGTCGGATCACCATGGAGGGGACAACCGCTGCCGGATTCATTCGCGTCCTGGCTGCGCCTACTGCACCGGATGAGTTGTATTGCATCACGGCCTACGCACTGAACCCCAAGCGTCGGAAGACGGGGAGAACACCATGACCCGCAAGAAATTTTCCGGTCCATACCAGACCATCGAGGAGATCGAATCGACGGCGAAAGAAGAGGCCATCGCTTTTGAGTCGTTGCCGCGTGATCGACGCCTGACCAAGGTGGGCCGCCCACGCCGTACGGCGGCGGGGACGGTGGAAATCCATGCCAGGGTCGATGCCGATGTACTGGCGTGGCTCAAGAAGCAGGGGCGAGGCTACCAGACACGGATGAACGACATTCTGCGACAGGCGATGCGGCAGGCGTCGGCATCCTGATTCGAGGTCATACGTTGCCGTAGGTCTGCCGGTGGCACCTCTGCCACCGGCAGCCAGGTCAGCAGGCGAGGCGGCACGCGCCGAAGCCAGCGAAGCCCCCATCGAGGGGGCGTAGCGGTGATGGCCTGGCGGTGACCGTCCGGACAGCATTGGTAGACCGGAGGGCGGTTGGTCAGCGATCATCGTCTGGGCTGAATGGCCGTGAGCCGATGGTTGAGCTGATGGCATTCAGCTTGGCCCAATCCTCTTTGGTCATCAGACGAACGGGGGTCGAGTCAGGTTCGGCATCGGGGAGTTCTGCATCCCAGGCTCTCGCCTCGGCGCTGGTGGGGAGCTGTCCCGCATGCTCGCGGAAAAACGCCTCTACGGGGTCATCGGGATCGTTCGTGCTCATGCAGGGATCTCCTGTTGGTAGACCTCTTCGGCAACGTCTCGTTGAGAGCGAGAATGTCATTGCTGAGGGTGGTCACTTCGCTCGATTATGATCAAGAAGTGGCCCAGTGGCCACATGTCATATCGACGTGGTGACGTGGGACGTTTGGGCCAGAGGGCGACCCGGGAGGGGCAGAGAAGCAAGATGGGACTTGTACGTCACTGACGTACAAGTCCCGACCCCACGGCGCTTCGCTTGTGAGGGTCAAACTGACGTTGTTCGTGCCCTCCCTTCGGGTGTGTGGTGAGACCACATCGAGGTGATTACCCCGGAGTGTATCGCCACCGGGCGGACCTGAAAGGACGTAGAAGCAAGATGTTACTTGTACGTCACTGACGTACAAATTTCGACTTCACGGCGCTCCGCTTGTCATGGTCAAGCTGACGTCGTGCGGCGTCACCAGCTTCGCTCGTTGGAAACCTTACGGATAGCAACCTCGTGTGCCGCGCGGTTGCGCTATTCGTAAACCGTCACGGGTAGCGAATGTAATCCGCCCGTAGAATCGATGAGCGTTGTGAAATTGGCAACACCACACATGGGGTTGTCAGTGGCCAAGGTCGCTATATCCAATTGCGGTAATCCCCCGCCCTCTCAGAGGTCCTTATGCTTGCCATGATCGTCTCCCCTCCCCTCCTCAGCGCCATCGTCCGTCTGGTGCGTATTCTGCGCCCACGGCTGCGGTTCTCTGTCGCCATCGGTTGATATTTCCACCATGTATGGTGGTAGTGCAGTTGACGCGCCCCCGGATGCGGTACATGGAGAGTTCAGGACCCCGCACGACGCGGGGGGACATAAAAAACAGGGGTCGAGACGGTGGAACGTCTCGACCCCCCATCGGCTGAGACCCATCAGCCAGGAGGCTAACAGGATGCCTAGTCGCCAAACGACAGGTCGACCTTTTGGCCCCGGGTCTAATCGCGCAAGCGTGGGACTTTGGGTCAGAAAGGGGGCGGAGCACATGGTGTGCGACGAGCACGGTTACAGGCCGTCACAATTATTAGCCTAGCGAACTCACCCTGCGCAACCGCGCAGGGTGAGTCGTTT
>CAIUVD010000052.1 GCA_903902515.1 uncultured Planctomycetota bacterium | reverse complement strand
CGATCCTGTCTTTGACCCCGGACCCCGGACCCCGGACTTCTGACATACCCCTATGCCCTCCCTCGTCCTCCCCGCCGATCTTGCCCGCCTCCATAGCCTGGAGGTCGTGGCGAAACTGGTGGTGGAAGGTCTGCGGGCCGGCGTCCATCGCAGTCGGTTCACCGGCCACAGCGTCGATTTCGCCGACCACCGGGGCTACGTGCCGGGGGATGATCTGCGGCACCTGGATTGGAAAATCCTGGCCCGGTCTGATCGCGTGGTCCTCAAACGCTACGAGGCGGAAACCGACCTCGCCTGCACCCTGGCGGTGGATGGCTCCGCCAGCATGGGTTACCAGGGCGAGCGGGCCACCGTCACCAAGTACCGCTATGCCTGCCACCTGGCGGCCTGCATCGGTTGGCTGGTGATCGAGGAGCGGGACCGCGCGGGCTTGGTGCTGTTCGATGCCCAGGCCCGGCAGGAGATTCCCCCCGGAGGCCGGGGCACCTTTCAACGGCTGTGCCGGTCCCTGGAGGACCATACCCCCGCCGGTGGGACGGACGCCGTGAAGGGGTTGGAGCACCTCCTGGCCCCCGCCAATGCCCGGGGCTTGGTGGTCCTGATCAGCGACGTGATGGAGGAGCCCGCCGTCATCGAGGCGGCCGTCGAGCGCCTGACCCGGCGCGGCCACGACCTCGCCCTGGTGTGGGTCCTGGATCCCGACGAGGTCGACCTTGGCGTTAAAAGCGTGTCCCGTTTTGAAGGCCTGGAGGACGACGGCCTGCTGACCGCGGAACCGAAGGCCCTGCGTACCGCCTACCAGGCCCAGGTGGAAGCCCATCGCCAGGCCCTGGTCACCCTCTGCCGCAAGCGCCGCCTCGCCTTCACCGCCTGCACCACGGATGAGGCCCTGCACCTGCCCCTCAACCGCCTGTTGGTAGCCCTCCACGCCGAACGGCGATAGGGGCTGCGTCGTGGGTGAGCCACGACGTTTAACCTCCTGCGCGGTTGGTGGTATTCGCGATCCGTCAGGGAACGGTGGCTGGATGATGACCCGTCTTCTGCTGCTTACGGCTCTTCTGGCCCTCGGCGCCACCGCTCCGGCGGCCCAGAACAACGACACCAACGAGGTCTTCCAGTACCTTGTGCCGGGCCCGAAGAGCGCCAATTCCGGCGCCTACTTATGGATCCCGCCCCATACCCCGGTGATCCGAGCGGTGATGGTCGGGATCCACAACGGCCTGCCGTTGCCGATCCTCCAGCACCCGGCGGTGCGCCAGGTATGCCGGGAGTATGGCATCGCCCAGGTTCTGATGACTCCCAACGGCAGCGACCTCGGCGAGATGCTCAAGGACCTGTCCTTCGACATCACCGATCCCGCCCGGACGGCGATGTTCGACCGCTACCTGGCGGCCTTGGCGGAGCTGTCTGGCCACCCTGAACTGACCGTCGCGCCCCTGGTGCCCCTGGCCCATTCAGCCTACGCCTCCTTCCCCTTTGAAGTCGCCCTGCGGGATCCAGGCCGCTGCCTGATGGCCGTTCCGATCAAGGCCGGCTTCCCCTACATCTACAAGTTTTACGGCCCCGAAGGCAAAGCCGCCAAGCCCAACCCTGATCTGACCATGGCCAACGTGCCCATCCTGTGCTGTACCTCCATGGCCCAGGCCACGGCCGTTGGCTCGTGGAAGACCAAGGCCCTGCCCTTCGCCTCCGGCTCCAGCATGGGCCCGGTGACCTACCGCGCCGACCAGGACGCCAATCCGGGAGATACCTACCAAAAGGGCAATGAACTGTTGGGCTTCAACTGGGAGATGCTGAGCTGCCATTTCGACATGTCCCAGCGGGAGTACACCTTCATCGCCAAGTACCTGGCGGCGATCAGTCAGGCCCGTTTGCCGGCGACGCCACCCGCCCCGGGCGAGCGCGCGATCCTCACCAACCTGACCCTGTCTTCCGGCTGGCTGGTGGATCCCCTGTATTCCAATGCGGGGAATCCCAAGCAAAAGTACGCCGAACCCGCGCCCTACCGGTCCTATACCGGCCCCAAGAACAAGGCGTGGTGGTACCCCACCGAGGCCCTGGCCCGGGAGATGCGCGACCGGATGGTGTCCGAATCCGCCAAGAAATTCGAGGTCTTCACCATCAAGGATCTCCAGGGTCAGCCCATGTCCTTGGCGGAATCCCCCCAGGTCGATCTCAGCAACGGCCAGGCCTTCGTCCGTGATGAAGGGCTGTTCACCCTCGGGCTGCACACCTACCGCGAGCCCTTCCAGGTTTGCAAAAGTATGGTGAAGGACCACCACAAGGAGCCCGCCGTCCATCAGTTCGAGAATGTCCTTTTCCCCGGCCTGACGGAGTTGCCGGTATCCACCCGCCCGTGGCTGGTGGATACCAATGCCGCCCCGGTCGAGGTGGTGTCCGTGCAGGACGAGGGGGTCACCTTTCGTCTGCGGCCCCACCGCCTGGCTCCGGATCCCGCCGGCTACAACCATTTCTACGTCCGCATCGCCAAGGAGGCCGACGACCAATTCGCCACCGCCAACCGCAACGTCAAACTGACGTGGTGGCTCAACGGGCAAAAAATCCCCGGGATCAAGGACCAGAAAATCACCTTCCCGGAGCTGGCAGATATCCCTCGTACCACGACGCGGATCACTCTTGCGGCCACCAGTTCTGCCGGTCTTCCGATCGGCTATTTCGTGCAGAAGGGTCCGGCGGTCATCGAGGGGGATGACGTCGTGATCACTGAGGTGCCCGCCGGGGCCACCAAGCCCATCGCCATCACCATCGGCGCCTACCAGACGGGCCTGTGGAAAGAGGGTGGCGTCCGCGCCGCCCCGACGGTCTACCAGACCTTCGCCCTACGGCCGTAGGCCCTCGATGGCCCCGCAGGCCAACAGGTGGTCCACCACCTGTTCGTAATGGCCAATGGCGATGTCCAGGAAGGCGTTGAAATCCTCCACCGCATCGCCGTCACAGGTGTCGCTGACGGCCCGCAGGGCCAGGGCTGGGATGCCGTCCGCCGCCGCCACCTGCAGGACGGCGCTGGTTTCCATGTCGATCAGGTCCGGCGTGCGGCGTCGACCGCCCACGTCGGCGGTCAGGTCTGCCAGGACATCACGGCGGAAGGCGGCTTTCCCCGCCCGGTCCAGGAACGCGGATCCCGTCGCCAGGTAGGCATCGAACAGGCGCGGTACCGGGGCGGCCAGGGCTGCGGCCACCAGGCCCTCGTGACAGGAAAAGACCCGGCCGCCGCCAAAGGGTAAGTCACCCCGGGCGGCACTCGGCATCCAGGCGCGGATATCGAAATCGGCGTCGATGGCTCCGTGGGCCACCCCCACGTCCCCCAGCTGTAACCGTGGATCGAGGGCCCCGGCCACCCCGGTGAACACTAAGGCATCGGGCCGGTGGGTGTCGATGGCCCGACGGGTGGCGGCGGCAGCGGCGACTTTGCCGACCCCGGTGGCGACCACCTCCACCCGATGCCCATGCCAGTGGCCGTCCGTCAGGCGGTGGTGGTAGGCGTCGATTTCCTGGGGCAGGGCGCCGAGAAGCAGTAGGGTGGCCATGGGCGGCATCCTGGCGGGGCCATAGGCGGCCTCAATCGCGGCCATAGGGACGGGCCGTGATGCGGTTTCGCCAACGTGCTACGATGAGGCCATACCCCGGTGCGAACCGCACCATGACCCTCCTCGGAGTCCACCATGTCGATCCTGGCCACCACCGCCGTCCCCACCTTCACCGCCCAGGCCTACCACCAGGGCAAGTTCACCACCGTCACCGACGCCACGGTGAAGGGGAAGTGGGCCGTGTTCTTCTTCTACCCCGCCGATTTCACCTTTGTCTGCCCGACGGAATTGGGCGACCTGGCCGAACAGCACCCCGAACTCCAGAAGATGGGCGTCGAGGTGTTCGGTATCAGCACCGACACCCACTTCGTCCACAAGGCCTGGCACGACACCTCGGACACCATCAAGAAGGTCACCTACCCCCTGGTGGGCGATCCCACGGGCACCCTGACCCGGGCCTTTGGCGTCCATGACGAGGCCAGCGGCTTGGCCAATCGCGGCACCTTCGTGGTTACCCCCGAGGGCAAGGTGGTGGTGGCGGAACTCCACGCCGACGGCATCGGCCGGAATGCTTCTGAGCTGGTCCGCAAGATCCAGGCCGCCCAGTTCGTCCACAGCCACCCCGGCGAAGTCTGCCCCGCCAAGTGGAAGCCGGGTGCGGCGACCCTGAAGCCCGGCTTGGACTTGGTTGGGAAGATTTGAATCAACGTCCGGGGTCCGGGGTCCGGGGTCCGGGGCCTTGGTGAGTCGGGGCCGTAAAGGGCTCCAGATTTT
>CAIUVD010000051.1 GCA_903902515.1 uncultured Planctomycetota bacterium | reverse complement strand
TTCGAGCGCGCCAGCGGCGCGCGGTCCCGGGGGGGGCATTTGGCCATCGGTCTTGCAAAAAAGCCGACTCGCACGAGCCCGACCCCATGTGCGAGGGCCGCCCAGGCCACCCCCAGACACCAGGCACCCTCCCCACCTGCGCGCCCCTGACCCCCTCACGATCAACCGCACCACCACGTCCCGCATTGAAATGCCCGGGGTCTACCAACGCTGCCCCTCCATGCCTCCGCTGTCTGATCCCCGCTGGTCCGCCCTCGCCTCCCGCCAGCGGGCCATCGCCGTCATCGGCCTCGGCTACGTCGGCCTGCCCCTCGCCGTGTGCCTGGCCCGGCATTTTCGGGTTATCGGCTTTGACATCGACGGCACCAAGATCGGCCGACTGCGCGCCGGCCGCGACCCCGTGGGCGAATGCGGCGATGCCGCCATCGCCGCCAGCGGCATCGCCTTTACGGACGATCCCGCCCACCTCGCCGACGCCATCTTCCTGATCGTCTGCGTCCCCACCCCCGTAGACCGGGCCAATCGCCCCGACCTCACCCCCCTGCTGGAGGCCAGCCGCACCCTCGGCCGCCACCTGTCCCCCGGGGCCATCGTCGTCTACGAAAGCTCCGTCTTTCCCGGCGCCACCGAGGAAGTTTGTGTCCCCGCCCTCGCCGCCGCCAGCGGCCTGATCCCGCACCAGGATTTCGCCTTCGGCTACAGCCCCGAACGCATCAACCCCGGCGACCGGGTCCACACGGTGGAAACCGTCCTCAAACTGGTCAGCGGCAGCGACCCGGCGACCCTCGACGTGATTGCTGCCGTCTACGGCACGGCCATCCCGGCGGGCATCCACCGCGCCCCCAGTGTCAAGGTGGCCGAGGCCGCCGAAGTCATCGAAAACACCCAGCGCGACCTCAACATCGCCCTGATGAACGAACTGGCCCTGATCTTCCACCGCCTCGGCATCGACACCCTCGACGTCCTCGAAGCCGCCGGCACCAAGTGGAATTTCCTGCCGTTCCGCCCCGGCCTGGTGGGCGGCCACTGCATCGGCGTCGATCCCTATTACCTGACCCACAAGGCCGAAGAGGCCGGTTACCACCCCCAGGTGATCCTCGCCGGCCGCCGCATCAACGACGGCATGGGCGCCTGGATCGCCCAGGAATGCATCCGCCTGATGCTCCAACAGGGCCGCCCGGTGAAGGGCGCCCGAGTCCTGATCCTCGGCCTATCCTTCAAGGAGGACTGCCCCGACGTCCGTAACAGCAAAGTCGGGGACATCATCGCCGAACTCCGCCGTTTCGGTGCTGAACCGGTGGTTGTGGACCCGGTGGCAGATCCCGAAGCCGCCCTCCTCGAACACGGGGTGACCCTCGCCCCTCTAAACCCCATCCCTACCTGCGAAGCCATCATCGCTGCCGTGGCCCACCGGGTATTCCGGGAGTTGGATGTTCACCTTTTCGCCCAGGCAGCGGGGGCTGGGGCGCCGGTGCTGGATGTGAAGGGCATTTTCGGCCCGTCGGCGGTCACGCAGGCCCAGTGCCTGCATTGGCGGCTGTAGAGTCTGGCCTGAGCTCGCGAGGTTCTCTGCGTGCAGACCAGCGTCCGATCTCCGCGGAACAACTCCAGGCCGCCGCCCTGGCGGCCTGGAGTTGACATCAGACACCTCGCATCGTTGCCCTTGATCACCTACTGGCCCCCGGCCCTTCTAAACCCAGCACGAGCGCGATTGCGCAACCCCAGCCCCTCGGGATCATCTGGCCATGATTCCCACCACGGACATCCGTTGGCGACAATCCATGGCCGACCACCGACATCCTGAAAGCCTACCTCCCGACCTTTCAGGCCCTGATCACCCCCACGGAAGCCATGGCGAACCCATGACGGGTCATCAGCTTCCGGTGGAGGCCATCTCCCGCATCGTCGCCGTGCTGAGCCAGGAGCCCCACGTTCAACGGGTCGTCCTCTATGGATCCCGAGCCAAAGGCTGCGCGAAACCAGGTTCGGATATCGACCTCGCCATCGAAGCACCGGGCGCCGAGCGAACCATCCTGCTACGCCTGGATCAGGAGCTCGATGATTTGCTGCTGCCGTGGATGATCGACCTCAATTTTCTTCACCTGATCCACAACCAGGATCTGCGGGATCACATCGACCGCGTCGGCGTGACCTGGTTCGTGCGGAATGCGGCGCATCGTGAGAGCCACCGAAAACCCACCCTCACCGACAGCACCCCCCACCTGCTATGAGCCCCACACCGGACGTACGCTGGCAGCAAAGACTCACCAACCTTCACAAAGCGGTGGCCAACCTCGACCAATTCCTCGTCCATGCGCACCTGAACGAGATGGAGGAACAGGGATTGATCCAGGCCTTCGAGTGCGCCTACGAACTCGCCTGGAACACCCTTCGGGACTACTTGGTCTACCAGGGCATAACCAACCTCGTTGGCTCCCGGGACACCTTTCGCTCGGCATTTTCCGTCGGGCTGATCGACGATGGCCAAGCCTGGTTGGATATGCTCACCGACCGCAACCGCACCAGCCACACCTACGACCAAGCCACAGCCCGGGCCATCGGTGCTGCGGTTCGCACCCGTTACCACGCCATGTTCCATCGCCTCGTGAAGACCCTGGATGGCCGGGCATCCTAAGTCTCAAGGCACTACGGGTTAATAGAGGGATCACGTGAAAAGGGTGGGCTTTATCGTCCTGGGACCTCCTGTGGCTCATTGCCGCCGTGTTGAGGTCCTCCCATCACATTCGGTAAAATTAGAACACCCACCGTCCCGTCAGCGCCAAGATCGCCCCCCAGGCAGGCCCTTCCACCGGATACTCTTGGCGATCGACCACGATCTCTGGGAAGACGACGTTGCGGGTCTCGACGTTGAGACTCTCGGTCCGTGAAGACCACAATCCCTCGAAAAGTGCCAAGATACCCAAGTCCACATCTGGACCCAAGGGGATACGGGGCCCTCCCCCCACAGCCGCCCGGGCAATAGCCGCATCACAGGTGTAGGCATGTTCACCATCCAAGGTCAGAAAACCGGCCGTTTTGACCGATGTATGACGGTATCCAAGCCCCGTCTCCCACCAACCATGCCACTGGACGATGCCCGTCCGAAACAACTCGGGGGCCTGTCCTACCCCAGCCCACACGCTGTTGCGACGACCCGCCATGTCATAGATCCAGTGGTTGGACAATTCATTGTCCCGATAGCCCAACAACACCAGCAGAGGCCCCCACGTGGTGGCCACCGCGTGGTCAATACCCCGGCCTTTGACTCGGCTCTCCTCAGGCAAAAGCCCGATCCGACCCCACCAGATCCGGCCATTCCGTGACCCCACTTCGTCCCGTGGGCCATCCCACGTAAGCACCAATCGGCCATACTGTGCGTCATTGTCGAGATTGCGTGCGGTTTCAATGCTGGCACCCCAGGTCCCGCGCCGCACCCCGAATCCGGCCACCACCGAAGGACCCGTCTCCTCCGTCGCGACCACGGCCGCCGTCCGGGTGGCGGCCTCACCACCGGCCCCATCCATCCGCCAGCCACCCCACACCCCGCCGCCGCCGGTCTCGACGACTCCCAGGCCCTCGACCTGCCACCGCCGCCATCCTTCGGCATGCATTTCCGCCAAACCACCGCCGCGAACCCCGCAGGGGCCCCACGGCAGCCAGACCCCGCCGAGACCGGCATAGCCGAGGGGCACGATCTGGAGGGAGCGGCGTTCATATGGCATACGAAAGGCGGCCTGAGAAATCACGGTATGGACCCCATTTTGAATTTCGCGCCCCCCAAGATCACCGGTGGCCAACACCCCGCCACCGCCCTGCCCCCACGCCGACCACCCACCGCCAGCAACCTCCTGCCGCCATCCCAGGGTGATCACTCCCTCATCAACCCGTTCCGCGCCTTCGTTCGCCTTAAAAAAGGGATCCGGCATACCCCAATAAACGGGAGCCTCACTCGGATTGGCGGTCGTCAGGATGCTGTGATCAACCCCGAAGACCCATGACCCCCAACCAAGGGCCAGCCCGATCTGGTTGGTCCGGAAATCATCGCTCCGGCTGCCTCCTGCGGGACCGAAGGCGTCATTCCCCCATACAACCTGGTCCCGCCCCCCGGACATAGGACCCGGAGCAGGAATACCCGGCAATTCCAAGGCGACCATCAAGGCAGAGACCGTCAGCAACAGTAAGGGACGCATAAGGCTTCCCACCCTGCTCCATACTGACCTTCCGCAAGCCCAGCGTTGCCCCGATGAAAATCGTCAGACTATTTCGCCCCTTCCATGGCCCTCGTCATCAACGCCACTGCCGTCAGCGCCCATCTCAGCGGCATCGGGCGTTACGCACTGGAGGTCAGTCGTGGGATCCTCGCCGCAGATCCTTCCGCCACCGCATGGGTATGCCAGGGTGGGGGGGACGCATTCCAGGACGTAGCCAACCAGGTCCGTTTTGCTCCCGCCGCCTGCGCCCCATTCCTGGGGGCCCGAGCCCACTTGCGCCGGCTGGCCTGGACCCAGGGACTAGCTTCCCGCAGCACCCTCCGCCGGAATGAGGTACTGTTTGCCTGTTCCCCCCTTGAACTGGCGATTCGCCACCCCCACCAGGTGGTGACCATCCACGACCTGACGCCGCTGCTTTTTCCCCGTCATCACGCCCTGCAGGCGCACATCTTTCGCCATGCCCTGCCAAATCTGGTCCGTCACTGCCGAAGCGTGATCGTCCCATCGCTCCACACGCGGGACCACCTCGCCGAAGCCTGGAACCTGCCCAGTGACCGCATCCAGGTCATCCCCCATGGGATCTCCGATCTCTTCCTGACGCCACCAGTTACCCCCCCCGCTCGACCCCACGACCGGCCCTACCTGCTCTGGGTCGGCCGGGCCCACCCGACGAAGAACCTGCCGATGGTGCTGGCTACACATGCCCGGCTTCTGCAGATGGGTCACGATCTCGATCTCCTGATGACCGGACGGTGCCCTCCTTGGGTCACTCCTCCCTGCGAATCACAGGCACGTGTCCACTTCCTGGGGGGGGTAAGCGACCTGCGGTTGCGGGACCTCTATCATCATGCCAGGTTGCTGCTCCTGCCGTCTTGGAATGAAGGTTTCGGGCTGCCAGCTATCGAGGCCCTCGCCTGTGGCTGCCCGGTATTAGGCACCAACCAAGGCGCTCTGCCCGAAATGGGCGAGCCAGACCTGATCACCACCAACCCCCATGAACTGGACGCCCAGGCGGAACTCGCGGACCAGATCTTGCGCCAAGATCGCCGGGCCCAACTCCACCACCCCCGGGAGTGGTACCGCTGGAAACGCAGTGTGGCCCAGCACCTACACAACCTGCGACTCAGTTAGGGCGCCCCTGCACCATCGGCTTGTCAGCTACCACTGTTGTCTTAATCAAATGCGTCGGCTGGCAGGTCATCCGAGAGTGCCTGAACTCTCCGAAAAAATCCTTCCACAGAGCCACTGAGCACGTAGCAGAGTCAAACAATGAGCGCAGTATATCATATTTAAAATACCATCATTACACTACATGAGCCCGTCTCGACAAAATGCTCTATGGTGTCCGCTGATAAACGTCTTGCCCGTCATTCTTTGTCACCAGACTCCTTCTCGCTCCGCCGAATAGCCCTCCTTTTGAAGGTATCCCATGGTCTGCAGCCTCTTTACATCTGAATCCGTTTCCATGGGCCACCCCGATAAGGTAGCCGACCAAATCAGCGATGCCATCCTCGATGCGCTGCTGGCCCAGGACCCCAAGAGCCGTGTCGCCTGCGAAACGCTGGTGACCACAGGTCAAGTGGTGGTGGCAGGCGAAGTGACCACCACGGCTTTTGTCGATGTCCAGGACATCGTTCGCCGCACCATCAAAGAGATCGGCTACACCGAGGCCGGTATCGGGTTTGATGCCGATTCCTGTGGCGTGCTGGTGGCTCTTCATAGCCAGTCCCCGGACATCGCCCAGGGCGTCAATGAGGGTGAAGGCCTGCACAAGGAGCAGGGAGCTGGCGACCAGGGACTGATGTTCGGTTTCGCCGTCGACGAGACGCCGGAACTCATGCCTTTGCCAATCTTCCTGTCCCATCGTCTGGTGGAGGAGCACGCCCGCCTGCGTCAAGCCAAGAAACTCAAGTACCTGCGCCCGGATGCCAAGAGCCAGGTCACAGTCGAGTACGAGGGCGATCAGCCGGTACGCATCCACACCGTCGTTCTCTCGACGCAGCACACCCCGGAGGCCAAGTTGTCAACCATCCGTCGGGACTGGATCAAGATTGCCACCGAGATCATCAACAAGGCCTCCAAGGTGAAGGTCGACAAGAAGACGATTTTCCACATCAATCCCACGGGCCGTTTCGAGGTTGGCGGTCCCCATGGCGATTCGGGCCTGACGGGCCGCAAGATCATCGTGGATACCTACGGCGGCATGGGGCGTCATGGAGGCGGTGCTTTCTCAGGTAAGGATCCCTCCAAGGTCGATCGCTCTGCCGCCTATGCGGCCCGTTGGGTAGCCAAGAACATCGTTGCGGCAAAGCTCGCCCGCCGTTGTGAGATTCAGGTGGCCTACGCGATTGGCGTCGCCAAGCCGGTGTCAGTGAAGGTTGACACATTTGGCACTTCCTCGCTCGGCGACGAGATCCTGTCTGCCGCCGTGCAGGAGGTCTTCGACCTCCGTCCCAAGGCCATTATCGAGTCCCTGGATCTGCTCAAGCCAATCTACCGCCAGACGGCCTACCATGGCCACTTTGGCCGCAAGGGTTTCTCTTGGGAACGGACCGATAAGGTGGCGCCCCTTCTGGCGGCGGTAAAAAAACTAAAAAACAGTACCAACCCGTAATCGACATGAACCTTGCCACCTAGCGCAAGTTTAACTGATGAAAATCATAGACATAGCACTCATAACCTCACAGTCCATCCTATCAACAGTTGGGATGGTTATTATCAAGTCGAGCATAAAAAGTTTTCCTAGCCTAAATGACGCGATGCTGGCAACTATATTGAGCCCGCTTTTCTGGATAGGTTTTAGTGTGCAGTTATCTGCTTTTGGGTTATGGGTGGTTGTTCTGAGACGAAATGAAATCTCAATTGCGCTGCCAATTGCCGTAGGCGTGTATGCCATAGCATCACTTGTGGCAGGATCCATCTTAAAAGAACCAATAACTTTATCGAAAGTAATTGGGGCTACGCTCATCGTCTGTGGCATCTTTGTTATGTATAATTTTTCCCCCTCCACTTAGTCAAATATAAATTAAGGAAGCATCCATGCCCAACGCAATAAATACCTGCCTCGATGTAATGAAAAAGAATAAAATTGGCTTGTTCATTATCGCCTATGAAGCGGAAAATCATATTCACAAACTAATCAATCGGATACCAAAGGAATTACTTCCATTTTTTAATGAGATATTTGTTTTTGACGATGCTTCCACGGATAGGACTTGCGAAGTAGCTGCAATGGCGTTTAGCGAGATAAACGCAAGGAATTGTAGCGTGTACAAAAATCATAGTAATCAGGGATATGGCGGAAATCAAAAGATTGGATATAGATACGCCATAGAGAAAGGCCACGACATTGTCATAATGCTGCACGGCGATGGTCAGT
>CAIUVD010000050.1 GCA_903902515.1 uncultured Planctomycetota bacterium | reverse complement strand
ATTACAGCGAGTTACGAGTTATCCATCAGCACTAACCATGATCATGGCTCGTTTGGTTTTCTCAGACGAGTCATAACCATGCGTATTAGTGTTTTTCCATGCCTCAGTTGGTATATCCCTACCTTTTCTGGCATCTTTCAAGTCTCCCATTATAAAATCACCACTTCCATTTCCCAAAAAATTAATGAAAAATCACCTTATTACCCATACCCAATACAACTACGTTAGCCACGATTCACTTCGTGAATCGGATTCTTTTCATCAGGAAGTAGGCCTATGTTATGCTCGACCATAAACCAGACACGACGCTCAGTGCTAGGCTACGACCAATACCTGTCTAGCAGAGGACATCCGCATCAAGCAGGCGCCCCAGTACCTTACTGAGATGGAAACCCCAAAGCTTTCAGTGACCCTGCCCAAGGCGCGTCGCCATAAGGTCATGAAACCGGATGTGTCCTAATGAGACCACACCCAACCTCATCCTCTTCGGGCACGGGTGGTGGCTCGCTCATCTAGGCATTCGCCCCAAACCACCCGCCGTTCATCCCATTACGTCACAGGCCGCAACTTCGCCATCGCCGCCGCCAACTGCCGCAAATCCTTAGGCCGGTGGGCCAAGGTCACGGTGAGGCGCAGACGGCAGGAGCCTTCGGGCACCGTCGGCGGACGGATTGGCGGGGCAAAGTGACCGAGTTCCCGCAGACGAGCCGCCAGTTCGAGGGTGCGCTGCTCGTCACCAACAATCACTGGGATGATCGGGCTGCGGCCCTCGGGGACCTGCCAGCCCTGGGCGCGCAGGGCGGCACGGAGACCGGCGGCGGCTATCCGGAGGTGCTCGGGCATCTCGGGGCGCTCGCGGAGGCGGCGCAGGGCGGCTTCGGCGGCGCCGACGGCCGCCGGGACCGGGGCGGTCGAGAACAGGAAGGAACGGCCCCGGTTGACGCAGATGTCGACAATCGGTTGGGCGCCGGCGATCAGGCCGCCCTGGCTGCCGAGGGATTTGGAACAGGTCGCTACCAGGACGTCGGGGACCACTCCGAGATCCGCGCATAGGCCCCGGCCGCCGGGGCCGACAACGCCCAGGGCATGGGCCTCATCGACCACCAGAATGGCGCCCTGGCGGGTGCAGGCGGCGGCAATGGCCGCCAGGGGGGCCTCGTCACCGTCCATGCTATAAATGGATTCGACGCACACGATACGACGACGGTTGCCGACGGTGCGCTCCAGGTGGCGCTCCAGGTCCTCGATGTCGTTATGGCGGAAGCGCAGGAGGGTGCCGGCGGCCAGGCGAGCTCCATCGTAGGTGCTGGCGTGGCACAGGCGGTCAATGATCAGGACGTCCTCGGGGTCCGAGGCCAGACTGACCAGGGCCGCTTGGTTGGCCTGGAAGCCCGTGGTCGTCAGTAGGCAATCCTCGGTACCAAAGAACCGCGCCACTCCCTCTTCGAGCCGCCGATGGAGGGCCAAGCCGCCGCCGAGCAGGCGGGCTGCTCCGGCACCGGCGCCACAGCCCCGCAGGGCCTTGCGGGCACCATTGATGACCGTCAGTTCCTGACTGAGTCCGAGGTAATCGTTGCTGGCCCAGTTGATGAGGACCTTGCGTCCGCCGGGGCCTCGCAGGGCGATCACCCGGTCATCAGGGCCGTCGATAACGGGGCGGGTGCGAAGACGGCCAAGGGCCTGCAGTTCAGCAAGTTCCGCCCCCAGGGCGGCAATCAGATCGTTCATACCCGTCTTTCGGACGCTGGACCGCTCGGTTGGGGACGACCGGACGACCGGGCGACCGGACGACCGGACAATGGAGGTCTCGCATGCTTGCCCTTCCCCCGCCCGCGCAACGCTCCTCCGTCCTATGCTGAAACTCGGCGTCAATATCGACCACGTGGCCACCATCCGCCAGGCCCGGCGGACCATCGAGCCGGATCCGGTGGCGGCGGCCGCCCTGGCGGAACTGGGGGGTGCCGATGGCATCACCATCCACCTGCGCCAGGACCGCCGCCACATTCTTGATCGGGATGTGCGGATGTTGCGGGACACCGTCCAAGGGGTGCTGAACCTCGAACTGGCGCCCCATGAACATGGCAGCGGGGTGGTGGAACTGGCCAAGATCATGAAACCCGACCAGGCCTGCCTGGTACCGGAACACCGCGCCGAGGTCACCACCGAAGGCGGCCTGCGAATCAGCGCCGAGGATGGCGTGCTGCGCAGCGTCATCGACGACCTGAAGACCCGGGGCGTGTTGGTCAGCCTGTTCATCGAGCCGGATCCTGCGGTGGTCCGGCTGTCGAAGCAGTTGGGCGCCGATGCCGTTGAGCTGCACACCGGGGCCTGGGCCGAGGCCTGGCTGGCGGCACGGGGTCGGGATGACGACCCAGAACTGGTCCGCCAGGTTCAGCGGTTGGAGACTGCCGCCCAGGCCGCCGGGGAAGCCGGCATCCGTCTGCACGCCGGCCACGGCATCACCTACCGCAACATCGGCGGGATCCTCCACCTGCCGGGCCTGCGGGAACTCAACATTGGTCACAGCATCATCAGCCGCGCCGTGTTGGTTGGCATGACCCAGGCCGTGCGCGACATGAAGGATCTGATGCGATGATGGTTGTGCCCCGCCCGGGCTGGCAGGGACCGCTCGGGGTGATTTGCCGATTGGTGTTGGCCTGGCGACCATGAGCGTGGTTGAAGCGCCCCCCATCTTTGGCCGTGCCCTGCCGGCATCACCCATCCCCGATCTGGAATTGCTGGAAAATGTGGGCCGGGGAACCCGCGTCGTGATGTACCGGGCCCGTCAAATATCCCGCAACCGGATCGTGATCCTGTCGATGCTCCCGATCGCCAAGCATCACGGGGAATTCACGGCCCGTTTTCCCCGGGTGGCCAAGATCCTCACCCGCCTGCACCATCCACACCTCGTGGCATGCCTCCAGGCCGGCCTAACGGCGGCCAACCATCCTTACGTGGTGCGAGCCTGCATCGACGGGCAGTATCTTGGGCAGTATCTCGCGGATCATGGCCCCCTGGCCTGGCGCGACGCGGTGCAGGTGACGAGGGACCTCGCCAGCGCCCTCGGTCACGCCCATGACCAGGGCCTGATCCACCGGGATGTGCAGGCCTCCAACGTAGCTTTAGCGCCCCGCCCAGGTGACGACGTTTTTCCGTTTGTAGCTAAGTTGGTAAACCTGGGCTTGACCCCCACCCTGGGGATCTCTGAGCCAGCCGAGCAGATGGATTTTCGCGGGGATATTCACGATTTGGGAGGGGTCCTCCTGCATGCCCTGACGGGACACCTGGACACCCCCCTCACGGGACTCCCCGAAGGCGTCACCCGCCTGGTGAGCTGGATGCGGGAGCCCAACCCAGATGCCCGGCCCGGGTCCTACGCCGATGTGATCGCCGCCTGCGATCGCCTGCTTGGCGGCCCGCGCCTGGGTCGGCGGGGCAACCGCTCGGCCTGGCTCGCCGTGGTGGCGGCCCTCGGGGCCTGCGGGATCGGAGCCGCCCTGGCCCTGGCGCCCGCTACCACCAAAGCACGGAAGACCTCGCCACCCGTGGCGCCGATGCCCGCACCACCCCCATCGGTCAGCCTTACCAGCCAGCCCTGGGGCCCGCCCCAGGCCCTGTGGTCCGCAGATTCCGTGCATCGCTTGGACGACTGGACCCCCTCCATCGGGGCCCAATGGACTTCCGCCGAATCCCGGGCCGATGCGGTGGCCGGTTTCGCGGGCCGCGTGAGCAAGGACCTGGGTCCCCTTCCCTGGCGCCTCAGTGGCCACCTCCACCTATTCAGCACCCCGGACCTGATCACCGACGCCCTCGGCCTAGGGGTGGAATTAGCGAACGGTCAACGGATGGTGCTCCAGGTTCAGCAGCACAACGGCGTGGTAACTGCGATTCTCCGCGACGTTGGCGAGGGTGCACCGTCCCCAGGGGGCCAGCCCCACGTCCTCGGCCAGGGCCTCGATATTCCGGTGGTCTTACTGGTGGGGGAGGGTGAACTGTTGGCTACCGTCGCCGGCCACGCCTTCGAACGGATGCCCCTCGCCGCCCAGCCCCGGGCGGTGGTTCTGACCATCGCCGGCGATAGTCCGGGGGAAATCAGCGGATTAGTCCTGCAACGACCGGTGACTCCATGAGACTTCGCTTCCTCGGCACCAGCGCCGGTACGCCGACCAAACGCCGGAACGTCACCTCCCAGGCCGTGCTGTTTTCCCACGGCGGCATCTGGATCCTCGACTGCGGGGAAGGCACCCAGCACCGGGCTCTCGAACTGGGGGTATCCGGGGCCAAGGTCGAACGGATCTTGATCACCCACCTCCATGGCGACCACTGCCTGGGCCTGCCGGGCTTCCTATCGTGGATCGCCATCAACGGCCGCACCGGCCCGGTCGAGATCATCGGCCCCCGGGGCATCCGGCGGCTGGTGGAGACGGCCCTGGAGGTGACTGACGCCCTGCTGCCCTACGTTCTGACCATTACGGAGATCGACGGCCCCCAGGACCTCCCAGCCCACAAGGGCTGGGCCGTACGCATCCGACCCATCACCCATCGGGTGCCGTGCTATGGCTACGTCCTGGTGGAGGACGACCGTCCGGGCAAGTTCCACGAGGACCGGGCGCGGAAACTGGGCGTCCCCTCCGGCCCGGCCCGGGCTGCACTCCTGCAAGGTGATCTGGTTCGTTTGAAGGATGGCACCATCATCCTGCCCCAGGATGTGGCCGATCCCCCCCGCCGGGGCCGCCGCATCGCCTTGCTCGGGGATACCTGCGATCCGATGGGCATTGCTGACGCAGCCAGGGACTGCGACTTATTAGTGTGTGAAGCGACCTACGCCGACGATCGTCAGGCCAAGGCCGACGAATGGGGCCACATGACCGCCGGGGCCACCGGGGCCTTCGCCCGGGCAATCGGCGCCCGGCGCCTGGCGCTGACCCATTTCAGTTCACGTTACACGGATCCCCGGGCCAACGTCAATGTTCTTCATCTCGTGGCCCAGGCCGAAGCCGCCTGTCCCGGAATTCCCGTGGTGGCGGCCAATGATGGGGATGAACTGACGGTCGTCTGATTCACGACATCCCATTCATCCATTGCCTGGGGCCATGGTCCCCAGGATGCCGACCATGATCCGTAAAAATCCCCAGGGCGACTTGCCCGTCATCCACGAATCCGCTTATGTCGACCAAACGGCCATCGTCTGTGGCAAGGTCTTCATTGGCGAAAATGTCTTCATTGGTCCTTATGTGGTGATCCGGGCCGATGAGGTGGACATCAACGGTGGCATGGAACCGATCATCATCGGCTCCAACTCCAACATTCAGGACGGAGTAGTCGTCCACAGCAAGGCTGGAGGCAAGGTGGTGATCGGCGAAAGCACCTCGATCGCCCACCGTTCGATCATCCACGGCCCCTGCGAAGTCGGGACCAAGGTCTTCATCGGCTTCAACAGTGTGGTCTTCAACTGTACCGTGGGTGATGGCTGCGTGATCCGTCACAACAGCGTGGTCGAAAACTGCCACCTGCCGGCCAATTTCCACATTCCCTCGACCACCACCATCCACAGTGACGCCGATCTGGAACTGATCCCCAAGGTTTCGGCCGATGCCAGTAGCTTTAGCGAATCTGTGGTGATGACGAACCTCGAACTCGTGAAGGGCTATAAGAAGCTCTCGAACGAGTTCTGATCCCAAGCCCCGACTTGTCGCCGCAGGGCGTGGTCGGGGTCATGTTCACCCCGGGGGGCCAGGTCCCAGGTCCAGGATTCCCGGGGGGGCGGTAACAGCCGGGCGGTGGTTGGCATGCGATACACCAGCCTTCCCGCTGCATCGATCACCTGTTCCTCTCGGTCAGCTATCAGCAACCGGACTCCGGGCCGACGGGCCAACCAGCCCAGGTGGAGGCGGGTGCAGGCCTCGGCCAGATCAACTCCGGGATGGTGGGGCCGCAGCCATTGTTCGGGAAACAGGTGCAGTTGAGTCAACAGATTGGCCGAGAGGACCAGATCCGGGGACGGCAGATCCGCGGGCCATCCCGGGTCGGTTAGCGCCGCGCGGGGATCCGCCTGGGGATCCCGGGCCCAAGTCTGCACCCCGCCCGTGACATCGAAAACCCGCTGCTCGACCCCCACCCGCCGACCCAAGAAGCACAGGTCGAAACGCACCACCCGCCGGTAGCGGGCCACCAGCAAATCGAGGGGCACATCGAGGCACAGCCCGGCCCCGACCACCACCGCCAGATCGCCACCAGGCGCCCGCTGATCAATGAAGTGACGACACGCCGCAATATGGGCGGCCCAGGCCGGGGCGCACCGCCGGTGACGAGCCTGGATGGCAATTAATTCCCGCAGATACCCCAGGCGGCGGACCGCCGGATCACAGGGCGTCACCAGGCTGGTGAGCCACTCGACCAGCATGTCAGCGGATGACGCCGCGCGGTTCCGGCCCGGTGCCGGGGAACTCAGGCTGGCGCGCAGGAATCGTGAGATCCTCGTCGACCGGGCGCAGCCGCAGTTCTCGGCCACCTTCGACGGCCGGAGCCAGGTGGTAACGCACCTGACGAGAGCCCTGCCGGGTGATGACCTCGGCCACCCCGTCCTCGGTGCGCTGGATGCGTTCCACCACCAGGTAGGGATCCCGGGTGATCTGGGCCAGAAGGACGCGTTCTTCGTCCGTCAAGTCGGCCCGCACCGGGGCGGCACAGCCAGCGAGAGTGAGGGTCAGGAACGGCAGGAGGGCCAAGGGGCGCATGGGCCGGGATGATGGTCCAGGGCGGGCGGACGCCAGACCTACTCCCGTATTTCCAGGTCCCCGGCTGGCAGGGGCAAATCGCCCCAGCGCCACGGACCATCAAGGACCAGGACCCAGGCCCCGGACACCCCGGGCCGGGGGAAGGCCCAGGCCACGGAGGGCTGAAGGGGGCGCAAAAGCTCCCGACCGTTGACGGTGATCATTCGATCGCTCCAGGTCACGGCGGGACTGTTCGGGACCAGGGCGGCCAGGTGGCGGTTCGAACGCGGTGAACCGAGGAGGACCAGATTCCCCGTGGGCGGCAGGGGCTGGTCATCCCGCAGCACTGGCAAAACGCCCCGGGACCACCGCCACCAGGCATCATTGAGCGCTTCGGCCCGAGCCGTGTTGTCCTGGGCTGAGGCCAAGTGTTCGCCCGTCCCGACCACCACCGTCACCGAGCCACCGGCCCAGGCCATGAGGGGCGGCACCGGCTGGGCCGAGGTCGCAGGCTGAGCCGACCTGCGCCAGGTGGCGGGATCCGTCAAGGCCGCGGGGTCGGCTGTCCAAACCGGCAAGGCCCCGGCCGCCAAGGATGGGACGGAGCCCACCGCCAGGACGACCCGTTCCCCCGGCGGCAGGAGGGCCGCCGCCCCGGGCACCCTCCGGGGGCCGGGGCCGGTCCACGCCACATCCCCTCCGGGAAAGACTTCGACCATCGACACACCGGCCGCCACCGCTGCCGCCCGCCAAGCCGCCGGAAGTTCGGGCCACCAGGCTCCAGAGCCCCCCTCATCCCGGGGCGGCGTATGCAGGAGGACCACGCCCCGGGTGGAACCTGGCACCAGGTGCAGCCGGACTGGCTGAAGGGATCCATCCACCGGATCCGTGAGGGACTGCCAGCCGGGGAAACCCCGCTGAAATCGTTCGAGATCACCCACGGTCATGTCCTCGCCGCCCTGGACGAGGTCCGCCATCAGGCGCGACACGAGGCCCGACGGGGGTGGGGCCACCAGATCAACCGGGGCGATCAGGAGTGTTTCGTTTTGGCTGAGGACCGCGCCATCCCGCTCCAGGCGGACCCGCAAACGGGGGGCCGGGCCCGAAGCCCGTTCGGGGATCACGGAAATGCGGGACGGCCACGCCACTTGGTCGCCCGTGGTGAGGGTGAGGGTCACCCTGGCCAAAATGCCCGCGCCATCGGCGATCTCCGCCACCAGGGTAGCGGGCCCCGGTTGGGGCAGACCCTGCCATTGGATGACCGCTGTCACCGGCAGGCCACGGCGGACCAGGGGATGTCGAGGTTCGACCACTAGGGATTCCACGGCCAAGCCCGCACCGCTGATCACCGCCAGCAAGACCATCAGACGACTCAACACCCGGCCGCCGCCATGATCGAGGGATAGAGCTGCTGATAGGCCACGTAATCCCCGGCGGTGCGGGCGATCCGTTCCCGCAGTTCTGGGAAAAGTTCCTTGATGATCCGGCCCGGAACCCCGGCGATCAGGTGATGATCTGGCACCACCAGGCCTTCAGGGACCACGGCCCCGGCGGCCACCAGTACCCCGGCCCCGAGGACCGCGCCATCCAACACCCGGGACCCCATGCCGATCAAGGTACCGTCGCCAACGGTGCAGGCGTGGGCGATGGCCCCATGGCCCATGCTGACGTTATTCCCGAGGACGCAGGGCCGCTTCTTGGACACATGCAAACAGCAGAGGTCCTGGATGTTACAGCGATCTCCAAAGGCGATGGAGTTGATGTCGGCCCGAATCACCGCCCCAAACCATACGGAACAGTCGGCGCCGAAGCGCACGTCGCCAACCAAGGTGGCATTGGGAGCAAGGAAACTGGGGCGCATCGGCGTGATGCCGCCCACGGGAAGAAGAAGGCCCATGGCACGGAGTGTGGGCCATGGACCCCCGCCTCAAGCCGGGGCTGCGTATGCCACGACACCCTTCAACGTGGCACAGGCAGCTCGCCCGTGGGGCATGATGCTTCCACTGATTGCTCCGCCCGACCCCCCCACGAGCATCCCGGCCCATGCTTCCCGGCTCCCCTTTCTACCTCGGTCACCTTGGCCGGGTTCCGGTCTACGTCCTGCCGGAGGCCATCTTCACCCTGCTGTTTGTTGGCATGATCGCCAACAGCGTCACCGGCTTCATCGTGCTGGGGGTGGTGGTCCTGGCGACCATCCTGATCCATGAATTCGGCCATGCCGCCGTGGCTCGCATCGCGGGCATGGGCGGAGTGACAATCCTGGTGGGGGCCCTGGGGGGCATGTGCCTGTACCAGGGTGATCCCGAACCCCGCAAACGCATCGCCATCAGCCTGGCGGGGCCCTTCGCCAACCTGCTGACCGCCGGTCTGCTGTACGCCATGGGTACCGCCACCCCGGAATGGCGGCACTGGGACCCCCTCCTGCGAGAATTCCTGAGTTCCCTGTTCCTGTGGAATCTCGTGCTGGGCCTCTTCAACCTCCTGCCCATCTACCCCCTGGATGGAGGCCAGGCGACCCTCGGTGGCATCCGCATGGCCACCGGCCGCGAGACCGTCGCCAAACGGGCGACCCTCATCACTTCCTTCGTCGTCGCCCCCCTGGCCCTGGTGGCCTTGACTCTCCTCAATGGCGGTAATCCGCCGTTGTTCACCCTGATCATCGTCGGCCTGCTGCTGTTCCAGGCCTGGCGCGACCTGCGCTGAGACCCGCCCATGCCCCGCGTTCTCTCTGGCATCCAGCCCTCTGGCCAACTGCACCTCGGCAACTACGCCGGGGCCATCCGACAGTTCCTCGACCTGCAGGCCGAAGGCCATGAATTGTTCGTGTTTGTCGCCAGTTACCACGCCTTAACGACCCAGCGGGATCCCGTTGCCCTCCGGGCGGCGACCCGCCAGATCGTCGTGGATTACCTGGCCTTCGGCCTAGATCCGGCCACCACCAGCATCTACGTCCAACACGACGTTCCCGAAGTCACGGAACTGGCCTGGCTGCTGT
>CAIUVD010000049.1 GCA_903902515.1 uncultured Planctomycetota bacterium | reverse complement strand
TGGCCGGCTACGGCGGACGGGGCATCGGAGCGCTGTCCGGCGGCCAGCAGCAACGGGTAGCCCTGGCCCGGGCCATCGTTGCCCGGCCCCGGGTGCTGCTGCTGGACGAACCCCTGTCCAACCTCGACGCCCGCCTGCGGGGAGCCATGCGTGTCACGATCCGTCGCGTCTGCAAAGCCGCCGGGGTCACGGCGGTCTACGTCACCCACGACCAGGGCGAGGCCCTGGCCATCGCCGATCGCATCGCCCTCCTTGATGGTGGCCGGGTGGCCCAGGTGGGCACCCCGCGGGAACTCTACGACCGTCCGGCCACCGCCGTGGTCGCCCGCTTCCTGGGAAATGCCAACCTCCTGACCCCGGAATTGGCAGCCCACCTGGGCGGTCAGGGTTCCTGCTGCCTGCGCCCTGAACGCGTCCGCCTGGGCGAGGGAGGGGTTCCCGGCGTTATCCGCGAGGGCACGTACGAGGGCGACCGCGCCCTGTGGCAGGTCGAGGTTGCCGGTCACAGGCTGACGGTGGCCGAGGCCGCCCCGCCCGAGCGCCGCCCTGGCGACTCCGTGGGTATCCTGGTGGCCCCGGCGGACCTCTGGCCCCTGGCCGATTGATCATGTTCATCATCGTCATATGATAACGTCATCATGCGGACCATCATCGACCTCCCGGAACCCCTCGCTCAGCGGCTGAAGTCCTATGGCGCGGCGGCCCACCTCAGCCAGGCCGAGGTCGTCCGCCGCGCCCTCACCGCTTTCCTCGGTGCTGAAACCGCTCCCGCTGATCAGGCCTTCGGCTTGTGGCAGTCCCGAGGTCAGGACGCCATCGTGACGGTCGATGCCCTGCGGAATGAATGGACATGACCCGCGTCGGCGAAGCTCCGGTGCCCTACGATCCCGCCGCCCTACCGGTGGTTCTCGATAGCGTCATCCTCATCGACTACCTCAACGGCATCCCCCATGCCAAGGCCGAACTGGCCCGTCACCGAGCCCCGGTCATCAGCATCATCACCCGCATGGAAGTCCTGGTGGGTTGCGCCGATGCCAGCGAAGTCAGCGTCGTTGAAGGCTTCCTCGCCGGTTTCACGACCATTCCCCTGGAGGGTGCGATCGCTGCCGAGGCGGTGCGCCTTCGCCGAGACCGCCGCCTGCGGCTGCCGGATGCCGTCATCTATGCCACAGCCCGCTGCCGTTCCGCCGTCCTCGTGACCCGTAACGAACGGGATTTCCCGACCGCCTGGCCGGATGTCCGCATCCCCTATCGGATCTAGCCCCATGGTCCTCCCGATGGTCGCAGAAAGATGATGCGTCACCTCACCGTCCTCGGGGTCCTGGCGGTCCTGCTTGCCCTGCCCATCGCCCTGCGCGAGAGCACCCCCCCGGCCCCGGCCGGGGTCCGGCGGCTGGTGGTACTGACGCCCCATGGCGAACCGACTCGCCACGAATTTGGCCGGGCTTTCACCGCCTGGGCCCGAACTGAACGGGGCATCGCCGTCGATGTCGATTGGCGGACTCCCGGCGGCACTAGCGAAATCACCCGCTACCTCGACGAACGGTTCCGGGCCGAAATGGGCCTTGCCTTCCCTGGCCTATCCCTGCGCGCCTTCAACGATCCCAAGGCCCCCGAGGACCCGGCCCGTCAGGCGTTCCTCGCGTCATCGGTCGGCGTCGGGGTCGACGTCCTCTTCGGGGGTGGCGAGTTCCCCTTCCGCGCCCACGCCGCCAAGGGCTACCTGGTGGATACCGGCTTGCGCCAGCAGGAGCCCACGTGGTTTGAGCCGTCCAACATCCCCCAGCGCCTCAGTGGTGAAACGGTCTACGACCCCGAGGGTCGCTACTACGGCGCCTGTCTGGCGGTGTTCGGTATCGCCGCCAACCCCGAACGCCTTCACGATCTGGGCCTGCCGGTGCCCGCCCAATGGGCCGACCTCGCCACCCCGGCCTACTTCCGCCGCCTGACCCTCGCCGACCCGACGAAGTCCGGGGCCGTGGTCACGGCCTGCGAACGCATTCTTCAGCAGCAAATGGCCGCCCATGGGCCCGCCGAGGGATGGCGGCGGGGTCAGGTCCTGATCCGACTGATGGTGGCCAACAGTCGGTGGATTACCGATTCCGCCAGCAAACCGACCCGCGACACCGCCCGGGGCGATACGGTGGCCTCCATGGCCATCGACTTCCAAGCCAAAGCCGAGGCCGAATGGTCGGCCCACGAATCCGGGGGTGAGCCCCGCTTGGTGTTTACCGCCCCGGCCGGTGGTACGTCGGTGTCCGCCGATCCTATTGCCGTCCTACGCGGTGCCCCGGAACCCGAACTGGCAGCCGCTTTCCTGCATTTCGTCCTTTCCCCGGTGGGTCAGCGCCTGTGGAATTACCGGGTCGGCACGCCCGGCGGCCCCGACCGCTATGCCCTGCGCCGGGCCCCGGTGCGGGCTGATGTCCTGACGCCCGCCGATCGGGCCCTGATGAGCGATCCCGACCTCGACCCCCAGGCCCTGGCGGAGCGCTTTACCTACGACCCGGCCCTGACGGCGCATCTGTACCCGCTCATCGGCCCATTTATCAAGGCCACGGCCCTTGACCCCCGGGAGGATCTGACGGCGGCCTGGGCCGCCATCATCGCTGCCGGTGGTGCGGACCGTGTGCCCGAAGCCTGGGCCGCCCTGACGGACTTGGCCGTCCCCTATAGCGAGGCCGTGGCGGCCACGGCGGATCTTCGTAAGGGGCCCCTCGTCGCCGCATCCCTGGTTCGGGCCTGGTGTGAACGCAGCCAGGCATCCTACCGCCGAGCCACGTCCTTGGCCGAGGAGGGCCGCTGATGCGCCACTGGCTCCCGCCCGTCCTGGTCGCCTTCCTGCTGGTGATCGTGGCTGCCCCCGTGCTTTTGGTCCTGGCCGGGGGCCTGACCACCCCGGCCTTTGAACCGACGCTGTTTTACCTCAAGGAAGCCTTGGCCCACCCCGTCTACCGGGCCGGACTCTGGCATGCCGCCGGGATCGCCACCGCGACCACCGCCCTTTGCCTGGCCCTGACCCTGCCCCTGGCGTGGTTTGGCTGGCGGTTCCGTTTCCGGGGCCAAGGCGTGGCCGAGGCCCTGCTCCTCGGTCCGTTGATCCTGCCACCTTTCGTCGGCGCTTTGGGCGTTTTCCAGATCGCCGGCCACGCCGGAGTCCTTAATACCCTGGGGGTCAACCTCGGGTGGTGGACCTGGGCCACCGCCCCGGACTGGATGGGCGAGCACCGCCTGGCCTTGATCGTACTGGTTCAGGCCATCGGCCTCTATCCCGTCCTTTACCTGACCCTGACCGCTAGCCTAGCCCGCCTCGACCCGGCCCTCCTGGAGGCCGCCGCCGCCGCCGGGGCCGGCCCGTGGACGATCCTCCGCCGTATCACCCTGCCCCTCCTGATGCCCGGGATTTTCGCCGGGGCCTCGGTGATTTTCGTGTGGGCCTTCACCGACCTCGGCACGCCCCTGATGCTTGGCTTCGACCAAGTGACGCCGGTCCAGATTTTTAACGGCCTTCAGGACCTGTCCTCCAACCGCGTGCCCCTGGCCCTGGCGGTGGTCCTGCTGGTGGTGGTCGGGGTGATTTACGGCGGCACCCGGGCCCTGGTTGGGCGTGGCCCGGAATCCCTGGTCGTAAAAGGAGGGGGCCTGGCGGACCAGACGCGACCCCTCCCGGCCCTCCTCGGCTGGTTGCCCTACCTGGCCCTGACGGCCCTGGCGGTCACGCCCCACCTGGCGGTGATCCTCCTGGCGATGGCCGCCGACTGGTACCAAACCCTGCTGCCCCGGGGCCTGACGGCCGAGCATTACCAGGCCGCGCTGGCCCATCCCCAGGTGGTCCCAGCGATTCTTAACAGCCTCGGTTACGCCACCGCCGCGACCCTCCTGGCGGTGATCCTCGGCCTGGGGATCGCCTGGGCCACGGTCCGCTGGAAAACCCGTTGGACCCCGGCCCTGGAAACCCTGGCCATGATCCCCTTGGCGGTCCCAGGCCTGCTGATGGCCTTCGGTTTTCTGGCCCTCGGCCTGCTGGCCATGACCATCGCCCCAGGCCTCCGGCCCCTCGTCGATCCCCAACAGAATCCGACCCTCCTGTTGGTGATTGCCTACGCTGTGCGTCGTCTGCCCCAGGTGGTCCGGGCGGTCACGGCGGGCCTCCAACAGGCCCCCGCCGCCCTCGAGGAAGCCGCTGCCTCCTGTGGCGCTGGTCCTCTCACTCGGTTGCGGCGCATCACCGTGCCCCTGATCGCCGGCAGCCTGGCCGCCGCGGCCCTTTTGACGTTCAGTTTTGCCATGTTGGAAGTCAGCGACAGCCTGATCCTGGCCCAACAGCGGGACCACTGGCCCATCACCAAGGTTATCTACGACCTCGTGACCGTTCTCGGCAGCGGCCCGGCCATCGCCTGCGCCTTTGCCGTGTGGGCCATGGCCTTCCTGGCGGGCTGTCTGGCGGCGGCCGGGGTCATTTTGGGGAAAAGTCCGGCCAGTCTCTTCCGGCAGTGAAGCTCCGGCGACGGACCGTCGCTCCGGTTTTTCAGCCGTAGGTATCTATCGCCTTCCCGGTCGCGAAGCTGCCCGATGGAAATGTGGGGCATCATGGGCATCGGCATCCGCGGCGGCAGTATCATGACCGTCAGTATTCTGGTCGGAATGGGATTGGCCTGGTGGTTCTGGCGGGCCCCGACCCCACACCAAACCTGGATCACCGAGCCCCTGGCCCTGGGTCGGATCGCCAGCCATGTCACGGCCGGGGGCACGGTCTCGGCCCTGGTGACCGTTCTGGTGGGCAGCCAGGTGTCGGGGCGGATCCAGACCCTGACGGCGGACTTCAACAGTCCGGTTCGCAAGGGCCAGGTCCTGGCGACCATGGATCCCCTGCTGTTTGAAGCCCTGGCCACCCAGGCGGCGGCCAACTTGTCGGCCGCCGAAGCCAATCTCGCCAAGGCCCAAGCCCCCGCCGTAGAGGCCCGGCGTCAGGCCCTGCGGCTCCAAGAATTATTTGATCAGCAGGTGGTGACCCAGATGGACCTCGATGGGGCCCTTACCGATCAGTTGGTGACCGAGGCTGGGGTCAAGGTAGCCGAGGCCGGGATCCGCCAAGCTCAGGCTGCCCTCCAGCAGGCCCGGGCCAACCTGGCCTATACCACCATCAGTTCCCCCATCGATGGCATCGTGATTTCCCGCAGCGTCGATGTTGGCCAGAGCGTGGCGGCCACCTTTTCGACCCCGACCCTCTTCACCATCGCGGAAGACCTGCGGAAAATGCAGGTCGATACCAATGTCGCGGAATCCGATGTCGGGCGCATCACCAATGGCATGGAGGCGACCTTCCGGGTCGATGCCTGGCCCGACCAGACGTTCACCGGCTCGGTGCGTCAGGTCCGCAATGCGCCCCAGGTACTGCAAAACGTGGTGACCTATGACGCGGTCATCGACGTCGCCAATCCCGACCTGCGGCTCAAGCCGGGTATGACCGCCAACGTCACCTTCACCACGGCGGAGGTGGTCAGCGTTCTCCGGCTGCCCAATGCCGCCCTGCGGTTTCGCCCGCCCGCGGATCTGGTGGCCCCGGCCCCCACCGTGGCAGAGGTCCCCGGAGTGCGCCACCGAACCGTGTGGGTGCTGCGGGCCACCCGACCGGTCGCCGTGACCGTGACCCTTGGCATCACCGACGGCACGGCTACCGAAATTCTCGGCGGGGAGCTGGCCGTTGGGGACCAGGTGATCCTCCATCTGGCGGATGCCGAAACCCCTGCTCCGGCTGCCCGGCGGATCTTCTGATGGCGGGCCCGGCCCTCATCGAACTGGTCGGGCTGGTCCGTACCTATCACGTTGGCGGCACCGAGGTGAAGGCCTTGGGCGGTATCAATCTGACCATCACCGAGGGCGAGTTCGTCGCCATCATGGGGTCTTCGGGCTCGGGAAAGTCGACCCTCATGAATACCCTCGGCTGCTTGGACCGCCCCGATGGCGGGACCTACCGGTTGGCGGGTACGGAGGTTGCCGGTCTGGATCGGGATGCCCTGGCGGATCTCCGCAATCACACCCTGGGATTCGTCTTCCAGAGTTTCAACCTGCTCTCTCGCACCAGTGCGCGGGAGAATGTGGAACTGCCGCTGCTGTATGCTGGGGTAGGCAGTGCCGAACGGGACCAACGGGCCCGCAAGGCCCTGGAGCGGGTCGGCCTGGCGGATCGTATGGACCACCATCCGAACCAACTCTCGGGCGGGCAGCAGCAACGGGTGGCCATTGCCCGGGCCCTGGTCAACACCCCGCGCATGATCCTCGCCGATGAGCCCACCGGCAACCTCGATACCGCCACCAGTATCGAAATCATGGCCCTCTTCCAGGCCTTGGGCCGCGAAGGAATGACGATCGTCCTGGTGACCCACGAACCGGACATCGCCGTCTATGCCACCCGGGTTTTGACCATGCGTGACGGCCTGATCGTCGCGGATCGCCTCCAGGAGCCCCAGCAGGCCGTGGCCAGTACACCACCGCCCGTGGCGGCCACCTAATGGATCCTTTCCAGACCCTGTTGGTGGCCCTCCGGGCTCTCCTGCGCAACCGTATGCGTTCGGCCCTCACGGCCCTCGGCATTATCATCGGCGTGGCCGCCGTGGTGGCGATGGTGGCCATTGGCGAGGGGGCCAAGGCCAAGGTCCAAGACGCCTTCGCCGCCTTGGGCTCGAATCTCCTGATCCTGGCCCCCGGGTCGTCCCTCCAGGGCGGCATGCACGGCGGCAGTGGTACCCAGCCGACCCTCACCTGGGACGACTTAACGGCGATTCGCACCGAGGCCCCGGCGGTGCTCCTGGCGGCAGCGGTCCTGCGAACCAATGCCAGCGTCATCAGCGAAGGACAGAACTGGTGGACCACCGTCATCGGCAGCGAGCCCGAATACTTCCAGATCCGCTCCTGGTCTGCTTCGGTGGGTCGTTTGCTGGAGCCCGGGGATGGTGACGGCACGGCCAAGGTCGCGGTCCTCGGCGAGACCGTTGGCCGAGAGCTGTTTGGAGACCCCGCCCAGGCCCTTGGGGCCACCATCCGCATCAAGGGCTCCCCTTACACCGTGATCGGCATTCTGACCCGCAAGGGCCAGTCGCCCATGGGCCAGGACTACGACGACACGGTGGTCGTCCCCGCCCGCACCTTCCGCGACAAGATCCAGGGGGGCCTGGCGCGTTACCTGAGCGGCGCGGTGTTCCTGGGGGCGGCCTCCCCCGCCGCCACGCGCCAAGCGCAGGAACAGGTCACCGCCCTGCTTCGGGAACGGCACCGGCTGGCGGAGGTCGATCCCGATGATTTCGCCCTTCGAAATTTGACGGAGATGGCCGAAGCCCTCCAGGAGGGCCAACGCACCATCGCCACCCTTTTGGCCAGCATTGCCGCGGTGTCGCTGCTGGTGGGCGGCATCGGCATCATGAATATCATGCTGGTCAGTGTCACCGAACGGACCCGGGAAATTGGCCTACGCATGGCCGTTGGGGCCAAACCACGCCACATCCTGTTGCAATTCCTCCTCGAATCCTCCCTGCTGGCCTTCGCGGGCGGCCTGATCGGCATCGCCTTTGGTGCCGCCGGAGCCACCTGGGTCGCCTGGCGCTTCGGCTGGGACATCCGACTCGATCCGCTGGTGATGGTGGGTTCCGTCGGCTTCAGTGCCGCCGTGGGCATCGTCTTTGGCCTTTACCCGGCGCGGAAGGCCTCCCAGCTGGATCCCATCGATGCCTTGCGATTTGAGTGATCGCCGGGAGCGGGCCAAGCAGACCCCAGCACCGGATGATGGTTCATACCCACGGTAGAGAGGCCATGAAAATTCAGGCAGTTGAAGCGTGCGCCACCATCGCCATGTCGGAGGCGATGAGTCTGGGCGGAGTCGGTGCTATGCTCCGCGTGGGTGATACAGACGTCGGGCTATTGCGGAAGAAACTTGGTCGGAAACCGGGAGAGTACGGGATCACCCGAGGAAGCTCACGCCTTTTGGCCCTGCACGGGTGAGGTGGTCGGAATGATCCTGCGGTATTTCCTCGCCGTCCTGTTGACCCTCCTGACCCTCAGGGGTGAGGGGGGTGAGGTGCCGCCGGTCACTTCCTTCGCCCCGGCACCCCGGTTGCTGATGAACGACCGTTTGCTCAATGACCTCCGAAACGCCCCCGCTGACCCCGTTCGGAGGGATCTCAAGAACTACCTGTATGCCTTAGCCGATCGCGCCACCGAAGACCACATTCCATCCTACGCCCAAGTCACGAGTGCCTTTAACGCGGCCAATCCTATGCCTTCCCAGACGGATTATCGCGGTCAAGGGCTTCGCACCGCCCGCCGGGTCCAGGGCCTGATATTGACCTGGGCCATGGCCTCACGGATCGCCGAAGTGGTCGATCGCGATCTGGTCCGCAGTGAACGCTGGGCCCGTCTGGCTATCCGACAGATGGCGGTGGTGGCGGCCCCGGATTTTAACTGGGACCGTTCCCGTGGCGTCGTGCTGCCGGGAAGCACGGCACCCCTCAACGGCCAGTTCCTCAACGTCGCAGAGTTAGCCTTTGGAGTGGCGGTAGGCTTTGACTGGCTGTCCCACCGACGTGCCTGGTGGACCATCGACGGGGTCGATACCCGGCCCAAGGTGGCCAAGGCGATGTACGCCAAGGCCCTCATGCTGGGGCGGGATGCCTACGGAACCGCGCCTTCCAGCTACACCAATTTTTGGGTCAATGGCACCTACAACTGGACCCAGGTCTGTAACGCCGGCCTCCTCGCCACCGCCCTCGCCCTGGCTGGCGAGGACCTCTCCCCCACGGTCAGCCGGGTGGACCTGGAAGCGGATGTGGCGCAAACCATCGACGGGGCTTGTGATTCCCTGCTACGGGCCCAGGCCATGTACCAACCCGCCGGCGTTTACCCCGAAGGTCAGGGCTATTGGTCCTACGGCACCGGCTATCAAGTCATGGCCATCGCCATGCTCGAAAGTGCCCTGGAGGCATCACCCACTTTCCTGACCACCCGGGTCCAACCCCTGTGGGATAATCCAGGTTTCCGAGCGACCTCCTGGTTCCGCACCTCTTTGGTCGGCCCCACGGGCATCGATTTCAGCTATTCGGACACGGGATTCGTTCCCACCCGGAATTCCCAGGCCGATGATCCCAGTCTTCCTCTCAGTTGGATCGGCCTGCGTTTGAACGATCCCCGAGTCCGGGCCTACAGCCGCCGCAACCTGAACCAGGATCTGCCACGAACTCTTCCGACCATTAACGACAGCGCGTTCTTCAATTTTGGCGCCTATCCCCTGCATTACCTGTGGCTGCCACCTTCTGGTGACAGTCTCGCCACGACCGCCACCTACGACGACCACCTGTTTCCCGGAAAACCCCTGGGGCCCCGGGATCAGAATGCCGTCGAACTCGCCGTCTTCCGCAACACCCCGGCGAACACCACCGGCTGGTGGGTGGCCATGAAGGGCGGCGCGAGTGGACTGGGGCATAGTCATCATGACCTCGGTTCCTTCGTACTCGAGCACCAGGGAGTGCGGTGGGCCGAGGACTTGGGTGCCGATGACTATGAACTGCCGAACTACGGCGATGATGACCAGGGTGGGGCACGCTGGAACTACCTGCTGTGCGGAACCCAGGGTCACAATGTGCTGGCTCCGGGGGGTATGCAGCAGCAATTGGTGGCATTAGCACCGATTACCAGCTTCAGTTCAACGCCCACTCATGGCGCTGCCGTTATCGATCTCTCCAGCATCTATCCTGGCATGGGGCACCGCCTGCAACGGGGCGTCGAACTCATCGATCAACGCCAACAAGTCGTAATTCAGGATGACATCGCCGGACTCCCGCCCGGAGTTCCCCTGTATTGGCGGATGATGACCAAGGCGACGACAACCGTTGCTGATCCGCGGACCCTCGTCCTGACGCGAACCATCGGAGGCGTGACCCGCACCCTCCGGCTGGAAGTGCTGCATCCCGCCAATGCCACCATCAATGTCCAGTCGGTGAATAGTATCCAAAATGGCGTGAAACGATTCGACGGATTCTCCCGTATCACCGTCACCGTCCCTGGTCGGGGCACCGGAGGCGATGCGCAGGTGGTGGTTCGCTTCCGGACTCCGGACCGCACCGCCAGCCCTGCCGACCTGGGCACTTTGCCCCGGTCTCCGGTGTGGACATGGCTCCCCGCCGCCGGGACTCCGCCCCAGTCACCCATCATCACCGCCGCCACGGCGATGGCCGTCTGGCCGGGCACGGAGTTTGTCACCACCTTGACCGCCACCTCCGCTCCCTGGAGCGGTTGGTCGGCCACTGATTTACCCGCTTGGCTGCAACTTGATCCAGCGACCGGCCGGTTGTCGGGCCGGGTTCCCTCTGACCTTGGAGCTCCGGTGACCTTCGGTCTCGCGGTCACCAATGTCGCCGGCAACGACGCGGGCCGCCTGACCCTGGCTCCAGCGGCCCAGGTACTGCCCCTGCTGGTTGACGCGACGTTCCTCGGCCGTGTTGGGGACCCCGTTCGAAATCCCAGCACCGGTTCTGCCGGTTGGAACCTGGTTACCCGGGCGGTCGAGAGCTCCCCCCACTACCAGCGTCCTTTTTCGGTCCGTTATCAGGGACTCCCGGAGGGGTTGTCCGGAAGTACTGGGATCCGGGTCACCGGAACCCCCACCAAAGCGGGCCGCCATGTGGTACAGATTGAGGCTCAGAATGTGTTTGGGACCGTTCGGGGTTCCGTAGTGATGGACATCCAGCTCGCCAGTGGTGCTGACCTGCCCACCCTGACAGCTACCCCGGTCCCCCTTAACCTGCCATAAGACTCCCTCGGCGCGGGGGGCATCGCCGTCACCACTTGGTTCACCGACGTGCCTGTTGGAGAGTCCTGGGTATGTATCCAGACAAGAACCGGTGATCTCGAATAATCGGAGCATAACGGCAGTTCAAGAATTTATATCGAAAATAAACCGGCTCTTCCGGAATCACAGTGGGAATGATCACCCATGGCGATGCCTTGGTGTCATGTCCAATCCACCCAGGAAGAACAACGCTGCCATCCTGAATGTCTCGTGATGCCGATAGCCCCGACCGGCACGGATGACGGACATGAGCTTGGAGTTCATCCCCTCCTGGGGTCCGTTCGTGATAGGGTGCGTGAAGTAACTGACGATGTC
>CAIUVD010000048.1 GCA_903902515.1 uncultured Planctomycetota bacterium | reverse complement strand
GTCCAGTCAACACCAATACGCTCCAATTCGGAGTTCTCGATGGACAGGAACTTGCACTTCACATGGATCTGCGTGCCCTTCTGGTTGCGCAGGGCTCGCAGCAGTTCATCGACTTGGCGATGAACGTCCCCGGTGTGGGTGACGATCATCATGCCATTGTATTCACCAATATCGACGCCCTTGATGGCTTTTTCACCTTCCCAGGTGGCGGGTTCGATGACCTTCTTGATGATGTCGATGAACTCGCTGGTCTCTTGCTTGGCCTCGGACTCGATCGGAGGCAACAAGGACGCTCCCTTGCCGCCAGGCTCGGGGATGTCCAAGGAGGGCCCGGGAAAACCCTGGCGATCGTGGGTCAGGTCACGGATGTCGTAGGGCACCATGTAGACATCGCCGCGCACCCCGTCCTTGTTGCTGACGTAGATGGCCTCGTCCCGCATGGTGTAGGTCAAGGAGGTCAGCTTCATGATAAAGTCGAGCGCAAACCCGAGCTTCATCTTCTCGACCTTGAGGGTCACCGGCGGCGGCGGCGGATTGGCCGCCAGGACCTGGGGATCAAGGACGATATTGGCATTGGTGATGTTCTGGAGCAGTGCGATCACGTCCGCCAGGTCATTGTCCTGGAAATCGAGGGTGACCTCCTGTTCCAGTTGATTGCGGATCTCCTTCTGCCAGGCCGAAGTCTCTTCACCGCCACCGCCGCTGCGGGGCTTAGCCCGACGACGGGCGTCAATTTCTGGCCAATCGGCCGAGTATTTGAGAATTTCAATCTGCGGCAGCATGGCCGAGCGGATGCCCTCGGTCAGCAGGCGGTGCTCCTCATCCCAGCGATCCGCCGTGACCTGGCGGAGATACGCATGACGCTCGCGGCGGCACTTGGCGAGCAGGCTGGTCGCACGGTCTTCGGCACGGTTGATCTTGAGGATCTGCTCCGTCAGGAGAATGGCCTCGTCGTAATCGCGGCGTTCCCGGGCCCGCTGGGCGCGAGCCAACATGGCGTCGATGCGATCGCGTTCGATCTTGAGGCTCATGTCCCGCAGGCGCTGCTGCTCGTCGAGGGCATCGCGATTGCGCTGGGCGGCCTGGGTCTGTTCCTGGGCGGTGCGGCGGCTCCGCGCCTCGGTGATCAGGGTTTCTACTGAACGGAGTTCAGGTTCACGGCGCGGATCGGCGTAGGGCAGGGTTTCCAGGCGGATGGCGGCCTGTTGCAGCAAGCGTTCGGCCTGGGCGTGGTCACCAGCCGTCAGGGCCTTGCGACCTTCCTCAAGGCGGGACTGAGCTTCAATCCACAACTGCTGTTGGCGAACGGCCAGTTCGTCGACCGCGCGATCGATAGCCAGGCTGCGCGGATCCCGGATTACCCCGGCCGTAGCGCGGGCCTGTTGGAGGGCCTTAGCGTAGGTTTCGTTTTCGGGCTGGGCGTCCACCGCCATGGTCAGGGACCGGAGGGCCTCATCGAGGCGGCCCGCCGTGAGGTGGGCTCGGCCCTGCACATAGGCAGCCTCCGCCAGCGCAGCGCGCCGGGTGGCATC
>CAIUVD010000047.1 GCA_903902515.1 uncultured Planctomycetota bacterium | reverse complement strand
TGCTGGAGGAGAACTTTGCCCTCGTCGGCCACACCTGTTTTGTGGGTCACACCCATCGGCCCGGCGTGGTCACGGGGGACGATCTCCAGTGGCACAGCCTGAAGAGCCTGAACTACCGGTGGACCATCGACGCTCGCAAGACGATCATCAATGTTGGCAGCGTTGGCCAGCCTCGGGACCACGATCCCCGGGCCTGTTATGCAATTTTTGATGGTGCCAGCATCGAATGGCGACGGGTCGCCTACGACATCGAGCGAACCCGCAAATTGATTCACGCCAACGAGCACCTGGGGAATCACCTCGGCGATCGTCTGCTGCTAGGTCGTTGATTCGACCCCGGGGAGAGTTCCCCGGGATCACCGAGGCTCTAGTCGTCTAGGCTCCCCCACCTTTTCAGATCACCCCTACTTGGTGGTAGAAAAAACCGCAGATGTGGTCCATATCCAAGGCGCGTGATGCGACGGCATGGCAGCGCCATGTCGAGCGTCACGCAACGCGGGAGATTGTCCGCACCTGCGGTTTTTTTCGATTACTCGTGGATGACTTCGACGCTGACCTTGGCGGTGATGGTCGCCCCCTGTTCGCCACTCCAATAAACTACCGGCACGGTGTCGCCGGGTTTGCAGTCATCGAGGGCATGGGCCAGGCATATCGGGGTATGCAGGGAGCAGCCGTTGAAGGACAGGAGCATATCGCCAGGCCGGATCCCGGCCTGCCAAGCCGGGCTTCCGCCCACCACTCGCAGGACCAGGTGAGCGTCCCGCTGGGCCTCGCCATGGACCAGCAACTTGGCGGGGCGCGTCCAGAGCCCGATCCACGGCCGGGAGGCATCCGGGAGGGGGCGGGGGCGATCGGTTTCGATCGCGGTGGCGCCGGAAAGCGGCAGGTAGGAAGCCAGGATCACCTCCGCAGGCGGCGGGAGGATGCCGCTGCCATCCTCCGTGTAGGCGATCGGGGAGTCGATGATTTCAACGCTGGGGGTGATGTCCTGGCTGGTTCGGCCGAGGTGCCAGCCACCCAAACTTACCAGGACCGTCGCCGCAACAGCGGAGGGCCAGACCCAACGGGGGGTGCGCAGGGGGCGGGGATCCCGACGCTCAAGGATCGCACGGCGCAGGATGGCGGCGCTCAGGTCTGGAGCCGGTGGCGTTTCTGCTGGGGTAAGGGCTGGTCCGAGGGTCCGCCAAAAGTCGACCTCTCGGCGAAGAGACGGGTCCTGATCTAGGCGGGCATCAAATGCGAGGGTCTCGGTGCGGGAGCCCTCTCCAGCGGCATAGCTGGCGGCGTCGAGGGGGGGCAGGTCACGCATGGTCGAGCTCCCCGAACCGCGTAACCCAGGCCTCACGGAAACGGCGGCGGGCCTCGTGGAGACGCCAACGGGTGGTGCCGTAATCAACGCCGATGGCCCGGGCGATGTCCTCGGCGGCCTGGCCTTCCATTTCGCGCATGACCAGGATTTCCCGGTATTTCTCGGGCATGGTCGCCAGGACTTCGGCCACTTGGGCCCGGAGATCCTGGGCCTGGGAGGCCTGGCCTGGATCATCAATGACCCCACGATCCAAAGCTTCCGTGGTCGGCTCAAGACGCCGGTGCAGGCGCAGGGCATCGATACCGAGATTGCGGACAATCTGCAGGAGCCATGGCTTGAAGGGGCTGCCGGCATGGAAGCGTTCACGGTGACGCAGGCAGCGCAGGAAGGCCTCCTGGACCACATCATGGGCCAGATCTTCGCGCCCGGTGACCCGCCAAGCGACCGTCCATGCCAGCTGTTGGTAACGGCGCACCAGGCTGGCGAAGGCCAGTTCATCCCCGGCGGCAAAGCGGGTGCCGAGGACAAGGTCCTCGTCTGGGACCGTGGGCAGGTCCGTCATCAGCAGGTCGAGGGTAAGGTGCACATCGTGTCTACGAAACTGTAGGCGGCGTGTTGGGGATCAATCGCGCTGACGGCGGAAAGGATCCGGCACCAGGATCGGATCGGTGACCTGGCCACGTACCAGGACCCGGACCACCCGTGCCCCGACCCGGGTCAGGGCTGGGGCAACGACCGCCCCCAGGCCGGGGATGCGGTCGACCAACTTGAAGGCGAGTGAGGGGACGAGGGTCAGGCGCATGGCGCCATCAAGACCAATGGACCCGCTAATGGCGATATTGGCTGCCGGTGAGTGGAGTCGGGTGTTGTTGAGCCGGATGCGGCCCTCTTCAATGGCAAACCGGATCTCCAGGCGGTCCTGGCCCCGCGCCGCTGCAGGATCGCCAGCCAGCAGGTTGGTCAGCAAGGAGAGTTGGACGAGGGTGGCCTGATCGATGGTGACAGCGCCGGTACCGGTCATGTGGTCCAGCTTGCCCCCCGGAACCCGGAAACGCACCCAGCCATTGACCCGGCCCCCCAGGCGGTCGGCATTGCCCCCGAACTGCTGCAAAAGCATCGCCAGGTCGCCGTCGCTGACGGCCAATTGACCACTGTAAACGATAGGTTCTTCACTGGTGACGGGGAAGTGGAGGGATACCTCCCCGGTCACTTGGCCGCCGTAGGCCTTGGCGGTCGCCTTGGTGAAGCGTAGGTCGTGCCCCCGGTAGTCCGGAGTGGCGACGACATCGCGCAGGGCGAAGGAGCCGAACTCCAAGGTATTGGCGTGCAGCACATCACCGGTCACCGCCAGGGTGAGGGGGGGTGGCTCGACGGCAGCGAGGCCGGCGACCAGCGTCAGGGCGATCAGGCCACGGCGCATCAGGCCTCCGCAGCCACCAGTGCGGCAAGATGGAGGGCGGCGGCGTCGAGCACGGCCTGGGCCGGACGGTTGACCACCAGGGTCCGGTGGGCCGAACGACCGCCCCCGGCCAGGAGGTGCAGGCCGACCCACACGTCGCTGACCAGATTGGGATTCGCCCGGGGCAGGAAGGCCCGCAGGGCGGTCGCGGCCTCTGCACAGCGCGCCAGCAGGCGTTCCGGAACGGCAGCCGAGGCAGCTTCCGCCGCAGCCAAGGCTGCCGGGTCTCCGGCCTTACGAGCCACGCCGACCTGGGCGTAGGCCTCGGCATCGGCGTCCGCATCCGCCAGGCAGGCCAGGCGCCACCCATCGAGGCGACCCGCCAGAGCCTCGGCTTCGGCACTGACCTCGGCCCATTTCGGGCCGGTGGTATAGCGCAGGGCCATCGCTCCGGCGGCACAGCCAAGGGCGGCGGTGACAGCGGCGGCGGCTCCGCCCCCGGGGGTCGGGGTGCGCGCCGCCAGGGCGGTGGCCAGCTCCCCCACGGTCGTCGCCGCCGTGCTCACCCGGCGGCTCCGGCCGTCAGGCCCTCTTCCGCCGCTTCGCTGATGCGGGTGATTTTTGCGCCGAGCTTGCCGAGGCGTTCCTCGAATCGCTCATATCCACGATCGATGTGGTAGACCCGCGACACCTTGGTGGTGCCGACGGCCGCCAGGCCGGCGATCACCAGGGCTGCACCGGCCCGCAGGTCGCTGGCCATGACCGGGGCGCCCGAGAGTTTCGGCACCCCCTGAATCACGGCCTGACCGTTGGCGACGCTGATGGTCGCGCCCATACGCCGCAGTTCGGCGGCGGCCATGAAACGGTCGGGATAAATGCGCTCGGTCAGGATGCTGGTGCCTTCGGCCAGGGCCATGAGGGCCATGATCGGGCTTTGCACGTCCGTCGGAAAGGCGGGATGCGGGAGGGTCGTGACTTCGCAGGCCTTGGCCCGTTCGCACGGGACCACCGTCAGGCTGGTGCCCTTCCGCTCGACGCCCACGCCCATCCGGCGCATGGTGTCGAGGACCGCCAGGAGGTGGTCCGGGCGGGTGCCGGTGACGGTAATGGGCGAGCGGGTGACCGCGCCGGCCATCAGGAAGGTCGCCGTCTCGATGCGGTCGGGGATGATCGACCAATTGGCAGCCTTGAGCTTCTTCACGCCATGGATGACGATGCGCGGGCTGCCGTGGCCCTCAATCTTGGCGCCCATGCTGATCAGGCAGTTGGCCAGATCGACGGTCTCGGGTTCGCAGGCGGCGCACTCGATCACGGTCGTGCCCTTGGCCAGCACTGCCGCGCACATGACGTTGTCGGTCGCCAGCACCGATGATCCGGCCTTGCCGCCGAGGTAGATTTCCGCGCCCTTGAGGCCGCCCTTGGGGACCTTGGCGGTGATATCACCGCCATTAATGGTGATGATGGCACCGAGGGCTTCGAGGCCGCGCAGATGCAGGTCGATGGGCCGCTCACCGAGGTTGCAGCCACCGGGCAGGCTGACGACGGCCTCGCCGCGCGCCGCCAGCAGGGGTCCGAGGACGCACACGCCGGCGCGCATCTGCTTCACCAATTCATAGGGAGCCGTGCTGTTATAGGTGTCCTTCACCCGGGCGGTGATGGTCTTGCCCTTCCAGGTCGTCTCGACCCCGAGGGTATTGAGGATTTTGATCTGGGTCTGGATGTCCCGCAGGGCCGGAATGTTGCCGAACGAGCAGGTCTCGCCGGTCATCAAGGCCACGGTCAAGATCGGCAAGGCCGCGTTCTTGGCTCCAGAAACGCCGATGGAACCCCGCAGGCTCTGCCCGCCCTCGATGATGTAACTGTCCATGGGCAGGGACGGTGGGCGGGATTGCCGGGTCGCAAGGGGGGAGGTTTTACGCGACCCGGATCCCCGACGTCTCCCCCGGCTCAATGACCACCGTGCTGCCATCGGCCAGCTCTCCAGCTAACAATCGGCGGGCGAGGGCGTCGGACAGGTGCTGTTCCAGCCACCGTTTCAGGGGGCGGGCACCGTACTGGGGGTCGTAGGCCTCGTGGATGATGCGGTCGAGGGCGGCGTCCGTCGGGGCGAGGGTGATCCGGCGGTCTTTCAGGCGGCCGGCGATGTGGGCGATCTGGGCGTGGATGATTTTCCGCAGGTCCTCGCGGGTCAGGGGGCTGAAGACGGTGATGGCCGACAGGCGGTTGAGGAACTCCGGGCGGACCCGGGCGCGGACTTCGGCCAGGACCAGTTCCTTGGTGCCCTCTTTGAGTTCCCCGCCGGCGGTCATGCCCTCTAGGAGATGCTCGGCCCCGAGATTCGAGGTCATGATGATGACGGCGTTGCGGAAATTGACCGTCCGGCCCTGGCCGTCCGTCAGGCGGCCCTCGTCGAGGACCTGGAGGAACGTGTTCCAGACCTGGGGATGGGCTTTCTCAATTTCGTCGAGGAGAATCACGGTGAAGCCTTGACGGCGCACGGCTTCCGTCAGTTGGCCACCCTCGTCGTAGCCGACGTAGCCGGGAGGGGCGCCGATCAGGCGCGAGATGCTGTGGGCCTCGCTGTACTCGCTCATGTCGATGCGGATGAGGTGTTTTTCATCGTCGAACAGCTCAAAAGCCAGGGCCTTAGCGAGTTCTGTTTTGCCGACGCCCGTGGGGCCGAGGAATAGAAACGAGCCGAGGGGCTGGTGGGGGTCGCCAAGGCCAGCGCGGGCCCGCAGGACGGCGTTGGCGACGGCGGCCACGGCCTCGTCTTGGCCGATGACGCGCTGGTGGAGGCGGTCTTCCAGGGCCAACAATTTCGTGCGTTCGCCTTCCGTCAGGCGCTCAGCGGGGATGCCGGTCCAGCGGGACACGACTTGGGCGATTTGCTCCTGGCCGACGGTTTCTTCGATGAGTCTGGCGTCTGGCGTCTGGCGTCTGGCGTCGAGCTGCTTCTCCAACTCGGGGATGGTGCCGTACTTAAGTTCCGCGACCTTGGCCAGGTCGTACTTCCGCTCGGCGGCGGCCATGGCGGCGCGGGCTTCCTCCAGCTGTTTGCGGAGGTCCCGTTCGGCATTCACGTAGGCTTTTTCCGCCTGGTGGCGGGCGGTAAGACCCGACAGCTGGTCCTTGGCAGTGGCCAGTTCCTGGCGGACCGTGGCCAAACGGTCGCGGCTGGCGCGGTCGTCCTCCTTGGTCAGGGCGGTGGCTTCGACCTCCAGAATGAGCACCCGGCGCTGGAGGGTGTCGATGGCCTCGGGCTGGCTGTCGAGCTGGACGCGGGTGCTGGCGCAGGCCTCGTCCATCAGGTCGATGGCCTTGTCGGGCAGGAAACGGTCGGGGATGTAGCGGGCGGCGAGTTTAGCGGCGGCCACTAGGGCCCCGTCGGTGATGCGCACACCGTGGTGGCTTTCGTAACGCTCCTTCAGGCCGCGCAGGATGCTGACGGTGTCCTCGACGGACGGCTCGCCCACCACCACGGGCTGGAATCGACGCTCAAAGGCCGCGTCTTTTTCGACGTGTTTGCGGTATTCGTCGAGGGTTGTCGCCCCGATGCAGTGCAGTTCGCCCCGGGCCAAGAGAGGCTTGAGGAGGTTGGCGGCATCCATCGCGCCGTCGGATTTCCCGGCCCCAAGGAGCTGGTGCATTTCATCGATGAACAGGATGACCCGGCCATTGCTGCCCTTCACCTCATCGAGCACAGCCTTGAGGCGTTCCTCAAATTCGCCCCGGAACTTGGCACCCGCCACCAGGGCTCCCAGGTCCAGGCTGATGATGGTCTTGTCCTTGAGGCCCTCGGGCACGTCGCCGGCGACGATGCGGTTGGCCAGGCCCTCGGCGATGGCGGTCTTGCCGACGCCGGGTTCGCCAATCAGTACCGGGTTGTTCTTGGTTCGGCGCGAGAGGATGCGGATGACGCGGCGGATTTCGTCGTCGCGGCCGATCACCGGGTCGAGTTTACCGCTGCGGGCCAGGGCCACGAGGTCGCGGCCGTATTTGCTCAAGGCCTCGTAGGTCGTTTCGGCGTGCTCGTCCTGGACCGTGCGGCCGTTACGCACGGCAGTGATGGCGGCCTCCAGAGCCTTGGGCTCCAAGCCGTGGGTTTTGGCCAGGGGGCCAACGGTGCGGTCGGTCAGCAGGGCCGCTAACAGGGATTCGCTGGCCAAGTGGGTGTCGCCCCGTTGTTGCTGATCCTTGGCGGCCCGGTTTAGGAGGTCGTTGGCGGCCGAAGACAGGCCGGGTTGGGCCGGGGCCGGGATTTGGCGAGGCAGGTTGCCCAGGGCGGCGGCAAGGCTTGAAAGCAGCGCGGGCACCTGGGCCCCGGCCCGTTCGGCGATCCGGCGAGCCGGGGCGTCGGCGTCCGCCAACAGACCTTGGGCGAGGTGGAGGGGGTCGATATGGGCATGGCCATGCTCGACCGCCGCGCGGGAGGCGGCCATCAGGGCGTTGCGGGTAGCTTCCGTGGTCTTGGCAGGGTCGAACATGATAGCCTCGTAGTTGGGCCATTGCGACGTTTGTGCCAAATATTTTAGGTCAAAAAGACTTATTTTATCGAATTGAGGGCGGCTCGCAGAGATTCCAGCAGGGGCGGCAGGTCGTGCTGGCACCGATCCCAGATCTGGTCGTCATTGATCATGCCATATTCATGGGCAATGACGTTTCGTTGGGCTTTAATACCGCGCCAGGGGATTTCCGGATGTTGCTCGCGAAAGTCCTCGCTGACGCGGTGGGAGGCCTCGCCGAGGATTTCCAACTGGCGTTCGACGGCAGAACGAAACAAGTCGTCGGTCAGGTAGTCCTGATGGGACTTGCCGCGACAAAACCGCTGGATGGTCAGGATGGATTCCTGCATGTCCCACAGATAGGCGGCGTCTCGTTTGTCAGGCGGCATCGATCACCTGATGATGGGAAAGAATGTGGTGCCGCCGGAACGGATTACGCATCCGATGGACCTGATCCCAACTGAGGACATCCACCGGTCGACCCAGGCGTTTGGCCAGGTCCTCGGCCGCTGGATCCTGGCCCCAGGCGCCGTACCGGCGGTTTTCGTCGTTCCAACGGACGAGCACATCAACATCACTCGTGGTGGTGAAGTCCTTCGTGAGAATCGAGCCAAACAGGGCGACATCCCGCAGGTTCCAGGCTTGGGCCCAGGCCCGCAGGATGCTGGTCACGCCGGGGAGGTGCAGCTCGGGATCCATGGCGTGAGGATCCTGACCTCGCGGGGCGGATCAACGCTCAGGCCGTCTGCCCATCCACAAACACCAGGCGCGGCTGGATTTCGCCCCGGAAGCGGGCGGCTTGGGGCTTCACCAACAGGTCGAAGCGGCTGCCGCTGGCGGTGAAGGCCGGGGCCTGCTTGGCGGCTCGCCAGGCCAGGAGTTCCCGCATGCCGCCGCCGGCGTCGGTGATGGCGCCCTTCAGGTGGTCACCGTCTTTGCCAAAGAGGCGGGGCCGAGCGACAAAACTCGCCTTGGCGACATGGA
>CAIUVD010000046.1 GCA_903902515.1 uncultured Planctomycetota bacterium | reverse complement strand
GTCCGGGGTCTTGCGGTGTCAGAAACCCAAGGCGGTTCCGACATTCCACGGCGATCCGGTCTTTGACCCCGGACCCCGGACCCCGGACAAGGGCCGAAGGCCCTTACTTCAGTCCAATCGCAAACTTCGACAGGTAGTCGTTGGGCTTCGCGGGATCGAAGGCGATGCCGTCGATGAACACCTCGGCCGGATAGGTCGGGTAATCATCCTTGGGCAGGTCCTCAGCCTTGGCCAAACCATCGGCCACGAGGCTCTCGAAGGCCTTCTTGTAGATGGCGGTGCCGCTGACCTTCTCGGCCACTTCCTTGTACCAGGCATCCGACTTGGCTTCGGGGATCATGCCCCAGCGACGGAACTGGGTCAGAGCCCAGACCATGCGGCCCGGCTGGGGATAGGTGGCCCCCTTCTTGAAGAAGATGTTGAAGTCGGGTTCGGGGCGACGGTCCAGGCTGCCGTCCTTCTTGATACCGAACACCAGGGTGCCGCTGACGGATTCACCGAGGATTTCGGGCTTGGCACCGATGTACTCCTTGGCGGCCAGGATCTCGGCGATCTTGTGGCGGTTCTCGGGAGACTCGTCGCACCACATGCCGGCGCGGATCAGGGCCCGGGTGACGGCGTGGGTGGTATTGGGGTTCTTCTCCGTGAACGCCTTGGTCATCGCGAAAACCTTATCCGGCGAGCCATTGAAGATGTACTGGCTGGGGATGGCGATGCGGCCGGTCTTGTCCTTGATAGTGACCTGCATGTTCCAGGGCTCACCAACGCAGAAGGCGTCGCAGTTGCCCTGGCCCATGGCCTGGGCCATCTGGGGCGGCGGATTGACGGTCAGGACGACATCGCTGTCCTTCACGCCCTTGGCGTCAGCCAGGCTTTCGTAGAAGCCGGGGTTCACGCCACCGGCGGCCAGCCAGTAGCGCAGGTTGATGTTGTGGCTGCCCGCCGGGAAGGTCATGAACATCTGGAGGGCCGGCTTGCCGGCGGCCTTGCGGTCGGCGGCGATGGCCTTGATAGGGTCGGCCTTCACGGGCTGGGCGTAGCCGTCCTCGGCCAGGCGGGGCTCCTTGGCGGCCATGTCCTTCCAGAGGGTATTGGAGACGGTGATGCCCATCCCGTTAATGCTGATATTATAAGGCACCACCAGTTCGGCCTTGGCACCGAAGCCGATGGCCGCACCCAAGGGGTGGCCGTAGAGCATGTGGGTGCCATCGATCTCGCCGCTGATCAGGCGGTCGTTGACGGCCTTCCAGTTGGGCTGGACCTGGACCTTCACGTTAATGCCTTCGGCTGCGAAGAAGCCCAGTTCCTTGGCGGCGATGATGGGAATGCAGTCCGTCAGCTTGATCATGCCGAAGGTCAGTTCGGTCTTCTCGATCTTGTTGTCGATCGCCTTCTGGAAGTTGATGACCGAGGCCGTCGGGGTGTATTCCTCGTAGGTGGCCGCAGAGGCCGTGGCCGTGATCGCCAGGAGGGCAGCAACGGGGCGAAGAAGGAAGCGCATAGGGTGAGGTCTCGCAGGGTGGTGATATCCCCCATGGCGTCAGATGTGCCAACACGGCCACAACAAAATGCGACCATCACGGTAAGCGACTACCGAATAATGATTTCCAATGAAGAACGAGACCCCCTGAGCGCGCTTAAGGCCCCAAGGGTGCATTGCCACGCAGCATGAATATGTTTACAAATACATCTATTTCACCCCTCCTGCGTGGTTCTTTCATAGGTAAAAACCCCCATTCGCCATGATCTGTTTTCTTACGCGGCACTTTTGGCGGTTTCCGGGTAAGGGCCGATCATTTTTTTAGCAAATGCCAAGGAATCCTGGCCGCCTCGGGGAAGTCCCGATGGGTATTTTTTCCAATGTGCTGCCCCTCGCACCACCCGGCTCCGGCACCATTCCCGCTCATCCCGGGCATGACCCCCGGCCGCACCCTCACCACCACCTGCTGCTATTGTGGGGTGGGCTGCGGCATCGAAGTCACCGTGTCGCCCCGGGGCCGCCTGAGCCTGCGGGGCGACCCCCAGCATCCCGGCTCCCGGGGCAGCCTGTGCAGCAAGGGGCGGACCCTCCTGCACGTCGTTGCCAGCCGCGAAGACCGTCTGCTCTACCCCCAGGTCCGCCTCGACCGCACCGCCCCCCTCGGGCGGACCACCTGGGACGCGGCCCTTGGCCATGTCGCCAATGAGTTCCGCCGGATCATCGCCCAGCACGGCCCGGATGCGGTAGCCTTCTATGGCAGCGGCCAGTTGCTGACGGAAGAGTACTACGTCATCAACAAGCTGATGAAGGGCTTCATCGGCACCAACAACTTCGACACCAACAGCCGCCTGTGCATGTCGTCGGCGGTGGTCGGCTATAAACAAACCCTGGGCGTGGATGGCCCGCCGACCACCTACGAGGACTTCGACCACGCCGACACCTTCCTGGTCACCGGCAGCAATGCCGCCTTCGCCCACCCGATTATTTGGCGGCGGGTCGAGGCCCGCAAAGAGGCCGATCCCAACGTCCGGATCATCGTCATCGACCCGCGCACAACCGCGACCTGCGCCGCCGCTGATCTTCACCTCCAACTGATCCCCGGCACCGACACGGCCCTCCACTACGCCCTGGCCCAGGAACTGATCCGCACCGAAGCCATCGACCGCCCCTTCATCGAGGCCCACGTCGAGGGCTTTGCCGCCTTCGCCGAGGCCGCTGCCGCCTGGCCCCTGGAACGGGCCGCCGCCTTCTGCGGCCTGCGGGCCGAGGACATCGCCCAGGCCGCCGCCTGGCTGGCGGGGGATCGCCGCTTCCTGTCCCTGTGGACCATGGGCCTGAATCAGTCCTCGTCGGGCGTCGACAAGAACACCACCCTCATCGCCCTGTCCCTGATCACCGGCAAAATCGGCACCCCCGGCAACGGCCCCTTCAGCCTCACGGGCCAGCCCAACGCCATGGGCGGCCGGGAAGTCGGCGGCATGGCCAACCTCGCGCCCTTCCACCGCGACCTGACCAACCCCGACCACCGGGCCGAGGTCGCCCGCCACTGGGGCGTGCCGTCGATCCCGGCCAAACCGGGCCTGACGGCCGTCGAATTGTTCGACGCCCTCCACGCCGGCACGGTCAAGGCGGTGTGGATCGCCGGCACCAATCCCGTCGAATCCCTGCCCAACGCCCACCGCATCGACGAGGCCCTCAAAAAAGCCGAACTGGTGGTGGTCAACGACTGCTACCCGACGGCCACCACCGACACCGCCCACGTCGTCCTGCCCGCTGCCACCTGGCTGGAAAAATCCGGGACTATGACCTCCAGCGAGCGGCGTGTCACCCTGCTCAATCCCGCCGTGGCCCCGCCCGGCGAGGCCCTGCCGGACGCCGAGATCCTGTGCCGTTTTGCCGAGACCCTGGGTTGGGGCCCATCGTTCCCCTACTTCAAAGCCAACGGCGCCGCCGATATCTACGCCGAGCATGTCGCCCTGTCGGCGGGCCGGGATTGCGATGTCAGCGGCCTGTCCCACGAGCGCCTGGCGGAACGCAGTTACCAATGGCCGGTCCCGACCACCGACCACCCGGGCACGCCCCGCCTGTATACGGACCACCGGTTCCCGACCGCCAGTGGCAAGGCGACCCTTAAGGCCCCAGCGGTGGACCACCGGACGGAAACCACCTCGGCCGAATTCCCCCTGATCCTGACCACCGGCCGCCTGCGGGACCAGTGGCACACCCAGACGAAAACTGGCCGGGTCCACAAACTCCAGGAACACGCCCCGGAACCCTTTGCCGAGATTCACCCGATCGACGCCACCGCCCGGGGCCTGGTCGATGGCGACCTCCTCGAACTGCGCAATCCCCGGGGCACGGTCCAAGTACGGGCGACGGTCACCGACACCATTCGCCCCGGGGTGGTCTTCCTGCCTATGCACTGGGGCCGGAAACTGGCAGGCCTGGCGGGCCGCACCAATAACCTGGCCAATCCGTCCTTTGATCCCGTCTCGAAGGAGCCGGATCTCAAGTTCGCCGCCGTCGAGGCTCGTAAGGTCACGACCCCGCCGCGTTCGATCCTGATCGTTGGCGGCGGAGCTGCCGCCCATGGCTTTCTGGAACACCACGCCGCCGCCGGCCTGACGGACCGCATCACCATTTTTGGCGACGAAGCCCAACCCTTTTACGACCGGGTCCAACTGCCCCACCTGGTGGCCGGTCTGGCCTGGGAGCGAATGGTCAAAGCGACTCCCGAACACTTGGCGGCCCGCCGGGTCCAGTTCCGCCCGGGACTCGCGGTCACCGCCATCAACCGCCAGGCCAAGACCATCACCACCGCCGACGGCGCAGACCACGCCTACGACATCCTCATCCTGGCCACCGGCAGCCGGGCGGCCCGGCACTACCAGGGCCCCGTCCCCCCGCGCGGCGTCCACACCCTGCGCCGCCGGGGCGATGCCGAGGCCATCCGCGAGCAGGCCGGGCCAGGCCGCCACGCGGTGGTGGTCGGCGGCGGACTCCTGGGCCTCGAACTGGCGGACGCCCTGCGCGGCATCGGCAGCCGGGTGACGGTCCTTCAGCGCAGCGAACGGTTGATGGGCAAGCAACTTGATACCACCGCCGCCGGTCTGCTGGCCCGGGCCCTGGAAGACCGGGGCATCGCCATCCGTTTCAAAACCGGGATCGACGAACTGCTGGGCACCGACCACCTGACCGGCATCCGCCTGGCGGGGGGACAGATCCAGCCCTGCGACCTGGTGATTTTCGCCACCGGCACCACCCCCAACGCGGAACTGGCGCGTACCGCTGGTCTGACCTGTTCGACCGGCGTGGTCATCGACGAGCATCTGCGCACCAGCGACCCGGCGATTTACGCCCTGGGCGAGGTGGCCGACTTCCGGGGCCAGAGTGCCGCGACCACCGCCGCCGCCGAACGCCAAGCCTGGCACCTGGTGGAAACCCTGCGGGGGAATCCCCACGCCCCCTACCCGGGCCCGCAGAATCCTAACATCCTGAAGGTCGAGGGCGTGCTGTTGGGCGCCGCCGGCGAGGTGGACCCTGACCCGGGAACCGCCGAGGTCGTGACCCTCCTCGATGAAGCCTTGGGCACCTACCAGAAACTCGTCGTCCGGAACGACCGCCTCGTCGGCGCCATCTGTGTCGGCGACCTGTCCTCCTTCGCCGACTACCGCCGCCTGATTGCCACCGGCACCGAACTCGACGATCGCCGGGCGACTCTGCTGCGAGGGGGTGCCGCCAAACCCATTGAGGGCAAACTGGTGTGTTCCTGCAATCAAGTGGGGGAAGACACCATCACGCGCTGCATCGCTGGGGGCGAACGAAACCTCGCCAAGGTCTGCGCCGCCACCGGCGCGGGGACCAGTTGCGGATCGTGCCGGCCCGAGGTGGCGCGGCTAATCGAGCGGAGGTGAGGCAACGACCCGACGGCTGAACCATGCGGGCAACGCGCGTCCGTCATTGCCGCCTGACGCCACATTGAACCACCGACGGCCCTCCAAGGATCCACTCATGGCCCGTCTGCTCGTGCTGCTGGCCCTGTGCCTCGCTCCGGTCGTGGCCGAGGAGACGGCCCCCCTGCGGATCGCCGCCGCCGCTGACCTGGCCAAGGCTCTGGAAGACCTGACCGCCTGGCATCAGGCCAAGACTCAGCAGCCCGCCACCGTGACCCTCGGATCCTCGGGGTTATTGGCCCGGCAGATCGCCCAGGGGGCGCCTTTTGATGTGTTCTTTTCTGCCAATGTCGCATTCATCGATAATCTCATCGCCCAGGGCCATGGCCTGGCCGCCAGCCGGACCCTCTACGGGCGCGGGCGGATCGTGCTGTGGACCAAGGCCGGGGGAATCCTCCCCCCCGAGGGCTTGGCAGACCTGACCGACCCCCGATTTCAACGCATCGCCATCGCCAATCCCGACCACGCGCCCTACGGCCTGGCCGCTCGGCAGGCCATGCAGCAGAGCGGCATCTGGGAAGTCGTACAAAGTCGACTGGTCTACGGAGAGAACGTCGGCCAGACCCTCCACTACGCCCAAAGCGGTAATGCCGAGGTAGCGGTGGTCGCCCTCAGTCTGGCCATCCCCACCCCGGGCGGGACCTGGACCCTGATCGATGACCGGCTCCACCAGCCCCTCGACCAGGGTTTAATGGTCTTGGCCACCTCCCGCCAGCGGCAGGCCAGCGAGGCCTTCGTCGCCCAAGTGACGAGTCCCGAAGGCCGGGCGGTCCTTCGCCGGTACGGGTTCGTCCAGCCGGGCGAAACCCTCGACCCGGCCCTCCTGGAACGGGCCCACGGACGCCTTCCCCGATGACCCCCGAGACCTGGACCCCGCTGCTGTTGTCCCTGGAGTACGCCAGCCTCGGCCTCGCCCTGGCGATGGCCCTCGGGCTGCCCCTGGCCACGGCCCTGGCCCTGGGGCGGTGGCCAGGCCGCGATGTCGTCGAAGTGGTGGTCACCGCGCCCCTGATCCTGCCGCCGACGGTCCTGGGCTATTACCTGCTGGTGGCCCTGGGCCGGTCGAGCCCCCTCGGCCAAGCCTGGGAAGGCCTGACCGGCTCGTCATTGGTCTTCACCCCCACGGGCTGCGTCCTGGCCGCCGGCCTGGCGGCCCTGCCCTTCGTGGTCACCGCGACCCGCCGGGCGATGGAGGAGGTCGATCCGAGGCTGCTGGCCGCCGCCGCGACCCTAGGCGCCGGGCCCTGGCGGCGATTTCGCACGATACTCCTGCCCCTGGCCCGGCGCGGCATCGCCGGCGGCTGCATCCTCGGTTTCGCCAAGGCCCTGGGCGACTTCGGCGTGACCCTGATGGTCGCCGGCAACATCCCGGGCCTGACCCAGACCGCGCCCCTGGCGATCTACGATGCGATGCTCAGCGGTCAGGACGGCCGAGCCGCCGGTCTCGCGGCCTTCCTGACCGCCGTCGGCCTCGCCGTGCTGTGGCTGGTCAACCGCTGGGCCCGTCCCCAACGACCCCGGGACGGGGCGACATGATCGACCTCGACCTGCGCCTGCATCGCGGAGCCTTTCCCTTGACGGTGTCTATCCACCTCGCCGGGGCGGCCACCGGCATCTTCGGCCCGTCGGGATCCGGCAAGAGCAGCCTCCTCCACGCCCTGGCGGGCTTGCTGCCGGTGGACGCCCTGCGGCTGGTGGTCGGCGGCGAAGTGCTGGTGGATACCGCCGCCGACCTCACACCCCCGGCCCACCAGCGACGGATCGGCCTGGTCTTTCAGGACCATCGGCTGTTTCCCCACCTCAGCATCGCCGACAACCTGCGCTACGGCCTGCGGGCTCCGGCGGGCCGCGGGCCAGCCTGGCAGGAAGTCATCGACCTCCTCGACATTGGCGACCTCCTCGACCGCCGTCCCGAGCACTGTTCCGGCGGCCAGCGCCAGCGGGTGGCCCTCGGCCGTGCTCTGCTCGCGGCGCCGCGCCTGCTGCTCTTGGATGAACCCCTCGCCAGCCTCGACCGGGGCCTCAAGCGCCAGATTCTGCCCTACCTGCGCCGCATCCGCGACCGCTGGCAGATGCCACTGCTGGTGGTCAGTCACGACCTGGAAGAAGTCCTGAGCCTAAGCGATGAACTGCTGCTCCTGGCCAACGGCCAAGTCGCTGGCCAGGGGGACCTGATGCACCTGGCCAGCGACCCGGCCCGGCTGGAACTCCTCCACGACGCCGGGCTCGTCTGCCTGATGCCCGGCATCGTCGACCACCATGCCGACGGCTTAGCCTGGGTCCGCCTAACCGGCCCCGGCCACGCCCACCTGGCTTGCGCCAACTGCACTGCCCCGGTCGGCTCCCCGGTCGAAGTCTTGCTGCATCCCGACGACCTGATCCTGGCCCGCCCCCCGATCGGCGAGGCCCTGTCCCTGACCAACCGCCTTCCGGGCCGGATCCTCCAGATCACTCGTTCGCCCTCGCGCTGCCTGGTCGCCGTCGACCTCGGCGCCGACCGCCCGGTGCTGGCCGAGGTCGCCGAACGAGCCATCACCGCACTCGGCCTGACCATCGGTGACGAAATCCTGGTGCTGGCCAAAGCCCAGGCCGTCCAGGCCCGGTGACGCTCCTGGGACCCCGAGTCCGACCCCAGGATTTGCGACGAGAACGCCAGGATTTCCTTTCATCGTGAATCGTGGCTTGCTCCAGGCAGGACCCGTACCTAGGGTGTTCCTGTGGTCATCACGATTCGTCATCCATGTGGCCGACTGGCCGTCTTGCATCGGCAAGCGGAACTGTTGCTGGCCGGGGCGCGGGAGGCGCTGCTGCGGCGGCACCACGCCGCCTGCCTCCAGGGCAATTCCGATCCGGGGTTGATGGGCTGACCCGCCGGGGGTTCCGGTGGGTCGTCCACGTCCTCCGCCAGAAGCCCATCATGACCTGCACTGCCCCCGGGGCGGCCTCCTAACATGGAAGCCGCCATTCTCGCCATCGGCTTGGCCATCGTCGCCGGCCATCTCCTGTCCGCCATTTTCAAGCGGACCCGCATCCCCGATGTGCTGGTGCTCATGCTGGCCGGCATCGCCATCGGGCCCTACGCCCTGGCCTGGGCCAGCCCGACGGACTTCGGCAAGGTCGGACCGGTGCTGACCACCATCGCCTTGATCGTCATCCTGTTTGAGGGCGGTCTGGGTCTGGAGGTCGCCACCGTCCGTCGGGCCCTGGGGGAGACCCTGACCCTGACTCTCACCACCTCGGTGGTCACCGCCGGGTTGGTGGCGGTCATCGCCTACCCCCTGCTTGGTAACTGGATAACCGCGTTCCTGCTGGGCGTCATCCTCTCGGGCACCTCGTCAGCGGTGGTCATTCCGATGATCAACGCCCTGGGGGTCGCCGACCGGCCCCGGGCGGTGTTGGCCCTCGAATCCGCCCTCACGGACGTGACCTGCATCGTCGGCGCCTTCGCTCTCCTCCAGGCCGCCCTGGCCGGGGGCGAACTGCACGGCATGGAACTGGCCAGCCGGATGATTGCCAGCCTGGTGGTGGCGTCGGTGATGGGCGTGGCCGGAGGTATCGGCTGGCTGTTGATGCTCGACCGGGTGCGTCAACTGCCCAACAGTTTCACCTTGGTGTTCGCGGTGGTTTTCCTGCTGTACGGCTTGGCGGAACTCCTGGGGTTCAGCGGTGGCATCGCCGCCCTCGCCTTCGGCATGACGATCTCCAATGTCGTACCGGATCTGGCGGCTCGATTTTCGACCCGCAACCCCATCGCTATCGCCCAGCACACCGATCAGGAGCGCGACCTGTTCGCCGAGGCGGTGTTCCTGGTAAAGTTGTTCTTCTTCGTCTACCTCGGCCTGAATCTACGCTTCTCGGACCCGGAGGTACTCTCCTACGCCGCCGCCATCGTCGTCGCCGTCTACGCCGCCCGACTCCTCATCACCCGCTTCACCCTCTCCTCCAGCGCCACCACCACGGATGCCACCGTGGCGGCCGTGATGGTCCCCAAGGGCCTGGCGGCGGCGGTCCTGGCCTCGGTGCCGGCCCAGCAGGGCTTGGCCGGGGGCGAGGTCCTGCGCGACCTCGCCTTCGCCGTCGTTGGCATGAGCATCGTGGTGACCTCAGTGGCAGTGCCGATGGCGGAATTGCCGCCCGTGCGATGGCTGGCCCGGAAGTGGTTCAGACCCTTCGCCCGAGCAGGGACGGGCGGACCATGACCGCGCTGCTTGCCATGGGGTGGGGCTACCAGTTCTTGTCAAACCAAGATGAGCGCGGCTTGACCTGGGAAGGTCTTCCCCCCAGCCAGGGGGGACCAGCGGTGATTCTCACCGAAGCCACCGATGGCCCGACCTCGGCCCTGCTTTCCGCCCGCATCGCCCGTACCGTGGTTCCCTGGCTGAGTCGAGGCGCCCTGGTTACCGCCCGGCAGCACTTGGAGGCACTCCTCCGGGAATTCCGCGCCAACACCTATGCCATCACCATCCTGACCACGTATGGCCCCAAAGGATTGGTCGCCACCTGGGGCGGGCACCGCATCATCAGCCACCGTGGACAACGGGGACGCCTCCTGGAAGGCGAGGCCCTGCGGCCGCGCATCGCCCAGGTCGCCTGGAGCCCTGGCACCACCTTGATGGCTCTGGCTCAAAGCACGGGGGGCTCCCTGCCCATCGGTTCGGTGGGCAGGGCCCTGCTCGCCGTTCCGACACCGCAGGAGGCCGGCCGCCACCTGGTCCACGAGGCCCATACCGTGGACCCCCATCTGCACCACGGGGCGATCCTCCTCACCTATCCTATGGATTCTGCATCATGACCACCTGGCTCGTCTCCAATCGTCTGCCATTTCGCATCCAGTCCGATGGTGGCTTGGCCCGCACCGATGGCGGGCTGGTCACGGCCCTGCTGCCTGTCCACGAAAGCGGCACGTCATGGTGGGTCGGCCAGGGCGGATTCCCCGTGGACTCCAGCACCCAGGAACGCCTCGCCGCTGCCCGGGTGGTGGACGTATCGGTGCCGACCGACCTGGCCGCCGCGCATTACAACGGCGCCAGCAACGGCGGTATCTGGCCCCTCTTCCACTACTTCCCCGCCATTGCCCGATTCCGCCCTGAGGACTGGGAGGCCTATCGCTCGGTGAACCGGGCGGTCGCCGAAACCATCCTCGCCCGGGCGGAGGCCGGGGACACGGTATGGATCCACGACTATCAACTCATGCTGGTGCCGGGGATGTTGCGGGAGCAATGCCCCGACCTGGCCATCGGCTATTTCCACCACATCCCGTTCCCCGCCTCGGAGGTGTTCAAGATCCACCCAGCCCGGGACGAAATCCTGGCGGGCCTTCTGGGGGCCGATGTGATCGGCTTCCACACCCTGGAGTACGCCCGCCATTTCACCGCCGCCGCCGCCCGCCTGCGGGACGTGGCCGTGGTCGCCGAGGACCTCCACGTCGAAGATCGCATCGTGCGCGTCGGGGCTTTCCCCCTCGGTATCGACGTCGGGGCGGTGGAGCGTTCCCTGGCCAGTCCGGCCCACGCCACCGCCCTCGCCGATCTGGAACGGGACCTGGGGGGCCGACGGCTGGTGCTCGGAGTCGATCGCCTGGACTACACCAAAGGCATCCGCGAGCGTCTGGCGGCTTTCGAGCGGGTTCTGCGCCGCCGGCCAGACTTGCGCAGCCGGGCGACCTTTATCCAGTTGTGCGTGCCGTCGCGCATCGAGGTCGATCGTTATGACCTCCTGCGGCAAGAGATCGAACGCGAAGTCGGGCGTATCAATGGCGAACTGGGCTCGGTCGGCCACACCCCGATCCACTACCTATTTCAACGGCGGAACCTCGACGAACTCACCGCCCTGTATCGCCGGGCCGAGGTCGCCCTGGTGACCCCCTTGAGGGATGGCCTGAACTTGGTGTGCAAGGAATACGTCGCCTGCCATCCCGAGGGTGACGGCATGCTGGTGCTGTCAGAATTCGCCGGGGCCGCTGAGGAGATGGGCGAGGCCCTGGTGGTGAATCCCTATGACGTGGAGGCGGTGGCCGAGGCCATCCTGCGGGCCCTTGACATGCCGAAGTCCGAGCGGCGGGAGCGGATGGGGGTGCTCCACGCGCGGGTCGTCGAGGCCGACAATCGCCACTGGGCGGCGGACTTCCTGGCGGCGGTGACGGAAGTCGCCGGGCGAAACCGGACCAATGCCAGCCGCAGCCTGGAAGGCCCGGAACTGACTGACCTGCACCGTCGGTTGGCCGCTGGCGGAGGATTGGTCGCCATCGACGCTGATCTGGTGCCCCCAGACCATCCCCTGCTGCGGCAGGGGATGCCAGGCCTGACCATCCTGCTGATCTCGTCGCGGCCCGTCGAGGACTGCGAACGCTCGTGGAGCGGCCTTGGGGTATGGATTGCCGCTGAACGAGGGGCAAGTCTGCGGGATCCATCGGGCACTTGGCGTACCGGTGGCGAGAGCGCTTCCCTGGAGCCCTACCGTGCCGAGGTCCTGCGTTGCCTGGAAAAACGGGCCCGGCTGATCCCCCGCTCCCGGGTGATCGTTAACCATTTTAGTATTCACTGGCATATCGGCCGCCGACCCTCGCCCCTGGCCGAAGCCATCCTCCGTGAGACCGGAGCCATCTTGGATGGCATCCTTGCCCGCAGTCCCTGGCATGCCGTCCGCACTGGAGCGGGACTGGTCCTGCGCAATGGCCTGCATACGGCGGGCACCGCCCTGACCTCCGTCACCGAGGCCGCCGGCCTCGGGAGCGGGGCGGCGGTGGTGACGGTCGGAGACCGTTTCAGCGACGAGAGCCTGTTCGCCTGGGGTGGGACCGCCAATGCCAGCATCGCCGTAGGCAGCCCCGTGACCCATGCCACCTACCTGGTGGCCCACGCCGACGAGGCCCGGGAACTGCTGAGCCGTTTATTGGCCGAGGACCGGCCATGATCCCCTTGAATCTGGCCGACCTGGCCCGTCGGGCAGCCACTGGCCACAGGCTGCTGGCCTTCGATTTCGACGGCACCCTGGTACCAATCGCGGATCATCCGGACGCGGTAACCTTCAGTCTCCAGGTCTACCGGGATCTCGAGGAACTGGCCCGATGGGCACCGGTAGCCATCATTAGCGGACGATCCCGAGCTGATCTCGCCGCCCGCTGCCCCCCCGGGCCCCTGCTCCTGGGCAATCACGGCAGCGAAGGCCTCCCGGACCTGGCTTGGATTGAATCCCGGGCCCGGGAGGCGGCAGGCCTATGGCTGCCGCGCCTGCGCCGTCGTTTCACCGGCGGCGGCTGCTGGGTGGAGGACAAGGGCTTGTCCCTCAGCCTCCATTGGCGGGCCGCCCGGGACCCCGCCCGGGCCGAGGTCGTGGCCCGTCGCCTGACGGCCGACCTATGGCCGGAACCCCGACTGGTGGACGGACACCTGGTCCTCAACCTCCTCCATCCGGATCTCCCCGACAAGCATGCGGCCCTGCTCCACCTGCTGCAGCATCACCCCGCCGCCATGTTTGTCGGAGATGACTGGAACGATGCCTCGGCCCTGGCCTCGACGGATCCCCGGATTCACGGTGTCCAGGTCGGGGACCTGCCTCTGGGGGCCCCGTGGCGTCTAGAGAATCAGGCAGAGGTCGGCCGCTTCCTTAACCTGCTCCTTCACGAGGTCCAACACCATGCGTGATCATGCCTTAATTGGAAACGGCCAGGCCAGCGCCCTGGTCAATGACGAAGGGACCATCACCTGGCTCTGCCTGCCCCGTCCGGACTCCCCGCCGGTCTTCGGTCAGACCCTCGATCCGGCAGGCGGCGCCTGGAGCATCGCCGCCCCGGGGGCCCGCCTGGAACGGCAGGCCTACCGCACCAATACCGCCATTTTGGAGTCGGATTTCGTCACCCCGGAGGGGGACCGTTACCGCATCACCGACTTCTTGCCCCGCTTCCGCCAACATGGACGCATGTACCGCCCCCTCCAGGTGGTGCGCATCATCACGCCCTTGGACGGCCTTCCCCGGGTCATCGTCGACTGCCAGCCCGTGGCGGGCTGGAGCCGCGAGGCTCTGGTTCCCCGCCGGGGCAGCAGCCACCTGCGCTGGGACCGGGCGGGGGGCGAATTGCGCCTGACCACCGACCTGCCCCTGACGCCCCTGATGGAAGGCCGGCCCCTACTGATCGACGGGCCCCGCCACCTGGTCATGTCCTGGGATCTGCCCATGGAGGCCGATCTCGCCCCGACCTGTCGGGATTTTCTGGAGCGCACCACCGACCATTGGCACACCTGGGTGAAGCGGTGCAGCATCCCCCAGGACCATCAAGCCCAGGTCATCCGCTCGGCCATCACCCTCAAACTCCACTGTTTTGAGGAAACCGGGGCGGTCCTCGCCGCCCCCACCACCAGCCTGCCCGAAACGCCCGGAGAGGAGCGGAATTGGGACTACCGCTTCTGCTGGCTGCGGGATGCCTGGTTTACCGTCTCGGCCCTGTCCCGGCTTGGTCACCTTGATGACTTGGAGGGGCTGATGGGCTTCCTCATGGATCGGGTGCGCAGTGTTGGGCCCGATGGTCGTCTGGCCCCGGTCTACCGCATCGATGGCACTTTGCCTCTGCCGGAGATCATCCATCCGGCCTGGGCCGGCGCCGCTGGCTCCCAGCCCGTGCGCTCGGGCAACCAGGCGGCGGAGCATGTGCAGAATGATGTCTATGGCGAAATGCTCCTGACCCTCGCGACCCTGTTTCGGGACGAGCGATTGGCGCATCTGCGGGATCATCATCGGCAGGGTCTCCTGACGTTTCTCGCCGAACGGTGCCGCGACACCCTGGGCGAATCTGACGCCGGCCTGTGGGAACTGCGGGGCGGCTGGAAGGCCCATGCCTTTCCCACCCTCTTGTCGTGGGCCGGCCTGCGGACCTACGAACGACTCTGCCGGAACCACCGCGTCCCCGGGCCCATCGCGCCCTGGACCCGGGCCCGCCGCCAGTCCGAGCACCTCCTGCAACGCAGCGTTGCCGATGGCGTGCTATGGAATGCTCCCGGTGATCGAGTCCCCGACGCCAGTCTGGCCTTGGCGGTCCTCCTCGATCATCCCGATCGGGCCCTCTGCCGGCGAACCCTGGCCACCATCACCCGGGATCTGGAAGTCCTCCGGGACGGTCACAAAACCGGCTTCTTTTTCCGCTACCGCTACCCTGATGATTTCGGGAGTCCGCAACACGCCTTCGTGGTCTGTTCGTTCTGGATCGCCGAGGCCCATGCCCGCCTCGGCCAGATGGCCGAAGGGCGGCGGATCTTCCGACAAGCCCTCCAGGCCGCCAACCATGTGGGCCTGATGGCCGAACATTGGGATCCCCAGTCTGGCACAGCCCATGGCAACTTCCCGCAATGCTACAGCCATGTAGGTCTCATCGGGGCCGCCTTCGCCCTCAGTCCCACCGCCCCCCTGTTAGGCTGAGGTGGCTTGATGACCCTCCACATTGAACGCTTCGGCACCTTCGTGATCGAATTGTGTCGAGACATCTTGCCGGGTCTGGCCCCATGGGCGGCCCCAGCCCTGACCTCTATCGTCCTCGGCCTTATTACCGGTCTCCTGCTGCTGATGGCCAGGAAAGCCCTACATGCCCTGAGCCACCGGGCTCCTTCCGGGGTGTCCCGTCTGTTGGGGGTGATGGCCCCGGTGCTGCGCGTGACCCCCCGCATCGGCCTGATTCTCGCCATGCTGCTGCCCCTTGCGGTACCCATGGAGGCCGTCGCCCTGTGGAGCCAAGCAACCGGACTGACCGGACTGATCCTGATCACCTGGGCCCTCTACCGGGCCGCGGGACGACTAGAGGAACTGCTTGGAGATCTGACCCAACAGACCCGCACCCCGTGGGACGATTTCGCCCTGCACCTGACGAGTCGCATCCTGCAGGGATTGATTCCCCTTGGCGCCTTCTGGATCGGGGTCCGGGTCCTGGCCGACCAGCCATCCCTCCACGTCCTCTCAGACCGTCTCATGAGCGTGGCCGTGGTGATGGCCATCGCCTGGACCGCCATCCAGGCCATTCACCTCGCGGAACGTCTGCTGGTGACCCCCGAGGAACTGGCCCAGGCGGACAACCTCGTCGCCCGACGGCGCATGACCCAGATCATGGTCCTGCGGCGCATCGCCTATGTGCTGGTCGGGATCTTCACCCTCGCCAGCCTGCTCATGCAGTTTGAAGCCGTGCGGCAACTCGGCACCAGTCTCCTAGCTTCCGCCGGGGTCGCCTCCCTGGTCCTCGGCATCGCCGCCCAACGCACCCTGGCCAACCTCCTGGCCGGAGTCCAGATCGCCCTCACCCAGCCGATCCGTCTCGATGATGTGGTGATCGTCGAGGGGGAATGGGGCCGGATCGAGGACATCACTTTAACCTACGTGGTGGTGGCCATCTGGGATCAGCGACGCCTGGTGGTGCCGATCAGCTACTTCATCGAAAAGCCCTTCCAGAATTGGACCCGTACCAGCGCCGAAATCCTGGGAACGGTGACCCTTCGGGCCCGGCATGGCATCCCGGTCGACGAGGTGCGGACGGAACTGCAACGGCTGGTCCACGGTGATCCGCGCTGGGATGGCCGGGTGGCCCAGGTCCAGATGACGGAGGCCGCCGAGCATTCGATTGAACTCCGTATCCTGATCTCGGCCCGGGACGCGAGCGCCGCCTGGGATCTCCGCTGCCATCTCCGGGAACACCTGGTCACCTGGCTGGCCCAACGGCCCGACGCGACCCTGCCGGTACTCCGCCTCGCCAACCCTCAGGCGGGGTAAGCTCGATCCCAGGCCTGCTGGGACCGGGCATCACCGATCAACAGGACGGAGCCCCCTTCTGGCAGGGGCGCGGAGAGGTCGCCCTCCTGGCCCTGGGCATCCTGGACCGCCAGGATCCGGCAGCCGGTGGTCCCAGCACCCAGCTCCGCGAGGCGCCGACCCGCCAGGGCCGGGGGCAGGGCCTGACGCCAAGCCACCAAGCCGTCCGCCACCAGCACCGCATCAGGACGGCCCAGGAGACCGAACATCTGGGCCGCCCCGAGGCTGGCATAGGACAGCACCGCGTCGGCCCCGGCCCGGTGGAGGGTGGAGATATTTCGTTCGTGGGTCGCCCGGCAGACCACCAGCAGGTCGGGGCGGAGGCGACGAACCAGGATGGTCAGGAAGATGTTGGCGTCATCGTCGTGGGTGGTGACCAGGACCGCTCGGGCCCCGGCGATGCCCGCCCGTTCAAGGACCGCCCGTTCGCTGGCATCACCGACCACCGCCCCGGGGCATGTCGCCACGCGATCCGCCAGACGGTCGACGATCACCGTCGCCAGGCCCCGGGCAGCCAGGCTCTGGGCCGCCGACCGGCCCACCCGCCCACCGCCAAGAATGACAATCGGGCCGCCCTCCGGAACCGGAGCCATCGGCCAGGCCGCGAGGGCGGCCGGTGACCCACAGAGGACGATCTGGGTGCCCAGGGCCACGGGCTCGTCCCCGGCGACGGGCCGCAGGCGGCCGTGGTCCCAGCGACCCACCACCGTCACCCCCAGGCGTTCGCGGATCCGCGCTTCCCGCAAGGACCGTCCCGCCAGTTCCGGCCCGGCCGGGACCTCGGCCAGGGCCAGGCCGCCGATCCGCCCGACCTCCAGGACCACCCCGCTGGGGATGCGGCGGGCCAGGGCTTCGCCCAAACCCTTGCCGAGGCGCAGCACCTGGGTCGCACCCGCCAAGCCCAGGATCTCCTCGGCGGCATCGCTGCGGGCGAGGGTCACCACCGGGACCGTGGGGGCGACTTCCCGCAGGGTCAGGAGGGCGTTGGCATTGGCCATCTCGGAGCCGTTGACCACCACCAGGGCCGCCGCCGAGGCCCGGGCCGCCTCCCACGCCGCAGGGTCATCGGGGGAGCCCACGATCACCGGCAGCCCGGCATCATGGAGGCGCAGGGCCTCCTGCAGATCCGCCACCAGGATGGCGGCACGGATGCCATGGTGTTCGAGGGTCGGCAGGAGGGTGGCCGCAATCGGATCCTGGGCCGTGAACAGCACATGCCCCCGGGCGCTCGCAGGAAGGGACCGGGGGGCCCGACCAGCGGTCTGGGCACGCATCCACGGCGAATAGAGGTACTCGATGAAGGTAAACGGCAGGACCACTAACAGCAGGAAGGTGCCAACCAGCATCACCAGGACGCTGAACATCCGTCCCAGGTCGGTGGTGAAGGTAATGTCGCCAAACCCCAGGGTGGTCATGGTCGTGAACACCCAGTACACGCCGGTCAGCAGGCTGTGCTCACGGCCCTCGTAGGCCATCAAGGCGTGGAAGGCGAGGGTGAAGGCCACCACCACCAGCACGATCACCAGTACGAATTTGACCAGCGTCCCGAGACGGGCGCGGTGCCCCCGATCAGCCATCAGGTGGAGCAAAATCTGGAGCAGGGGACGCATGGGCCGAGCATGGCGGACCTGGGCGGCCCGCCAGCCGCGTCAGATCCCGACTTCGACCACCCCGTTGACCTCGCGCACGGGATAGGCCGGGACGCTGAAGCCCCCCGGGCCCTTCTCGATGTCGCCCGTATCCAGGCGGAAGGTCCAGCCGTGGCCAACGCACATCACGGTCATCTCGCTGACCGGACCCTTCACCAGGCTGACGCCGGCATGGGGGCAGATGTCCTTGAGGGCGTACCATTGGCCCTGATGGCGGTAGACACCGATCCGGCGGGCGCCGAGTTGGCACAGACGCCCGGTGTTGTCGGTCCAGTCGGCGGCTTGGCCAACGGCGGTCCAGCGAAGATCAGCGGTCATGGTTTTACCAAGGAGAAATGGCGGGGATCGACAGCTCCGGCGCTGTCGGTCCGGGTGTGGGTGCCGACGCTGGCGGTGCGGGCTAAAGCCGCCGTCGCCACCAGGGCGCCGACGGTCAGTTGGTTCTGAAGTTCCCAGCCCGCGGGGCTGCGGAAGGCATCCCGGGCCTGGTGCTGGGCCCAGAAATCGAGGCTGCGCCGGGCCATGGCCAATTCATTGGCCGTGCGTTCGATCCCGACCTGACGCCACATCAGGGAGCGGACGCTGCGGAGGAGATCCTGGACGTCGAGGTCCTCCGGCGCTGGATCCGGGCGGTCCGCGCTGATGCGAATCCTGCCAGGAGCACCGCCCGCGGCGGCGGCGGCGGTGCCGGCCCGCAGACCGACGATCAAGCCCTCCAGCAGACTATTGGAGGCCAGCCGGTTGGCCCCATGAAGGCCGGTGCAGGCGACTTCGCCAGCGGCCCACAGGCCGGGAAGGGTGGTCGCCCCCTGGGCATCCGTCAGCACGCCGCCGCAGTGGTAATGGGCGCTGGGATGGACCGGCAGCCAATCCTTGGCCGGGTCGATGCCGAAGCGGGCGCAGGCCTGGACGATGGTCGGGAAACGGTGGTGCAGGAACTCGGCGCCCAGGTGGGTGGCGTCAAGCCACACGTGGGGGAAACCGGACTTGCGGATTTCGCTGATGATGCCCCGGGTGACCACATCGCGGGGGGCAAGGTCGGCCTGGGGGTGGTAGCCCGGCATGAACCGCTCGCCCTGGTGGTTCTTGAGTACGGCTCCTTCCCCACGCATGGCCTCGGTGATCAGCAAGCGGGCGCCGCCGGCGATATAGAGGGTGGTGGGGTGGAACTGCATGAACTCGACGTCGGCCACCGCCGCTCCAGCCCGGTAGGCCATGGCCAACCCGTCACCCGTGGCCACCACCGGGTTGGTGGTTTCGCGCCACACCCGTCCACAGCCGCCGGTCGCCAAGACGGTGGCACCAGCTAAGGCGGCAATCAGTTCATCCCGCCGATGGTAGAGGGCCCCCACCACCCGTCCGCCCTCGGTCAGGAGATCGATGGCGAAGGCCCCGGGGATGGTGGTGATGCCCGGATGGCGCTCGACGGCCTGGGCCAGGGCCCGGGCGATTTCGCGGCCCGTGGCATCGCCCTGGGCGTGGAGGATCCGGCGGGCGGCGTGACCGCCTTCCCGGGCCAGGGCCACGGCCCCCTGGTCATCGAGGTCGAAATTGCAGCCTTGACGGCGCAGACAGGCAATGGCTCGGGCGCCATCGGCCAACAGGTCGCGGACCACCACCTCATCGCACAGGCCGACGCCCGCCGCCAGGGTGTCCCGGACGTGGAGGTCCACGGTATCATTGGGCTGGGCCTCGTGGGGGTCGAGGACCGCCGCAATGCCGCCCTGGGCCCAGGCCGTGTTGCTTTCTTCCGGACTCCCCTTGGCCAACAGCAGGACCTCACGACCGGCATCGGCAGCCTCTAGGGCGGCACAGAAACCAGCCACCCCACCACCGATGACCAAGACATCGGCCTCAAGATGGGGCCGGCGGCGGAGATCGAAGCCCACCAGATGACGGGGGGCCCAAGGCCCGGGAAGCGCATGAACCTGCATGGGCTCCGGTTTGACGGGTTCCGGCGGCGGGACAATGCCGGGTCCGTCCGGGGCCTTCGGCGTCCGGGGCCTTCGGCGTCCGGGGTTCGCTCCGCTCACGTCGGCAAGGCCGATGTCTGCCATCAGACGGCGGCCTGCCGCCCCCGGACGCGAAGCCCCGGACGCAAAGCCCCGGACGCAAAGCCCGCCCTGACGCTGGACAGTCCCTCGAAGCGCCCATCATGCCAGGCCCCCAGGAGGTGCTCATGAAGTCCAGTGTCAACGCCCTGCTCGACCTGCAGGTCATCGACAAGGAGCGCCTGAAGCACCTCCAGGCACGCCTCGCGAAACAGAAGAAGCTGGCCGCAGCCCAGGCTGCCGCCACGGCTGCCGCGGCCGCGGCCGAGATGGCCCACGGCGAAGTCGGCAAATTGGATGCGCTGATCCGCCAATACACGGCCGATGTGGAACGCTGCGAAGCCGCCGCCATCGACCTCAAGGCCAAACAGCCCGCCGCCAAAACCAACAAGGACTATATGGACCTCGTTAACGGCATCGAGGCCGCGAAACTGGAGAAGGTCAAGCGCGAGGCATCCCTCAAGGAACTCAAGGTCCGCACCGAGACCCTCCAGGCCAAGGCTGACGAAGCCAAGGCCAAGGCCGAGCAGGCCAAGGCCG
>CAIUVD010000045.1 GCA_903902515.1 uncultured Planctomycetota bacterium | reverse complement strand
GCTGCTCGACATCAACGACACCTTGCGTGAACTCATTTTACAGAAGGCCAGCGCCAGTGCCCTGCGAGCCGCCGCTCAACGCGGTGGCATGCGGACCTTGCGTGACGCCGGCATTCAGAAAGTTTTCGCCGGTTTGACCACGATCGAAGAGGTCGTGCGCGAAACCCTGGCGGTAGAGGATTAATCCCATGGCGACCTTCACTTACAAAGCCTTTGATAAGAAGGCCAACAAAGAGGTCTCCGCCAGCCTGGAGGCCGGCAGCCAGCTGGAGGCCGTGGCGGCCATTAAGAAGCAGGGGCTGCTCCCGATCGAGGTCAAAGAGGCCAAGGGCAAGGCCGCCAAAGCCGCTGCCAGCTTCAAGAGCGGGGCCGGTTCCAAGCAGATCAATATCCCCGGCTTCGGCGGCGGGGTGAAACCGGCCCAGGTGACCCTGTTCACCCGCCAGCTCTCGACGCTGCAAGACGCCGGCCTGCCAATTGTGCAGTCCCTGCAGATCCTCACGGACATGCAGCGCCCTGGGAAGTTCAAGGAGACCATCAGCCGGGTGACCGAAGAAGTCCAGGGCGGCTCAATGCTGTCCGAGGCCATGGCCCGCCACCCCAAGATCTGGGACAAACTCTACACCAACCTGGTCAAGGCCGGTGAAACGGCCGGTGCCCTCGATACCATTCTGCGCCGCCTTGCGGAGTTCCGGGAAAAAGCCGAAAAACTCAAGAAGAAGGTCATCGGCGCCCTGATTTATCCGGTCGCCGTGCTTTCCATCGCCGTGATCATCCTCAGCTTCATCATGATCGTGATCGTGCCGAAGTTCGAGCTGATCTTCCGCGAATTGGGCATCACCCTCCCCGGCCTGACGGAATTTCTGATCACGTTCAGTCGCTTCATGGCCGATTGGTGGTGGACGGCGGTCCTCGGCATCATCTTCATCACCATGGCCCTCAAGGCGATCGGCCGGACCGAAAAGGGCAGTGCCATCCTGGACCGCATCGCCCTGATCCTGCCGGTCCTCGGCAACGTCACCAAGAAGGGTGCGGTCGCCCGCTTCACCCGAACGCTCGGAACCCTGGTGACCTCCGGCGTCGGCTTCCTGGATGCCCTGGAAATCACCCGCAACGCCACCCCCAACGTGGTCGTCCAGAACGCCATCATGGCCGTTCGCGACAGCGTGAAGGAAGGCGAAACCATCAATGACCCCCTGCGCCGCAGCGGCATTTTCGACGACATCGTGGTCAACATGATCAAGGTCGGTGAAGAGACCGGCGAACTCGACAAGATGCTGATCAAGATCGCCGATAACTACGACGAAGAGGTGGACGCCGCCGTGGCCGCCATGATGGCCCTGATGGAACCGGCCCTGATCGTGTTCATGGGCGGCGCCGTGGGCTTCATCGTCATCGCCCTGTTCCTGCCGCTGATCAAGATCATCGAGAGCCTCGGTGGTGGCGGTGGTGGTGGTGGCGGCTGATGCCGCTACTGTGGCACATTGATGATGGACGCCACCTGCTGGCGGTCTCGGAGGCAACGGTCCTCCAGGCCGCCAGCTGGCATTTCGAAGGTTTCGAAACCGGCAGGGAGGCGCTCCACGTGTACGCCCGCCGGCCTCGGTCGGAACGGCCGGACGCGATTCTGATGGACTATTTCATCGGTTCCGAACGGGGCGACACCGTGACCAGGACCCTGCGTCGGCTGGATCCAGCGCCTAGCCGCAGCCGGATCATCGGCCACAGTTCCGTCCGCCGGGCCTCCGAAGCCATCCTTCAGGCGGGGGGCGATGCCATTCTGCCGAAGCATCAGAATGCCGAGGGCATCAATCCCGATCTTCTCGCCTGGTTGATGGCCCAGGGCTGACGGAGGGCCAAGGGCTCAGCGGACCTGGCCCGTACCCCGGCAGACGTACTTGTAGGTACACAGTTCCGCCAGGCCCATGGGCCCCCGGGCATGCAAACGATTGGTGCTGATACCGACCTCGGCGCCAAAGCCAAACTGACCACCATCGGTGAAGCGCGTGCTGGCGTTGTGATAGACGCAGGCGCTGTCGACTTCCCGCAGGTAGCGTTCCGCAGCCACGGCATCCGTGGTGATGATACTGTCGCTGTGGTGGCTGCCGTAGGCATTGGTGAAGGCAATCGCTTCATCGAGGCCTGCCACCACCTTCACCGCCAGAATCAGGGCGAGGTACTCCGTGCTCCAGTCGCTGTCCGTCGCCGGGATGGCTCCCGGCAAGAGCGGTAAGGCTTCCGCATCCGCCCGCAGTTCGACACCCTCTAATCGAGCTGCCAAGCGCGGGAGGAAGTCGCGGGCAATGGCCCGGTCCACCAGCAGATTCTCGATGGTGTTGCACACCCCGGGCCGCTGGCACTTGGCGTTAAAAGCAATCTCGAGGGCCATGGCCTGGTCGGCAGCCCGATGGACGTACACGGAGCAGACGCCCTTGTCGTGCTTGATGACCGGCACCCGAGAACATTCCACCACGGCGCGGATCAGGCCTTCGCCGCCCCGGGGAATGACGATGTCGATCGCCTCCTCCCGAGCGAGGAGGGCCGGGATCAGGGCCCGGTCCTGGTTCTGGACCAATTGCACCGCATCCGGCGTCACCCCGGCCGTGGCCAGGCCCCCGCGAAACGCCTCCGCCAAGGCCCGATTGCTGTGAACGGCTTCTTTGCCGCCCCGCAGAATGCAGGCGTTCCCGGCCCGCAGGCAAAGACCCGCGACATCAACGGTGACATTGGGACGACTTTCGAAGATGCAGGCCACGACTCCGATCGGGACGGCCACCTTCTCGCAGGCCACCCCCTTGGCGATGGTCCGGCTTTCGAGAATCCGTCCGACGGGATCCGGCAATTCGGCTACGGCGCGAAGATCCGCGACGACCGCCGCCAAACGGCCGCCATCCAGCCGCAGACGATCGATCATGGCCGAGGACAATCCATCCTTGCGGGCCTGGTCGAGATCCCGGGCATTGGCGGCGACGATCGTCGTTTCCGCCGCCTGAACCGCATCAGCCGCCGCCCGCAGGGCGGACTGGCGCTGAACATCCGTGAGGATGGCCACCGAACGGGCTGCCGGACGGGCACGGCTACAGAGGTCGTTAATGTGGGCGATCATGGGGCTTCCGGGTGCACGTAGCCGTCCTCGACGGCATCATCATCATTCGGCCATTTTGGGCTGTGCTGAGAACCCACCGTGTCTTCCCAGGACATGGCAGGACTGATTCCCAGTTTTTCCAAGGTCTGGTGATCGAAGACGATCACGGGGCGGTGTTTATTGAATCCAAAAGCGCCGGGTGGCAGGCGCCAAGCCTCGGCCTTGAAGTAGCGGTCCTTGTAGCTCCCGCTGCCCAAGCTCATGGCACTGATGGGTTCACCGCTGCGATCGCTGACGATGGTCGCCCGGACCGCCAGCTTATCTTCTTCGCCGTCCTTCCATTCGGGCTTCATCTCCAACAACTGCCACGAAAGTGGGTCATTGGGACCCCGCTCGGAATGGCGAAACACCACCTGGTAGCGTTGTTCCAGGGTCGCCAAGGGCGTGCCGCTGGTCTTGGCCAGGGCCTCCAAGTCCATGTGCTGCCACCGCCACATCGGCAGGACGTACGGGGCCGCGAACCACAGGGCGACCAGGAAGGGCGTCAGGACGACCAGGACGGCTAAGCGACTGGCGACGGTATTGCTAGCGGCCATGGGTCACTCCTGGGCATAGCCCTGGGGGTTGTTCTTCTGCCACCGCCAGTGGTCGGCGCACATGCGGTCGACTCCCAGGTTGGCCTTCCAGCCCAGCAGGCGCTGGGCTTTCGCGGGATCACAATAACAGGCGGCGATGTCGCCAGGACGGCGGGGGGAAAAACGGTAAGGCAGCTCCCGGCCCACGGCCTTGGAGGCGCCCTTCACCATGTCGAGGACGCTCTGACCGTTACCGGTTCCGAGGTTGATCGCCGTCCAGCCCGGCAGAGCCCCGCCGAGGGCCTTGTCGATGGCCGCCACATGGCCCTGGGCCAGGTCGACGACATGGATGTAGTCGCGAACGCCCGTGCCGTCGGGAGTCGGCCAGTCGTTCCCGTACACACTCAGCACCTCACGACGACCCACCGCCACCTGCATGATGAAGGGCATGAGGTTGTTGGGGATGCCGGCGGGATCCTCGCCGATGCGACCACTTTCGTGGGCACCGACCGGATTGAAGTAGCGCAGCATGACCAGGTTCCAGCCGGATTCTGCCTTGGCGAGGTCGGCGGTGATGCCTTCGATCCACAACTTGGTGGCCCCATAGGGATTGGTCGTCCGCAGGGCCTGATCTTCGATGATCGGCAGGCGCTCGGGGTCGCCGTAGACGGTCGCCGACGAGGAAAAGACCAGGGTTTTGCAGCCAGCCAACTTCATCGCCTCCAGCAGGTGGAGGGTGCTGGTCAGGTTGTTGTGATAATAGCGCAGGGGTTGTTGCGTCGACTCGCCCACCGCTTTGAGGCCGGCGAAGTGGATCACGGCATCAATGCGGTACTTGGCGAAAATCAGATCAAGGCCGGTGCGGTCCAGCAGGTCCAACAGGTGGACATCAACCCGCTTGCCCGTCAGGGCCTCAACCCGACGGATCGACTCCAGGCTGCTGTTGTCGAGGTTGTCGACCACCACCACCCGATGACCGGCAGTGAGCAGTTCAAGAACCGTGTGGGAACCGATGTAGCCGGCACCGCCGGTGACGAGGATGGTGGACATGGGCTACCAGGGTCCGCAAGCCCGCACGGCATCAAGTGGTACGCCGACTCCAGGCGATCGAAGCCACGACCCCGCCCGCGAGGAGCAGATCCACCACGTCTACGGACTCCCCAAGGAGCATCACTGCATAGCCGACCGCCGCAAAAGGCTGCAGATACTGCCATTGGCTGACCCGAGCCACACCGATGGCGGCCATCGCCGCGTACCACGGAAAAAACCCCAGGTACATGCTGAACACGGTGCCATAGCCGAGGGCCCCCCAGGCCGTCCAGGGCACCTCGTGGTCCAGCCGCAGCCAACACGCCAGGGCCACCGGAGCGACCCAGGGCAGCAAGCCGACCAGGGCCCAGGAAATCACCTGCCAGCCCGGACGGGACGCTGTCGTCAGACGGGCACCCTCGACATACCCCACCGCCGCTCCCGCCATCGCGAGGAGCAGAAGTCCATCCGCCAACCCCACGGAGCTGCTGATCCCGACTTGGGCATGACGCCATGAAAATGCCAGTACCAGCACACTGGCCAGGGCCCCCGCCTGCCAGAAACGTCGCCCCGGCAGGGTATGTCCCCGCAGACCGGCATAGGCCGTCGTCGCCAGGGGCAGGCAGGCCGTGACCACCGCCGCATGGCTGGCAGGCACCAATTGCAGGGCATAGCCCAGGGCCAAGGGGAAGACCACCCCGACGCCGGCACCGG
>CAIUVD010000044.1 GCA_903902515.1 uncultured Planctomycetota bacterium | reverse complement strand
CGCGCCAGCGGCGCGCGGTCCCAGGTCACCTTTGAAAATCCGTACTAAAAATGTAACCACCTGCCTTGCGGACAGGTGGTTAAAAACGCGGCCATTGGCTTTTTCGACGCATGGGAATCCGGCTTCACCTGGGATTTTCAGGAGCACGTGGATAGCCAATGCCCCGCGCGGTCGAACCGCCAAGGTGCCCAAAGTTGCCCCTGGAGGACTTCGTTGGCCAGGCCCGTAGCACCTGGCCAACGAGGAAGAAGAATTACTCCCCGCCCGCACCGTCGAGCAGATTGACGCCGGCGGCCCGGATCTTGGCCACCACTTCGTCGCAGACCGTGGGGTTATCCTTGAGGAACTGCTTGGCGTTCTCCCGGCCCTGACCGAGTTTGTGGGTACCGTAGGCGAACCACGCGCCGGACTTCTGAATCACCTTGGCCAGAACGCCGAGGTCGAGGACGTCGCCGGTGAAGCTGATGCCCTCGGTGAACATGATGTCAAACTCGACTTTGGTGAAGGGCGCGGCGACCTTGTTCTTCACCACCTTCACGCGGACACGATTCCCGACGGCCCGTTCGCCATCCATGATGGAGGTCACGCGACGGATATCGAGGCGCAGGCTGGCGGCGAACTTGAGGGCCCGGCCACCAGGCTGGGTCTCGGGGCTGCCGTAGGTGACGCCGATTTTTTCGCGGATCTGGTTGATGAAGACGACGGTGGTCTTGGCGTTGTTGATGGCGCCCGTCAGTTTGCGCATGGCCTTGGACATCATGCGGGCCTGGAGGCCGACGCTCGATTCATCCATGTCGCCTTCGAGTTCCGCCTTGGGGGTCAAGGCTGCGACGGAGTCGACGACCACCAGGTCGACGGCATTGGAACGGACCAGGGTGTCGACGATGTCGAGGGCCTGTTCACCGAAGCTCGGCTGGCTGATGAGCAGATCGGCGATGTTCACGCCCAGTTTGTCCGCCCACGTGGGGTCCAACGCATGTTCGGCATCGATGTAGGCCACGACGCCGCCCTCTTTCTGGGCTTGGGCAGCAATGGAGAGCGCCAGGGTCGTCTTACCGGAGGATTCAGGACCGTAGACTTCGACGATACGGCCCCGGGGAACGCCACCGATGCCAATGGCCAGGTCAAGGCTCAGGGATCCCGTCGAAATCGCCCCGACGTCGGTCTTGTCGACCTGGCCGAGCTTCATGATGGAGCCCTTGCCGTAGACCTTGTCGATCTGTTCGAGGGCCGATTCGAGGGCCTTCTTGCGGGCGGCGAGCTCCGAGGGGGTCAGGCCTTTATCGGCACTGGTGGTGGCACGGTCGCCACGATCGGAGGTGCGGGATTCTTTGGGTTCGGCAGCCATGATGGGGGTCTTTCGAGAGATGTTGGGAGAGAAGATGCAGGTGCCCGGCGGCGATTCCCGCCGGGATCAGGAGTTGGCAATCTGAGCCGAGGCGTCAGAGGACGTTGCGGAACACGAAGACCAGGGGCCCTACGACCTCGAAGCCTTCGCTGGCGGCCTGGTCCCGGGGCACGATGCGCGGGGCGTAGGCGCGGTTCTCGCTGATCAGTTCGACGTGGTCCGCATGGTAGCGGACGCGCTTGAGGGTCGCTTCCTCGCCGATGCGAACGGCGCCGATCTGACCATCACGAACTTCGCCACCCTTCTGGATCACGGCGTAGTCGCCCTCCAGGATGCCCGCTTCAATCATGCTGTCGCCGCGCACCTTGAGGGCGAAACGGCCGGGGGCCGGGGCGATTTCATGGAGCCAAGTGGAGAGGTTCTCGGAGGCCAGGACCGGGGTGCCGGCGGCGATGGCACCGAGGACCGGGACGCCGCGCTTGGCGGGGGAGCGGCCGATGGCGGCCCACCCGGTGTCCGTCAACTTGACGTTCCGCTTCTTCTCACGGTCGGCTTCGAGCAGACCCTTGCGGACCAGGGCTTCGACGTGCTTGCTGACGGCGCTCGGAAAGGCGTAGCCCATGGCTTCGGCGACTTCGGCGCGGCTCGGCTGGCGGCCATCGTCCTCGGCGTCGGCGAAGAAGGTCAGGATACGGGTTTGTCCGGGGGGAAGGGCGTTGCTCATGGCGGCACTCTGAGCCCGAACAGACCCATGTCAATACCGACCTTGGGTTGATACCAACGAAGAACCCCACGCAGATGTGCGTGGGGTTCTTAAAGTCGCGCAAGTTGTTCTGAAATCAGAACTTGCGAGCGGGCTTGCGGTTGTACTTGCCCTTGCCGATGGAGCGAGCGCGCTGGCGGTTAAGGATGGCCCGGCCCGAGCGCGTCTTCATCTTGCGACGGAAGCCCGTCATCTTGCGGGACTTCAGGGAGCTGTTGCGAACGTAGACTTTCATGGCCTATTCCGTTTGAAGGGGGCGGGGAGTGTGAGTCGTTGTGAACCGTGTCAAGCCCTGGAATGGCACGGCTGCAGGCGCATCGCGAGTGCAGGAAAATGAAGCGGCCCTGATCGGGGGATCAGGGCCGCCTTGGTACTCCCATGGGGATTTGAACCCCAGTTCACGGACTGAGAATCCGTTGTCCTAGGCCACTAGACGATGGGAGCGTCACTGGCGTTGTGGCAAGCAGTGTGGGGGACTTCCCGTTTCGTCAAGGGGGCTCGATGGCGGGCGGGGTTTCGAGGGATCGCAGGGTTTGGCGCGTCCGGATGAGGCGGGCCTGGTCATTCCCACGATCATGGATGGCGTTGATGAGGACTGGCAGCAAGGCTTTGGCGGTTTCCCGCTCATCACAGATGACGTGGCGGATGCCGGCGGCGTGGAGGATATCTTCCTGCCCCTGGAAAGGGCTGCGGGCGACGATGACCAGATCGGGATCAAGGGCCATCAGGCGGCGGGCCACCAGGGCGCTGGCGTCCGGGATCGGGAAGGTCAACACCACTAAGGCCGGGCGATGGCCGAGGCGGGGAAGCCAGTCGTCCATGTCCTCGATCCGGCCCTGGTGGGTGATGATGCCCGTCTGCCCCTGCCAGGCCTCCAATAAATGCGGATTGCGATCGACCAGGAGGAGTGGGTAGCCCAGGTCCTTGAGGGTCGTGACGACGGAATTGCCCACCGGGCCCAGGCCAGCGATCACCACACTGTCGCCGCTGGTGGTGATGGACGCCGAGCGCGACACCGGCAGAAATCGGGTGGCGACGATCATCAGCAGGGGCGTGAATAGCAGGCTTAGGCAGGTGACGGCGACCACCAACCGATAGAGATCGGCCAGGGCCGGATCCTGGCCAAAGGCAGTGGCCGCCAGGACGAAACTGAATTCCCCGATATTGGCGAGCATGAGACCGCCCCCGAGACACGAGCGGATGGGCAGGCCCGCCAGCCGCAGGGCGAACCCGGCGAGGAGGGCCTTGAGGGCGGTTGCCACCAGCAAAGCCCCCAGGACCAGGGGCAGGTGCTGGATGACATAGCGGGGATCGAACAGCACGCCCATGGCCGTGAAGAAAATCACTGCCATCAGTCCTAGAAGCGGTCGGATACTGGCCTGGAGGGGTTTGGCGTGGTCGCCGCCGCCCAGTGCCAGGCCCGCGCAGAATGCGCCGCTGGCCGCCCCCAAGCCGGCGTGTTCAGCGGCCCAGGCTGCGCCGAGGGCCAAGGCGATTGCGAAACTGATTTCGATCTCGGGCACCTGGAGGGCCTTGATGCGGGCGACCATCGCCGAGGCGATCAGGGTTCGCATGGCCCAAGTTGCCCCGAGGAGGATCACCATTCCTGCGCCAATGGTCCAGGCCGGACGTTCGGCGGTGGTCGGAATGGCCAGGGCGATCAACACCAGTAACGGAGCCAGGGCCAGGTCCTGGACCAGGCACACGCCGAGGGTGATGGCCCCTTCCTCGCGATTGCGCAGGCCGTGTTCATCAAGGGCCCGCAATAGGAACAGGGTCGAGGACATGGTCAGGCAGGCACCGATGGCCACCGCGTGCGGGAAGGGTTGGCCGAGGGCCATGCCCATGGCCACGCCGCCGATCAGGGTCAGGAGGATGGTTCCTCCGGCGCCGATGGCCAAGGTCCGCCAGCGACGGAGGAAACCCGTCAGGTCGAGTTCCATACCGAGGGCGAAGAGCAGGAGGGAAGCTCCGATTTCCGCCAGGGGGCCGAGATTCGCGGGGGTGACGTTGGTGAAAATTCCGCCCCATTGGCCCGCGCCGTACCCCGCCACGGCCCCCGCCACGAGGTAGCCTGCCAGGGCTCCGACCCGGAGGCGTTGGGCGAGGGCCACCATCGGCAGCCCAATCAGGAGCAGGACCAGCACCGCACCGAGCACATCATGACCCATGGCGGCGACCCTCCGACGCCCTGGCCCGGACGCAACCGCACCCTACGGTGGCACCCATGGATGCACCGATTCTTCGTGACCTCCTTGCCAAGTCCGGGGCATGGCTGGCAACCAAGGGCCTGACCAATGGCCGCCGGGAAGCGGAGTGGATTTTTGCCGAAAGCCTGGGCCTCAGTCGTCTCGATCTTTATACCCGCTGGGACATGCCCCTGGAGCCAACGGAAGTGGCCAAGCTGCGGGAGCGCGTTGCTCGGCGGGGTCGACGGGAACCCCTGGCCTATATCATCGGGACTCAGCCCTTTGCAGACCTCATGCTGACGGTCGGGCCGGGGGTCCTGGTGCCCCGTCCTGAGACCGAGGAGCTGATCCCCCTGGTCCTCGCGGAGGCCCCATTCGGGACCCGGTTGTTGGATGTCGGCACCGGTTCCGGGGCCATCGCCCTGGCCTGTGCCAAGGCTCGGCCGGATCTGCGGGTTGAGGCGACGGATGTCTCGGCGGCGGCCCTGGCCATCGCCCAGGGGAATGCCACCCGCCTGGGCCTGGGGGTGACCTTCCACCAGGGGGATTTGACGCGGCATCTGACCGGGCCCTATGGAGTGGTTGTGGCCAATCTGCCGTATATTGCCGAGGACGAGCGGGGGGTCTGTGATCCGGAACTGGCCTTCGAACCGGCCGAGGCCCTGTTCGCCGGTGTCGATGGCTTGGATCTCATCCGGCCCTTGTTGGCCGACCTACGGCGCATGGCCCCCGGCGGCGTGGCTTGGCTGGAACATGGTTGGCGTCAGGGGGCGGCCATTGACGCCCTGGCCACGACCCAGGGATTGACCAGCCGGCTGGTCCAGGATGGGGCTGGTAAGGACCGCTTCACCCGGGTCCCGGTGTCGTGATGGTCCGGCCACCTCTACTCGTGGTATTGGCGACGGTGCTCGTTGTGGGGGTGCTGGTGCGCGGCTGGTGGGCAGCGCCGGTGGTTTCCCAGCCCCCCCGTGTGCCGCTGGCAGACGCCCAGCCGTGGATGCTTGATGCCCTGCCTGGAATCGGGCCCCAACGCCGGTTGGCGGCCACCCGTAGTGTCATCCATGGCGATCTGCACGCGGTGCCGGTCAAACCCCAGTCCCTACTTTCGGAGGTTTTCCTATGTCCCGTACCCTGATCCCTGGATTGCTGGGTGTGCTGCTTCTCGCTGGCTGTGGTGCTGCGGAGCCGACCAGCCCCTTGCCACCTTGGCGCTCCGATGTCCCGGCTGCCTTGGCCGAAGCGGCCCAGGCGAAACGCCCGGTGCTGCTGCGCTTCACCGCCGGGTGGTGTCCGCCATGCAAGGAAATGGAGCGAAAGGTCTGGCCCGACGCCACAATCCAGAAGGCCTTGGCCCCAGTGATTGCGATTAAGGTCGATGCCGATGACCCGGCCCTGAGTCACCTATACCAGACCCACGGGGTCTCCGGTATTCCGGCTTTGGTGCTGCTGGATGCCTCCGGGAAGGAGATCGGCCGCCGGGAGGGTTACCAGTCCCCCGAGCAGGTCACCGAGTTCCTGGCGACCATCCCCTGACCAAGCCCTCGACGGCTCGGGTGATTTGCTGGTAGATAGCCGCAAATGCCTCGGGACCGTCGTGATAGGGATCCTCGACCTCCGCCACCTGGGCGGGGTCGAAGTCCCCCAGGAGGGCGATTCGTGCCGGGCCCTGGGGGTCGAGTAGCGGTCGGAGATTGACGAGATTGGCCCGGTCCATGCCCAGGATCAGGTCGAAGTCGTGGCTATCTTGGCGACGCACCTGGCGGGCCCGGTGGGCGGTGGTGATGCCGTGGCGGGCCAGTTCGGCGATGGTCCGGGGATCCGGCGGGTTGCCGACATGCCAGGCTCCGGTGCCGGCGCTGTCGACCGTCCAGGTCGGGCAGCGCCGGGCGAGGACCGCCTCCGCCATGGGCGAACGGCAGATATTGCCAAGGCAGACCATCAGGACCCGGGGTGCCATGACCTCAGAAGCCCGCCAGGGTTTCGTCGAGGTTGGCCAGTTCGATGCGCTCCTTGGCCATCAGGGCCTTGGTCTCCTCGACCTGGCTGGCGGGGGCCCGGGATAGGTAATCGGCGTTATCCAGGCGGCTGGCCTTGCCGGTGATGGATTTTTCCAGTCCAGCCCGGCGCTTGGCCAACTGATCCTTCAACTTGGCGACATCCACGGACCCCGGCACGGGGATGTGGATCTTGGCCCCGGCGGCGGCGGTGCTGACGCTGGCGGCGGGTTTGCTCAGCCCGGTGCCCAGGGTCAGGTCCGCGAGGTTGGCACGGTTCATGAGGAACGCGCGGTCCGCCTCCAGGGAGGCCGGGTCCGGGGTGTCGATGGCGATGGCCAGGGCCAGGCTGTCGGCCACGCCGATCAGATTGCGCACGTTGCGGACCGCCGTGACGATGGCCTGGAGGCGCTCCATGCGCGGGGCGGCGGCGGCGTTCACCAGCACCCCGTCAACGTTCGGCCAGGCCTCGGTCATCAGGTAGCGGCCGCCATAGGCGGCGCCACCCGTGGTGGTCTGCAGTTGCTGCCACAGGTGCTCGGTGAGGAACGGCATGCCCGGGTGCAGCAGGCGCAGGACCTTCTCGAAGCAGAAGTTGAGGACCAATCCGGCGACCCGGGCGTCCTCGCCGCCGGCCTTGAACTGGCGCTTGGCCCATTCCAGGTACCAGTCGCACAGGTCGTCGCGGAAGAACCGGTAGGCGCCGTTGGCGTAGTCGTTGAAGCGCCAGGCCGTCAACGCCTCGTGGCAGGTCGCGGTGGCGGCCTGGAGGCGGTCGAGGATCCACACCTCGGGGAAGCCGAGGGGCAGGGCGGCGATCTCTGCCGCCGTGGGCGGCTTGGCCAGGGGGCGTTCGGAGAGGTTGATGAGGACAAATCGCCCGGCGTTCCACACCTTGTTGGCAAAATTGCGGCCCGTCTCGAACTTCGACGGCGACAACTTGAGGTCCTGACCCTCGGTGGTCATGTCGAGGAGGGTGTAACGCACCGCGTCGGCGCCGTAGCCCGGGCAGTCGTAGACTTTCTTGAGGTAGGTCTGCTGGCCGCCGCTGATCATCACCAGGGGGTCGATGCCATTGCCCTTGGACTTCGACATCTTGTCGCCGTTTTCGTCCAGGACGGTGCCATGGATGAAGACGTCGTTGAAGGGCCGGACATCGTTGGCGAACAGGCTGGTCATCACCATCCGGGCGACCCAGAAGAAGATGATGCCGCGGTCGGTCACCAGCGTATTGGTCGGGAAGTAGTGCTTGGCAGCTTCCTCCCAATTGGGCCAGCCGAGGGTCGAATAGGGCCACAGGGCCGAGGAGAACCAAGTGTCCAGCACGTCAGCGTCCTGGTGGATCTCGTGGCTGCCGCAGTGGGCGCAGGCTTCCGGATCCTGGGTGCTGACGGTCGCCTTCCCGCAATGAATGCAGTGCCAGGCGGGGATGCGGTGGCCCCACCAGATTTGGCGGCTGATGCACCAATCGCGGACGTTGGTCAGCCAGTGCTCATAGACCTTGGTCCAGCGCTCCGGATGGAACTGGAGGTCGCCGCGCTTGGTTTCGGCGACCGCCCGTTCGGCCAGGGGGGCCATCTTCACGAACCACTGCTCCGTCACCATCGGCTCGATGGGGGCGTTGGAGCGGTAGGAGTGGCCGACGGCGTGGCGAATCTCGGTGGAGCCAAGGAGGACGCCGGTGGCCTCGAATTCCTTGAGCAGGGCCTTGCGAGCCGCAAAGCGTTCCAGCCCGGCGAACTGCGCGCACTCGGCGGTCATGATGCCATCCAGGCCAATGACCCGCACCAGGGCCAGGCCGTGGCGGATGCCCACCTCGTAGTCGTTGGGATCGTGGGCCGGGGTGATCTTGACCGCGCCGGAGCCCTTTTCGGGGTTGGCGTAGTCGTCGGCGATGATGGGGATGGTCCGTCCGATGATCGGCAGCCGCACCTGGCACCCGATCAGGTCCCGGTAGCGAGGATCCGCCGGATTCACCGCCACCGCCGTATCGCCAAAGAAGGTCTCCGGCCGCGTCGTCTCGACGACGATGTGGTCGATGATCGAGCCGTCGGACTTCCGGACTTCCGGACTTCCGGACTTCCGGACCAAGTCGTAACGCAGCTTCCACAGGTGGCCGGACTTCTCGACCATCTCGACTTCGTCATCGGCCAGGGCCGTGCGTTGGACGGGGCACCAGTTCACCATGCGCGTGCCGCGGTAGATAAGGCCCGCTTCGTACAGTTTGACGAACATGGTGCGGACGGAGGTCGACAGGCCCTCGTCCATGGTGAAGCGCTCGCGGGACCAGTCGCAGGACGAACCCAGGCGGCGCAGCTGGCGGGTGATGGTGCCGCCGGACTGTTCCTTCCAGTACCAGATGGCGCGGAGGAAGCCTTCGCGGCCGAAGCGGTCGCGATCCAGGCCCGTGGTGGTCTTGGCCGCGGCGTCGGGCTGCTCGGCGGGAACGATGCCGGCCTGGGCCAGCTCTTCGATGAACGCGGGGTTATCCTGGATCTGCTTGGCAACCACGGATTCCGTGGCGATGCCGGCGTGGTCGCAGCCGGGCTGCCAGAGGGTGTCGTAGCCCTGCATGCGCTTCCAGCGGATCAGCGTATCCTGCAACGTATTATTGAGGGCGTGCCCCATGTGCAGGACGCCCGTCACGTTGGGCGGCGGGATGGCGATGGTGTAGGTCGGTTGGCCGTCCTGCTTGCCGGCGCCGGCCTTGAAGCAGCCGGATTCCTCCCAGCGACGGTAGACATCGGGTTCGACGGTGGCGGCGGCGTAGGACGTGGGCAGATCGAGGGCCATGGCGTTTTCCAGGGGCGCGGAGGATAGGTTGTTGCCCTGGTGGGCAACCGTTCCGCCCGGCATTGCCCCTGGCGAGGTCGTGCTCAGCATTCCAGGCATGATCACCGAGCCGGCCCGCAACGTTCCTGCTGAGGAAGCCCAGCGTCTGCTGGCCGTTCACGAGGGCCGACTGGCTCCGGCCATGGCGACGGTATCCAGCCAATTCCTGGTCATTCAGGGCCGCACCCAATTGCTGCTGACCCTGGCGACCCTGACCCTGACCATCACCGGCTTTTCCGGGCCGCGTATTGCCGCCTCGTGCCTCACGGCGCGCCTCCTGCTGGCGGCGGGACTGGTGATCGTCCTGGCGGGGGTGGTGCTGTTGCTGGCATCTTTGCGAATTCGCTGGTTGCCCCAGCTCTTAGAGGGAACCCCGATCGAAAGTCTGGAGCGCATGATCCGCTACCGTGATCGCAAAACGCGCTGGTACTCCTGGGAACTGGTGGTGATGGTCCTGGGCCTGGGCTGCTATGTGGGGGCGGTGGTGGTCTATCTGCTGGTCGGGGATCCCGTCGGCGTCCATTGACCAGCGGACGTTGTTGTCCGAATTTCTTGCATTCCCACCCCTTGGCCTACAACCCCGCCCGTCCAGGTGCCTGGGGGCTTTGCCGCCCAGGAGAATCAGGGAAGCCGGTGCGAATCCGGCGCGGACCCGCCACTGTAACCGGGGACTGCTAACGCCTCACCACTGCCCGAGCGCCGCAAAGCGTGAGTAAGGGTGGGAAGGTGCGTTAGTGGGCCGATCCGGGAGTCAGGAGACCGGCCTGGACCCTGCGGCGCGACCCTCGGGAGGTGGGGCACGGCCATGACGTTTCCGGTTTTCCGGGGGCGTCTGGTCCACCTTTCCCGGTCGCCCGCGGAGCCATCCCGCCGCGTGGTGCGGCGGGTGGTCCTTGCCGCGTCGTGCTGGAATGCGCCCATGCGCTGTGTTGTTCCCTCTCTCCTCGCCCTGGCCTCCTGTGCGGTCGCCGAGGACGCTCCCACCATCCGTGGCTTCACCGCCGATACCTCGGAGGCCACCCATTCCGGGGCTCTGGCCCCGCGGTGGGGTACTCCGGTGCCCACCGAAACGGCCATTGTGGTCGCCGCCGACCGGCGGCCCATGGAGGCCGCCCGGACCACCGCCACCGTGGACGTGATGGATGGCGAGGATCGTCGGGAGCAGGGCTATCCGACCACCACCACCGCCCTCCTGCGCGGTGTGCCGGGGGTGGATCTTGGCTATGGCGGCGGCTTCCTCGGCAGTTCCGGCAGCTTGAGGCTGCGGGGCACGGGCTCCGGTGACACTCGGATCCTGATCGACGGCATTCCCCTCGCTGATGCTGGGGAAATTTCCGGCCAACGCACCTTTGGCGGCATCGCCTCCGCCGGCATCGACCGGGTCGAGGTGGTACGCGGCCCCCAGAGCGGCCTGTATGGCAGCGCGGCCATCGGCGGGGTGGTCGACCTCCGGACCCGCCGACCCACCGCCCGCAACCTCACGGGGTTCCACGCCGAAGGTGGGAGTTTCGGCACCGCCCTCGGCGAGGGCTGGGCCACGGGATCCCTCAATCGCACGTTGGGCTATGCCCTCTCCGTCGGCGGCCTGCGGACCGATGGCTATTCCTCCACCACCGACGAGATCGGCCGCCCGGCCGACCACGAACTGGATGGGGCCGAGCAGAGCAACGGCACGGCCCGCATCGAGTGGCGGCCCCTGGAGCAGGTCCACCTCTACGGCGCGGTGCGTGGCGAAGCGACCAACGAGGAGATCGACGCGGGCTTCCCCGTCGATTCCGATGACCGGGTGAGTTGGGGCCGGG
>CAIUVD010000043.1 GCA_903902515.1 uncultured Planctomycetota bacterium | reverse complement strand
GGCCCTGGACACGAATTATCTCGTGTTTGGGGTGCTCACGGAAATGACGGACGATGTCCTGATCTTCCTTGAGGCTGATCTCCATGATCACGGAGAGGCCAACGCCACCAAGGAAGTCTACGCCCTAGAGACCAAACGTTTTGGCATTCGGGCCAACCGTCGCCGGGTGGTCGTACCACGCCACCGGCTGGTCGCCCTTTCCCTGATCGCGGATATCGCCGAATGAATGCTCCCTACCTGTTGGTGCTGATCCCCGGTACTGCCTGGGTAACGGGAAACCTGATGCTCGGGATCATTGCTGCCAAGACCCTGTTTGCCCAAGCGCCGGCCCCCATGGCGGCGGTCGGACCAGACCAGATCAGCCGGGCCATGGCTGGTGACCTTTTTGGCTCGATGCTGCTCCAATGGTATGGGCTGCCACTGACGCTCCTGTGCCTCACCACCTGTATCGGCCTTGGATGGCTGGCAGGTTTGGCCAAGCGTGCGGGGAAGCGCCTGACCGCAGGTGCCCTGATCGCCGCCTTCGTGGCCCTGGCCCTGCTGCACCGCCAAACGGTCCACGTGATCCAAGAGGTCGGGAACCAAGCTCAACAACTGGCCAAGACCCCCCCGGAAGCGGCAGAGGTACCTCGACTGGCCTTCCAAAGGGCGCACCTGCAAAGTGAACAGTTGGTCAAGCTGGAAACCTTGGTGGTATTGGTCCTGACAATCGGCACGGCGGTGGCCCTGGTCCGCCGGAGACCCCCCAAGACCTGATTCGGCCGGAACGGACCGGCGCGGGTGTTTTTTTTCATACCGATATATTTTCCACCGCCCATGCGCCCTCTGCCCTTGTTCCTCATGGCCCTGTGCGGGACCGGTTGCATTGACAATCGGGCGGAGGTCCTCCACCCCCAGTCCCCCGATCTCGGCTACGCCTGGATCGGCAGCCAAGAGAACCCGGGGTTAACGGCTCCCGCCACCACCCTCCGTCAGGGCCATAAATCCCAGGAAATCCTGGCCGATGCCTGGCGAATGACCCATCGCCGACCGACCTATGCGGAATGGCTGGCCATGGATCGGGTGCAGCGACATACGTGGCCAACCATCCTTCCCATCATGGCCTGGGCCGCCCGAGGGCCCTGGCCAGCTCCCGTTCCGTCCGTCGGGGCCGGACGGCGTTGGATCCGCCTCGGGGATGTGGGTTCCCCGGCCACGGTTCCGGAATTTCAGGAACTGCAGCGGGCCTCGGTCCAGGCCCAGAGCCCGATTCCGTGGTGGCAATGGTTCCCCGCCGATATTCCTGCCAGCCTGCTTCCCATCGAATTTACCTCCAGCGGACAGGAAACCGTGCGTTACGCGTCGGTGGCTCCTGTGCCTCCGGATGTCCTGCGTCAGCAGGCCGCCGCCGCCGGTTACCTGCCTCTTGCGAGTCTCCCATGAATCTGCTCCGCCCCTTGGTTCCTGCCCTGCTGGCCGTGGCCCTTGGCGCGGTGGAAGGCCTTCCCGGGACCGCACCCACCGCAGAAATGTGGAAACCGGTCGCTGACGCGCTTGCCAAGGGATCTCCCGAGGCTGAGCCGCAACTCCAGGCCCTCAGTGCAAAGTTTCCGTCCTGGTCTGATGGCCCGCGGGAGATCGCCTACCTGCAGCTGCGCGCAGGGCGGCACGAAGCCGCCTTGGCCTCGATCCGGGCGGCGCGGACCATCGCTCCCCAGGATCCCGAACTCATTCCGTTGGAGATGCGTTGCCTCGCGGCGACCGGCAAACTGGAGGAGGCCTACGCCCTGGTGGTCCGGTCGGCGGGCAAGGATCCTCGCGGGGCCCTGCGCCTGGAAGCGGGATTATTGGCCGTTGCCCACGGGGACCCCAGCCGGGCCACCACCTTCCTGGCCGAGGCCAAGTTACGGTGTGGGCCACGCATTCCCCCCGAAGCCCTGATCCTTGAGGCGCGCATCGCCATCCTCAACAAGGATCTGTCCCGCGCCGAGGTCGCCCTCTCGTCCGCCGTTGGCCAACAAGAGAACCACGGCGATGCTTGGCGTGAATTAGGCAAGGTCCGTCTGGCCAGGGCCGAAGCCAATCCCGCTGAAGTCCTGGCCCTTTCCAGCGGCGCTGAACAGGCCTTTACCAAGGCCGTGGCCTGCAACCCCAGGGATGCGGTCTCGCGGATCGGCCTCGGGCGGGCCCGCATCCAACTTGCCGACTGCCTGAGCCGGACCGGGGATGCATCCCGGGCGACATTGGCCCTCAACCAAGCGATTCCACCCCTCGAAGAAGCCGTGGCCCTGAATCCCCACGCGTCCGAGGGACATGCTCTCCTCGGCCAAACCACCCTGCGCCTGGGATTCCACCAAGGTGCCGTGGTCCACCTGCGCCGGGCCCAGGAACTCAAGAGTCCCGAACGGACCCTGGCCATTGACCTGGCTACGGCCCTTGGCCGGACCGGGGAAACCGCAGCCGCCGAGGAAATCCTCAATTCCGTCACGTTTGTCAGCCCAGCCCACCAACTTCTGGCGGGACTGGAAGCCTTCGATGGAGGCAATGATCCCCAGGCGGTACGGTGGCTCACGGATGCCGCGCCGAATCTGCCCGGCCACGCCCTAAAGGCAGCCACGTGGCGCTACGCCGGACACGCGGCCCTTCGCCAGGCGGATAAGGATGCCGGGCAAGCCGAGGCCTGGCGTGACAAGGCGGCCGCCGCTTACCATCAGGCGCTCCAGCTTGGTGATCGCCAAGCCTTGACGCATCTGCTGGCCTTGGAAAGCCCACGTTCACCGACCCACGCCATGGCCGCCGGCTGGGCCCTCCTGGAAAGCCAGCAGTACCTCTCCCTCCCTGGGTGGCAATTGGTCCTGGCCAATTTTGGCGCGTCCGCCACCCGAGGCGAGGGCTTGGCCGGGGTCCGCCATGCTCCCCTGGGCCTCCTGGCGTGGCTCCTCCTCGGATTCGCGCCTTTAATCATCGGGTTGTGGCTGCTCAAACCCCGGTCGGCCAGCCAACTGCCACCGGCCACCAACCGCGAACGCCCCGCAGCGCCGACCCGATCCTCCATTAAGACGCCTGTACCCGCAACACCGGTCCTGACCCCCTCCGTCAAACCCCGGCGACCGACGTCGCTCCCCCAAGCGTCGATGCCCACGCCGCCCCCCATGCCAACGCCTCCGGCCGGCGAGACCATGATGCCCTCCTCGTTTTCCACCCCTAAGGATGACGACGCCCTGGAGCGCCGTTGACCATGGGGGTGGCCCTGGTGATCCCGGCAGCCGGCTCTGGGAGTCGTTTCGGCGGCCCGATCCCCAAGCAATACCTCCCCCTGGCCGGTCGGCCGGTCCTGGCCTGGACCCTCCAGGCCTTCGCCGGCCTCGTGGACGAGGCCCTGCTGGCCGTTGATGACACCTGGCATGACCAGGCGAGTGCCCTGGCTGCCACGGCGCCCTTCCCCTGCCAAGTCGTGCGCGGGGGAAACACTCGCCAAGCCAGTGTCGCCGCGGCCCTGGCGGCCGTTAGCCCAGCCCACGACCGAGTGCTGATTCATGATGCTGTCCGGCCCCTGGTGCCCCGGGCCTGTATCATCGCCTGCATTGAAGCCCTGGCCGACCACCCCGCCGCCGTGGTCGCCGTTCCCTGTGCCGCCACGGTCAAACGGGCTGGACCTAACCACCAGGTCCTGGCCACCGTCCCCCGGGACGACCTGTGGCTCGCCCAGACCCCCCAAGGCGTGCGGCGCCATGAGGGCCTGCGGGCCTTCGCCGCCCTGGCGGGAGACACCTCCTGCACCGATGATGCACAGGTCATGGAACGGGCTGGTTATGCCGTCGCGATCGTGCGCGGCGATGCCCGAAATCTCAAGATCACGACCCCGGATGACTTCGCGGTCGCCGAAGCCTTGCTGATCCACTGAACAGAATCTCAGGGTTTCCCAAGCCTCCTGTTGCGTTCTGCACCCTTGCGAAGACCCCCTTTCCGGGGCTACACTGGCAGCGTGGACACCTGCCCCTGCTTTATGGATCTTGAGGCCTCCGGCTTCAGCAACGATTCCTACCCGATCAGCATCGCCTGGAACGACCCCCAGGGGACCATCGAGCGGATCCTGATTGCCCCGGATTCCGTTCCCGCCTGGACTGCTTGGGATCCCCAGGCGGAAATCGTCCACGGCCTGGACCGGGAGCGACTCAACCGCAATGGCTGGAGCGCCGACTACGTCGCCGACCTCCTCAACCGCAGCCTAGAAGGTCAGACCGTCTACACCGACGCCCCGGAATTCGACACCCGCTGGCTTGATCGGCTGTTCACCGCCGTGGACAAACCCCGGACCTTCACGATCCAGCACGCCGACGACCTCCTGCTACCCCTCCTCCACCGCAGCTACGAACTCGAATGGCAGGCCGTCGCCCGGTTGGACACCCTCAAGTCCAAAATCCGCGCCGTGGTCCCTGGCCAGCACGATGCCGGCTATGATGTCGGCTACCTCCTCCAGGTGTGGCGGGCCGCCCAGGGCCACCCCGTCAAAATGGGCCACGGCATCGGCCCCCTGCCCGAGACCACCGCCACCGGGACGTTTGTGCGGGTCAAACAGGGCTGAGGTCCATCGGCTTCTCCGATAGCTCAATGCCCCATCGAGCGGATTGCCGATGAGGGGCATCGGACGATGCTAAAAAAATCATGCTCACCTCCCGGGTTGTTGTCAGTGGCGTTTTGATGGCTGTTTCGGCGGCCATGGTACCCCTGCACTTGCCGCCTGCTACTGCGCCGGAGAAAAAACCGGGCGCAAACATGACGGTCAGCCCCATTTCCACCTCAGCGCCACTGGACGCGACCTCAGCACGACTGGTAGCTCTTGCCGCCTTGCTAGGAGAGAACTCTTATGCTGATCCTGTGGTGAGCAGCTGGCGCAACCGCCCCAGTGGCCAACCACCGTTGATACTACAATCCATTATTGCCCAATGGCGTTCTACTCGGGCCGAGATCCTCCATCTGGTGGGGGAAATGGATTACGCTGGGATGGTTGACTTGGACGACGGTCACATTCCAACCGCGGCGGAAATCAAGTCCCTCATGGCAGGGCGTATGCCGACAGAGGTCATTAACGCCCTCAGCCGCTGCGGCCGAGCTTGCGCAGATAGTCTGCGCGATGACCCCGAAGGCAAAGCAGACCTCGCTGCTGGCGATGCCCTGATTGCCAGTACTCAGCGCAATGGAACTGTCGTAAGCGCCTTGTTAAACATTTCCCTACGGTCGTTGATTGGTCAGGCCCAAGTCGACCGGGCTGGCATTCGAGGATTTGAACCTGGCATCACCGATTACGTTCCAGGGTCCCTGCCCGTCATGACTGCGGTGGCCCAGGCCTGCCGCCATGAAGCGAATGCTTACGCTCGCCCCTTCCTGCGGTTCGTCCTCGCGGCCCCGGCAGGGGAAGTTCAGGATTGGGTTCAAACCGTCGTGGACCAACCTGTCACGGAGATCACCCTGGTAAGCCGGACATTGATGGCCCTGATGGCCGCGAGTGAAATGCATCAGACCCTGCAGATATCAGACCTGCTCGAAGGACTGCCGACCAAAGAATCGCCAGTCTATACCCCCGTTAGAAATCGAGCATTGGCTCTGGTTGCCAAACAGGCCTTCACGGCCGCCATCAGCGCACAAGAACAACAGATCGCCGCCGATCTCCTCAGACGACGCCAGGAGGGCGAAGATTTGCCGACCATCAGTGGCACCGAGCCCGGCCCCGTCGGCACGATCATCCGCTGGCAAACCCTCCCAGACCGGATTCGCGTTGACCTCGCTCCGGACTCCCCACTTCCCTCCTTCATTACCGATCCTGCTAAACTCCTCAGCAAAGCCGCAGAATCCCCCAAGCCTGGTCGCTCCGGCATGATCCATAGTGGCTTGGTCCGGGAAATCCTGGTCACCCCCACCAGCCTCCCCCGGGGCGTCCAATAACCCATCTTGACATTTGTTAACGATCGTTAATTAATTCTACCATGCGCCGCCCCCTCCTCCGCTGGTTCGCCCTTTCCGCCACCGCCGTCATGGTCCTTGGGCTCGGTGTGGCCCTGGGGTCCGCCCAGGCCTCGGCCTTGGAATGGTCACCGGGAACCACCGACCATGGTTCCCTATCCCTCAGTGGCGGGGCCCCCGTCCTGGTTCTGGAAGGTCCGCCCGCCGCCCAGGGGCAGGCCATGGGCACCCTGACCGACGCCCCCCTGCGAAAATTGATCCGGGTCATCCGCCTGGGCCAGGTGTTTGCTGATGGCGAGCGCCTGAAAAGGTTGCGGGCCGCCGTACCCCCGGCCATCGCCGAGGAACTGGTGGCGGCCGCCACCGCTGCCGGGGTTGACCCCGAGGCCCTGATCACCGCCAACCTGGTGGTCGACTCCCACTGTTCGGCCCTGGTGGCTCCCCCCATCGGTGGCCAGCCCCTGCGGGTCGCCCGCAACATGGATTTCTTCCCGGCCAAATTGCTGGGCCCGGGCACGGTGCTGACGGTCTGGCGCCGACCGGGGGTGCGGACGGTCATCGGGGTCGGCTGGCCGGGCTACGCGGGGATCGTCAGTGGCATGAATGATGCCGGGCTGTCCGTCTGTATTCTTCTCCAGCACGGGGCCCCGGAGGAGGCCGATGGCATCCCCCTGGCCTTCCGGCTACGGCAGGTGCTGGAAACCTGCACCTCGGTCGAGGAGGCCGCCGCCGCTCTCAAGACCCAGCCGCCGGCCAGTCGCCACTACGTGCTGCTGGCGGATGCGACGACCTCGGCGGTGGTGTGGCGGGAAGGCGACCGCCAGCACCGGGATGACCCCCAGGAGGGGTGGCTGATGGCTTCCAATGGGCCCCGGCAATCAGGACTGCCCCAGGACGTGCGGGGTCGGTGCCTGACGGAACTCGGCGGGGTCTGCCGGACCAGCGGGGCGCCCCCCACGGAGGCCTGGCTGCGCCGGGCCCTGACGGCGTCCTACATGAAGGGTATCAACGCCCAGGCCATGATCCTGATCCCGGAACGACGGGAACTGCAGTTGGCCACCGGCTCCGGGTGGAAGCCGGCGGCCCTGAGCCCCTGGCGCACCTATGATTTGCGGCCGCTCTTTGCTCGGGAGATCCAGGTCACGGCTCAGGACCTGGGGCGGGTGGAGGATCCGCTGCCGTGGGGGGCTGTCGAGAAACCGTGAGGGCCGAGCGGCCGGGGACGGCCGCGATCCGCTTTACACATCCGCCGCCAGGGCTTACCATCTGGGCCATCACCCGAACCCAGGAGTATCCCATGGCCATCGAGAAGAAGCCCGCCAAGAACGAGAAGAAGGCGCCCGCCAAGACCATGAAAGAGAAGCGCGCTGACAAGGCCGCCAAGAAGGCCGCCAAGTAAGCCGTCGACCAAGGTCGATTCTTCCAGGCCCCGATCGCCCCCAGGTGATCGGGGCCTGGGCTTTTTGAGGCGGACGGCGCCATTGCCCCCCGGGAGAGGATCCCATCATCCTGCGCCTTTGCAGGATACGCCATGACCGAGCCGCGCCTTTACGACCCCGCCTCTATCGAGACCCAGTGGCAACAGACCTGGGAAGCCTCCGGCGCCCATGAAGTGCGGGATGACCTCCCGCGCGAGAAGTGCTACTACGTTCTCGAGATGTTCCCGTATCCCAGCGGCAAGCTGCACATGGGGCACGTGCGCAACTACACCATCGGCGACGCCGTGGCCCGCTATAAGCGCATGCGCGGCTTCCACGTCCTGCATCCCATGGGCTGGGATTCCTTCGGCTTGCCCGCTGAACAGGCGGCCATCGAGCGCGGTGCGCACCCGAAGGAATGGACCTACCAGAACATCGCCTACATGCGCACGCAGCTGAAGCGCATGGGCTTCTCCTACGCCTGGAGCCGCGAGTTCGCTTGCTCGGACCCCGGGTATGCCCACCGCGAACAGCAGATCTTCCTCGACCTGGTCGAGAAGGGTCTCGTCTACCGCAAGTCGTCGATGGTGAACTGGTCCACGGGCCTCAACTGCGTGCTCGCCAACGAGCAGGTGGTGGACGGCAAGTGCTGGCGCACCGGCATGCCGGTGATCCAGAAGGAGCTGCCCCAGTGGTACCTGCGGATCACCTCGTACTCCGAGGAATTGCTGCAGAACCTCGACGGCCTCAAGGGCGGCTGGCCCGACGCCGTGCTGACCCAGCAAAAGAACTGGATCGGCAAGAGCCAGGGCGCCGAAATCGACTTCACCGTCCAGGGCCACGAAGACATCACTCTGAGGGTCTTCACCACCCGTCCGGACACGGTCTTTGGCGTGACGTTTGTCTCCATCGCCCCGGAGCATGCCGCCCTCGACAAGATCGTCCCCGCCAGCCACCGGGCGGCGGTTGAGGCCTTCAAAACCGAAGTCCGCAACGTCCCCGCCAATGAGCGCACCGGCGACACCGCTGAAAAGAAGGGCGTGTTCACCGGCGCCTACGCCGTGAATCCCGTCAACGGCAAGGCCGTGCCCATCTACGCCGCCAACTTCGTGGTCGCCGACTACGGCACCGGCGTGGTGATGGCCGTCCCGGCCCATGACGACCGCGACCACGCTTTTGCCAAGAAATACGACCTGCCGATCATCGAGGTCATTCAGCCCGCCAAGCCCGGCACTAGCGTCCAGGAGGCAGCCTACACGGATCTCGGCGTGCTGGTCGAGTCTGGCCCGTTCAGCGGCCGTCCGTCCGACGTGGCCAAGGCCGACATCACCGCCTGGCTCGAAGAGACCAAGAAGGGTCGCAAGACCACCACCTGGCGTCTGCGTGACTGGGGCCTGTCCCGCCAGCGGTACTGGGGCAACCCCATCCCCTTCGTCTACGGCGAACACCAGGGCGTGGTGCCCTTGGCCAAGCGCGACCTGCCCGTAACCCTGCCCGAAGACGTGGTTTTCGACGGGGCCGGCAATCCGCTGCTGAAGCACAAGACCTGGGCCACCACCGCCAGCGATGGCAGCCCCTTGGTGCTCAAGACGGCCCATGGCCGCGAAGCCGCGACCCGCGAAACCGACACCATGGACACCTTCATGGAGTCGTCCTGGTACTTCGCGCGCTTTACCTGCCACGACAACCGCCGGGAAGACCTCGGCACGGACCTGCCCCTCGACCGCCAGAAGGTTGACCACTGGCTGCCGGTGGACCTCTACATCGGCGGCATCGAGCACGCCGTCCTTCACCTGCTGTACGCCCGCTTCTTCACCAAGGCCCTGGCCGACACCGGCCACACCAAGGTCCGTGAGCCCTTCAAGCGCCTGCTCTGCCAAGGCATGGTCTGCCTGGAGACCTACTACCGCGAGGGCGAGAACGGCCGCAAACAGTGGTTCTATCCCGATGAGGTCGAGGTCCTGAAAGACGCCAAGGGCAAGGTCATCTCGGCCACCGCTAAGGCCGACAGCCAGCCGGTCATCGTCGGTCGCGTCGAGAAAATGTCGAAGTCGAAGCGCAATACCGTCGATCCCCAGCGTTTGGTCGAGACCTACGGCGCCGACACCGCCCGTCTGTTCACCCTCTTCGCCGCCCCGCCGGAACTCGATTTGGAGTGGAACGAGGCCAGCCTGATCGGCGCCCACAAGTACCT
>CAIUVD010000042.1 GCA_903902515.1 uncultured Planctomycetota bacterium | reverse complement strand
TCGTTGTCCTTGAGGATGCGAAGCACCCTCAGCATGTCGATGTCGCCCTCATCAATGAAGGTCTCCTGGTAGTTCGGCACCTTCCCGCGCACATTGCGGAAGTGGATGTAGCCAACTCGCTGCTGCCGACTGTAGGTGTCCACGGTTTGGTAGATGTCGCCTTCGCTCATCTCGGCCAGGGTCCCGAGGCAGAATTCCAGTTGGTTGCGCGGGCTGGGCTGGAGATCGATCAGACGCTGATACAGCCGTGGCTGATAGACCAGACGCGGCTGACCGCGCACCGTGGGCATGGGCGGATCGTCAGGGTGGGCGGCCAAGGTGACCCCTGCCTCTTCGGCGACCGGAATCAGGGCAGCGAGGAATTCCGCCAACCGATTCCACAACTGGTCGTGGGAGATGGACGGCAGGGTTCCTGGTCCGGCGTGCTCGTCATAGATCATGTTCCAGACCATGCCCCGGGGGATGGGGGTGTCATAGGAACCCTCCATCGCCACCACCTCGGCGTTGCCGCGACCGCAGGCTTTCTTGACCCGTCCGGCGACCCCGGCGATCGAAAAATTGTAGCCGAACATCGGGATGCCGGCGGCACCGACGTTGCGAATGAGCGTGCCGAGATTGCGCAATTGGTCCTGCTTCTTCGGCCCATCAAGCAGCACATCGTGCCAGTGGGCGGGATCGAAATTCTCAATCGCCGCCAGAACGAGGCCGTGGGATTCAATGTGCTTACGGATCGCCGTCAGCTCCTCGACCGTCCACAGGTGGTCGGGATCGCCCGCCAGGCCCCAGCCACGGTCGTCGCCGACCGGTTGGTCATTGGCCGGATTGGCGCGGGCGGAGCGGAAATAATCGACCATATGGAGGACGATATGCGTTGCGCCGCATTGGCGGGCGAAGTCCAGGTGTGCGCGGTCAAGTTGGTGGCGGTAGAGGCCGAATCCGAGATGCATGGAGGTAGTCCTTAGAGGATGCCGTATTTGGCGAAGGCATCGGCCGTGAGCATGCCGTTTTCGATCTCGCGCCGGACCAGTTTCTCGCCCCGCGCCTTGTCCAACGCTGCGGTGATGACCGGTTCGACCAGATCGCGGGGGATGACTACCACCCCATCAAGATCGCCGAAAATCACGTCCCCAGGTTCGATCACCGTGCCCTCAATTTCGATGCGGCAGCGGAAGTCCACCACCTGCATGCGCGGGCCAGAGTCCTGGGCCCAGGTACCGCGGCTGAACACCGGCCAGTTCTGCTCCAGCACCTTGGGGGTGTCGCGGTGCCAGCCGTTGACCACCGCCCCGACGGCGCCCCGGGTGCGGGCGGCGGCGGTCATGATTTCACCCCAATTGGCACTTTGCATGGTGCCACCGGTGGAAATATAAATCTCACCATTCTTCAGGTCATCCAACGCCTGGCACATCTTGCCGAAGGGCTTGGCCTGGTGACCGAAAACGTCGATCTGCAACACCGGCATGGCGCGGCCGGCAAGTTGCATGGTCGGCAACAAGGGGCGGACTGCCGGGGGCAGGAACTGGTGAAAGCGGCCGTGTTGGTCAAGGATATCGCCCACCACTGGGGTGTAGAGGGTCCTCCGCATGAGGGCGAACAAGCTCGGGTCATCGGTCCATTCGGGCATGGGGCAATCCTTTGTCTAAAAGCCGATAGAGGCGCCACCATCAACGGGCAACACAACGCCAGTGACGAAGGAGCCCGCAGGAGAGGCGAGGTAGACGGCAGCAGCACCGATGTCCGAGGCGGCACCGAATCGATTCAACGGGGTGCGACCAAGAATCTTGCGCTTGCGGTCAGGATCACTGTCGACGGCCTTGCGCATCATCTCGCTGTCGATCCAGCCGGGAGCGATGGCATTGACGCGCACGCCCTGGGTGCCGAGTTCCACGGCCATGGTACGGGTCATGCCCACCAGAGCGCACTTGGCAGCACTATAGGCGGTCACCAGCGGGATGCCGAAGATTGCCGCCATTGAGGCGATGTTGATCACCACCCCGTCCTTGCGGGCCGTCATGTCGGGCAGGCAGGCCCGGGCCAGGGCGTGGGCCCCCAGGACGTGGGTCGAGATGACCCGGCTGAATTCCGCCTCGGTGATGTCCTGCACGGGTTTCTTTAGATGAATACCAGCATTATTGACCAGGATGTCGATGCGACCGTGGCGACGCAGAATTTCAGCCACCAGAGCCGGGGCGAGCTCGGTTTGGTCAACATCGTGAACGATGGCATCGGCGTTGGGACCGATGCTGGCCACGGCCTGCGTCAACATCTCAAGACGACGGCCGGCGATCACGACCGTCGCACCAGCCTGAGCCATGGCGGTGGCGATGCCCAGGCCGAGGCCGGTGCCACCGCCGGTGATGAGGGCGACGCGATGATCAAGACGGAAGGTGGATGTCATAGGTTTCTCATGGGGATGTGGATCAGTGGGACAATCGGGGATTGGTGGTCAGTCCAAAGGTGGCGTTGCATTCGGCTGGAGCCGGCAGCGGTTTCACCTGGCAGCGCGCGGATGATCCTTCCGGAGCCAAGATCACGTCTTGGCCGCATGTGAAGCCGCGCTCATCGATGCGTTGGCCGGCCTCGCGCAGGAGATCTCCTCCATGGTCAGGTCCGTGAGCATTCCACGGGTGCCGGATCACCGGAACGGAAGGATTCTGTCTTGAGCTACTTCGCCTTGTCTTCTTCCTTGGCTTCTTGTTCCATCTGATCGCCGACATTGGTGAGGCCGGACTCCCAGCCGGTGGGCCACTCGGACTTGGCAGGTGGCGGTCCTACCTGGATCGGGGGGATGCCAGACACAGGGCCGTCAAGCTCCAGCTTAACGATGGTCGAGACCGCTTGCTGATGAGCCTTAGCGACGGTGAGTTGGACCGACTGATCGCTTTGCACGACCGTCACCTCGCCGCCGGTGAGCAATGAACTGGCGAGAATCTTCCGACTCAGACCTGGCAGCGTCAGGGTCTCGCCCGGCCAGCGCAGGACATGCACATACATCGTGTTGCCGCGGTGGGTGCTGGCGAGTTCCTTGCAATTCTTGTAGGGTCCGCCCCGGGTGGAGTAGATCGATTCTCCGTATTTCCCCAGCCAGGCGCCCATCTGCATGAGCACTTCGCGTTGTTCCGGCGCAATTTCACCTGCGGGTGTTGGTCCGACATTCAACAGCATGTTACCACCGCCGCCGACCACATTGATGAGCAGACGCAAGCAGGTTTCTACCGGCTTCACCCCATCCTTGACGCCACCCCACGCCCATTGGTTGTGAGCCGATAGGGTCATGCAGGACTCCCATGGATGGCCATTATCGAAATCGCCGACCTTTTGCTCCGGGGTCCGGTAGTCGCCCCCATTACCGGTGCGATTATTGACCAGGATGTCTGGCTGCAGGGCGCGGGCCATGCGGATGGTGGCGGCACCACGGCCGAGATACTGGTCCGGCTTGTCATTCCACAGGGACAGGATCGGACCGTAGCGCTCGATCAGTTCACGGGTTTGGTTGAGATTGTACTGCTCATAGGCCTCCCAGTTAAAGCGGTCCTTTAAGCCCTGACCGTTCTTGCCCGTCCACGGAAAGTCTGGGTGATGCCAATCAGGCATCGAATAGTACACGCCGAACCGCAATCCCTCCTGGCGGCAGGCTTGCGCTAGCTCACCGATGATATCCCGTTTGAACGGGGTGTTGGCGATGGAGTAGTCGGTAAATCGGCTCGGCCACATGCAGAATCCGTCGTGATGTTTGGCGACGGGAACCACATAGCGGATTCCGGCCTGCTTCGCCAAGGCCATCCAGGATCGAGCATCGAACTTCGTCGGATTGAAGCGCTCGGGTAGGCGGTCGTAGTCCACCGCAGGGATCTGATGGTCGCGGGACCAACCAAGTTCTTGTTCCGTTAGGCTGACCGGACCCCAATGAATGAACATACCGAAGCGCAGATCCTTCCAGGCCTCGACCGCCTCCGGCTTGGCGGCGGGCCAGGATTGGTCGGGGTAGAGCCTTTTCGCCTCAGCATAGTGCACTTTCTCGATCCGCTGCATCTCGCGGAGACTGAGAAGCTTGAAGGGTGCTCCTGCGGCAGACTCCTGAGCCGGTAGGCACATGCCTGCGCCGACCAGGATAGCCATCGCCGCCGTCGACCCTGGCTGCCTTAAAACGGAGGGGATGCCCTGGCCAAGACTGGCGATCAGGGAGACGTGATTGTTGAGAGAAAATCGTGATGCCGTCATGGTTCTGCCGTTGCTGTGCTGGGATGTAGGAGACAAGGAATCAGGGAGCGCGGCCCGTCCACTCCACCAGATTTCGCCACAGACGGCCAGCGATGGGATCGGTGGAGCCGGCCTCGTGGGCGAGCTGACTGGCGATGATCTCGCCCTTACCGAAGGGGATGCGCAGGATCGCCGCTCCCTCGACATCAGGCATGTCCTTCTTCTGCGGATAGGCATGGGGAGCGGACGCACGGGCCAGCACCTCGGCCGCGCTTCCGGGGACCAGCAGCCAGTACCCGCGCACCGCCCAGGGAGCGACGCGCTCGCCGAGATCGAACCAGCGCATATCCAGGAAATCGATGCCGTCGAAGACGGGATGCTCGGGGACGCGCATGCTGGCAACCTCAAGATCCTTGGCGCGGTACTTGCGGACCAAGCCAGGGAAGAGTTTGGGCAGCACCGCACCCGGTTTGATCAGCAGCGCCCGGCCCCCGGCCTCGACGAAGCGCAGGAACTCGTCGCGTTCGCTCTCTTTGGCAGCCCACTCCTCGCCGATCATAACGACCGCCCGAGCGGATCCGGCCAGCTCCGTGGCGGAGCCGATGGGACGGAAGGCGGTGGCAGGCACCGCGCCACAGCGCGCGACCTGGGCCCCAGGATCCAACAGCCCAATGGTGGTGGCGGGCTTAACGGCGGTCCACTCCGGCTGGGCCAGCACCAGTTCATAGTGATTGCTGGAGGTCAGTTCCTGGCCGTGGCGCAGCTCCACCACCAGGCGAGCGTCGGTACGTGCCGCAGGCAAAAGCGCCGGAATGGCGATCGGGGCGGCGACCTTGGCCACGCCATAGTAGGGAACCGGCGGGGCCGGGACGGCACCACTGGCCACCACCGTGTTCCCGGCCTCCACGCGCCAGCGGATCTCGCCGGCCGGCAGGTCGCGCTCCTGCTCGCTGTCGTTGACCACGAACAGGTCGGCTTCGCGGGTGGTGCCCGCGAACCAGTGACGGCTGAACAGCCGTGCGCTCACCAGCACCGGCTGCTGGGCCTGGGCCAAGGCCTTGGCGGGCGGGAAGGGGCGCACCCGGCCCGCCTCGAAAATGTTCTGGTACCATGTATTCAGGGAGAAGGCCAATACACCCTGCATGCGTTCGTGGTGGAAGCAGCGGAGGGTCTCGTTCAGTTCCTGGGTGGCGATAGCGACCGAGCGCAGGAACCAGGCGGGGTCGGCGTGCTCGTAGGCCAGGTCGCCGATCCAGGTCTGCGGCACCAAGAGATCGTGAATATACTTGCGCACCGCGTGGCCGTCATCGGCGTTGGGATAGCCGGAAGTCATTTCCTGGCTGATGAGCGGACGGCCCTTGGTACCCCAGTGGGCCGCGAAATCATCCATCATCTTGCCGTCGTGGTGGTCTTGCACCTGCTCGCCGGGATAGAAGGCGAAGAAGGAGCGGCCATACCATCCGGAGTAGTTATGGTGGTCGTCGATGTCACCGTAGTCGAAGTCGCGCTCCTTCTGCATCTGGGGCCAGAAGGGCGGCATCATACCAGAGGTCCCGCCGGAATCCGGGCAGATGGGCCGGGTCGGGTCGATTTTGCGCATGCCTTTGATGGTGTCCGACAGGATGGTCATGCAGTCGGCAAAGACCTTGGGATCCTGGTTGTCGACGAGGTAGCACTCGTTGTTGACCGTCCAAAACAAGATCGACGGGTGGTTACGATACTTGCGTACCAGGGCGAGCTGCTCGTTGCGCCAGGCTGCGATAAGCTCCTTGGGCGGAATTTTGCCTTTCAGCATCAGCCACGGCCAGGTGCCTTCGTAGGAGATGCCGACGCCATTGCGATCGGACGCCTTCAGCCACAGCTCATTGAAGGCCGAACTGTGGGTCCGGCTCACACGAGTGCCATGCTCATGCATGAGGGTGGTAAAGCGATCTGCCAAGGCGGCGTCCTGGGGCCGGTTGGGCATCGGGGTGGCATTGCCCCCGCGCAGCCAGTAGGGCTTGTCGTTGAGGTAGAAGCGCCCGTCCGAACGAGTCTCAAAGGTGCGGAAGCCCACATCGAGCACTCGTTCGTCCACGGTCCGGCCATCGCGTACCAAGGCCACGCGCAGGGTGTAGAGGTTCGGTTCGTCAGGGGTCCACAGCAGGGGCGAGAGGGTCCCAGTGTCGATGGTGACGGACGTGGCTCCAACGGGGACGGAAATGGGAGCCTGGACCCTGGTCCCCGGCAGAACCTTGCCAGAGGCGCGCTCCACCAGGGTGATCTCCGGGGTGACCGTGGTGGCGCCATCGGTGGCATTCGCCAGGTCGAGCTCAATGGCGGCGCCATTGAGGCGGGGGCGGAAAAACAGGTCGCGAATTTCCACCGGATCGTGGACGGTCAGATGGACCGGCTGCCAGATACCGACCGGCTTGCCGAAGTAGATGCCCTGGGGCAGGCTATGGATCATCGCCTGGGTGACCTGGACCGACACCATGGTCGCTTCCACCTTGTCACCATCGACCACGTCCTTGGTCGATGGCGGAGCGATGCCGACCCGGGCGGCGATCAGGTTGCGCCCGGGACGAATCACGCTGGTGATGTCGATGCGCGAGGGAGTGAACATCCCGATGCTGGTGTGAACGCGCGTGCCATTGACCGAGATCTCGCCGTATTTGGCGATGGCATCGAAGGACAGCTCATAACGGCGACCGGCCGGCAGGGTCTCGGGCAGCATCACGGCCTGACGATACCAGCCTGAAAGCGTCTTGCGGCCATCAAAGGTCTGCTGAGCGAGGCGTTGGCGTTCCAATTCGACGTAGCGGTCCGATCCCCCTTGGGAATCGTCGTACAGCCAGTTGTGAATGGGCGACCAGATCGACGGCACTGCCAAGGGATGCCAGGCGCTGTCGTCTAGTGCTGGATCAGCTCCATCCATGCCCTTGGGGACTTGCTGCTCAGGCAGAAACAACCAGGTGCCATCCAGCGAAGCCTTGGTGCGCGGCCCATCACCCAGGGGCACCGTCAACGGCTTCCAGGCCGCACGGCGCTCTTTGCGCGTCTCCTCTCCGGCGAAGGTGGGGGCCGGGGCAACCGCCGCCGGCAGGGAAGCGGGGTCAAGGCGGGATACCGTTACGTCATCGTACTCGGTGGGCAGGAAGCCGCCCCCCAGGGAGATGCCGCCGGCGGTCAGGCGTCCCTCCTTGTCGTCGATAACGCGGAGCACCTCCTGATCGTCGAGCAGCACGCGCAGGGTGGGGCCCGCCACCTGAATGCGCATGGTATACCAGGTCCCGGGCACCAGCGGGGTGGCCAGGGGCTGAACCTTGAGGAAGCGCTGCTGACCGTCCGGGGCGTAGCGCGCGGCATAGGCCTGCTGGAGGGTCCCACCGCGCAGGCCAATGGCGTAACGTGCATCACGAGCGGTGCGGCGCACCGAGGCCCATATCTGGGCCTGCTCGGCCCCGTGGGGGGCGCGGGCACGAAAGCGCAGTTCATAGTCGGTCCAGGTGCGATCCCCTGCCACCGCTTCGCAGCTGGTCAGGTGAAGACCGCCATCGCTGATGGCGCTTGCACCACGGCCCTCCATCCGCCAGTCCTTGGGGGCGGTAAAGGTATCATCAAAAAGCGCCCGTTCAGCGCGGTGGGCACACCCGAACAGGAGGCCAAGGAGGAGAATGGAACGAAGCTGACGAAGTTGCATGATCTCGTATCCTCGTTGGGATTGAATCTTTTAAGGTGCGGTCGGAGTGATCAGTCGTTGGGCGAACAAACGAGCCACGGGATTGCCGTCGAGACGACCCTGCAGCTGCACCTGACAGAGAATCCACCGTCCCTGGCCGTCGACCTTCTCGGCGGCAGCCAGCGCTGGCTTCTCCCACTGCCCGCTCAATAGCACCGGGGTCCAGCTGCCCGGATTGACGAACAGGCTGGCGAGGTGAGGACGAATGCCCTGTTCCCCGGCGTGGTACCAGAACTTGAAGTCCTCAGGGGCAAAACCCGCCACCAGGGAGTGGCCGGTGGCCCGCGACACGAAGAGACGGGGGCCATCCGTGCAGGCCTCGATGGTGACCGTATCGCCGGCCAGGACGTGGGTGCCGGTCGGCCACTCCACACACACCACGCGGGCACCGGCGCGCACCGCAGTGGTCAGGTCGAAGACCGACGCAGCGAGGGCCTTGGGATCATCGCAGAGGACCAGGCCCGCCGGTACGCCAGAGAAGATGGGGTTCAGTCCTAATTCCCGAGCCAACTTGGCGGCCTTGCCATTCTTGCTTCCAACCACCAGCACGTCGGCCTTGGCCAGCGCCGGCAGGGCTGGGAACACATCAAGGGTCAGCGCCGTATCGTGGACCAGGGTTCCGGCGGCGTCTTCCAGGGCGAGACGGACGGTGAGGGTGGTGCGCTCGCTCACGGTCGGAGCCTCGCAGCTGATCCAGCCCTGGAAGTTGCTGTCGTCGGCGGCAACCGTGGCGGGAGCTATGCCGGTGCGCAGGGTCTTCCCCTGGCATTCGATCTGGTAACGGACCTTGGCTCCGTTCACTTCCTGGGGACGGTCATTGCAGATCCAGGCCGCGATCTTGGCCTGTTCGCCAGAAAAGAGCGCTTTACGAGGGCTGTACAGATTGGCCGCCACCGGGGTGAGGGCATCGCGATAGACATAGAAGGCCGGCTTAGGATTTCGGTCCACATCCATGATCGTCTTGAGCCACCCGGCGGGCCAGGCATCGATGAAGAGATGCACGGCGAAGGACACGAGGCGTCGATCCCGCCGATAGGCCTCGGTCTGGAGGCGAATGATCTGGGCCTGATGCGCCTGGCTGGCTTCAGACCAGCCGGCCAGGGTGGTCTGGGTATCAAACCACATGCGGTGCATTTTCTCGGTCTGGGAAAGCGGGATCTTACTGGACTTCCAGGTGTGCTCGCTTTCAAGGGACGAAGGAAGCCATTTCGCGGGGTAGCGGCGACGCATGGTTTCAACGCTATCCAAGCCTTCGACGCCGAATTCACCGCAGGCATAAAGCCATCCAGGTTTGACGTGGCTCCAATATCCCTGGAGCGTTCTGCCCAGGTGACCACCACCGTTGTACCATCCGCCATAGAGATGGTGATCGGGGAGTCCGGGACCAGGGGGTTCAGAATCGCCGTCAATCGCCTTGATGACCCGATCCGGATTGGCCAAGAGCACGACCTGGTCAGCGGCGGTAAAAAAGGATTCGAGTTCTTTGCGACTGAGATTGCGATGGGGATGTCCCCAGCCGTTTCGCTGCGGCTCATTGATGTAGGTGACCATGATGTTGCAGGGATGGGCACGAACCAGGCGTTCCATCTCCTCAGCCTGGCGCACCGCTTCGGCGAACTGGGAACGCCGCAGAACCCAGCTCAGGGGCAAATCGGTCTGGGTCATCAGGCCCAGGCGGTCACACCACTCGTAGACCTCATCCTGCACCGGCCGCTGAGTGATGCGCAGGAAGTTCATGTTGGAGAGTTTGGCCAGCAGGATGTCGTCGCGCAGGCGCTGGATGTCGCCACGGATCACCGACTGCTGTTCAAAGCCCATGGTGTTCGCACCACGCAGACGAATGGGCTGACCATTGAGGAACAAGCGACCCTTGGGGGTATTCGTGGTGTCCATGGTGAAGGAACGCATGCCGAATTGGCGTTTACGAACATCCAACACCGTTCCCTTCGTATCGCGCAACGTCACCTGTATTTGGTACAACCAGGGTTCGGCCGGGCTCCACGAACGGAAATCAGGGATCGTGAAGGGGATACGGAAGTAGTTGAGCCCTTTGGAAACCTTCGGCGAGGTTTCCTTGTCGAATTTCGGCGTCGTTCCATCGAGGGCCAGCTTCTGCACCCCATCGGTCAACGCACCGCTGAAGACGGTCTGCTGGAAGTTCTGCCCATGCACCGCCAATTCGAGGATGACATTCGGTTCGTTAATGTCGCAGTTACGGAGTTCGATCCAGGCTTCTGCCCCGGATTTCTCAAGCTGTGGCCGGACAAAGAGGTCATGCACCTGCAGGCGCGGCCGTGCTTCAATGGTGACCGGCTGATAGATGCCCATGCCGGGCGGGCAGCACACCCATCCTTGATCGGGATTGTCAAAGCCGGGGCCGGTAAAGGCGTAGATCTTGTCGCCGCGATTGGACGAGAAGTTGTGCATCACGAAGTCGTTTTCCACCTGCACGAGCAGCACATTGTCGCCAAGGCGGGCCTGGGCAGTGCAGTCAAAGGCGAAGGGGGCAAAAAAGCCCTCATGGGAGCCGACGAACGTGCCGTTAACGAACGCCTTCGCCCGATAGTCCACGCCTTTGAAGTCGACGAAAATCGCGCCCAGGTCGAGCATCGCCTGGGTGACGGTGAACGAGGTGCGGTAGTAGGTGGTCGCCAGGCCTACGGGACCATCGTAATGGGGGACCGTGACCTTCTTCCAGTCGCCCTTGCCAGACATGGGAATGAGAAAGTCCTTCCCATCCTCAGGCGTTGCCCGACGCCAATCGAAACTGGTCAGTGGTATGGCAATCCGGGTGTTCGGAATGGCGGGCGCAAGGTCCACCGTGAAAGGCTCGTAGCGGGTGCGGAAGCGCGCCAGCTCGGCCTCCAGCTCCTGGGGCGTATCCAGCTTATCCAGTGGCGTGAACGGCTGGGATTTCGGAGCCCAGGGCAGCACCGTGTCGGGCAGCACCGGTGGCTCCGGCGTGATCAGCCGTTCTTTGTGCAGCCCCTTGTCCTCGGAACCAATCGCGGCCAGGTCGGCCGGGGGAGTGGCCTTGACCGGCTCAGCACCCATCGCCGAACCGAAGGGGATCATACCAAGGACGGCAACGACCAAAGCCACGAGATAGAAGCGCATAGGAGACATCCTGGTGAGGTTCATGACCAACATCCTAGCATCTGAATGACCTCAGGCTGAGGCATATTTGCGAAGGAGATACCACAATCCCGTCACCCGTTTTATCGTCTGTTAGCCCCCTCGCTCGATTGAGGTCGACGCCTACGGTGAATCACCACCACGTCTGATCGGGATCAGGTGGGTTTGAAACTGAAAAACCGCTTCGCATTGTGGTAACAAATATCGGCGACCATTCCACCAACCAGCACATGGTCATCGGGCACCATGCCACCAGCCATATCCCGACCGAGAATGCGACAGAGGAGACGGCGGAAGTATTCGTGGCGAGTGAAGCTCAGGAACGAACGACTGTCCGTGGTCATACCGATAAAATTCGCCAGCACACCAAGCTGACTGAGCGCTTCCATCTGCCGCGTCATGCCATCGAGCTGGTCAAGGAACCACCAGCCCGGACCGTGCTGCATGCGCCCAATGCCGGACCCGTCCTCAAAGCTACCGCACAGAGCCACTAACGCTTCGTTCTCCCGCGGATTGAGGTTATAGAGAACCGTACGTGGAAGAATTCCTGCGGCATCCAAGCGAGACAGGAATCCAGCCAGCGGTTTTATGTAATCGACGGCGGCAATGGTATCAAAACCACTGGCCGGGGGCAGAATGGCGCACAGACGCTGCTGGACCCCCCGCAAGGCTCCGATGTGGAACTGCTGCACCCAATCCCGGCGTGCATCAAGAGCCGCCAGACGTTCCAAGAGCCAGGACTGGTAGCGGGCCGTTCGGAGCGGATCAATCGCCGCGCCGGCACGGGCTTCCGCCACGATCACCGCCGCTTCCACATCCGTGGCGGGCTCGGCGGGCATGGACTCGAGCCCATGATCCGAGGCCCGGCAGCCAGCGGCGTGAAAGACCTGGTGACGACACGCCAAAGCGTTCATAAGGTCATCAGCCGTGGCAATGCGCATGGCTGCCGCCGAACCCAACCGATCAACCCAAGCATTCCAGGACGGGCCCTGGTCAATAGCTAACGCGGAATCTGGCCGCCAAGTAGGGCGCATCTGGAATCCGTACTGCGCATCCACGTGGTGGTCCGCAAGGGAATCCGTGGGATCATCGGTCGTACACACTACCTCGACATGCATCTGACGAAGGATCCCCGGAGCGCTAAACGATGGGTCCGCCAAGCGTGCGGACATGGAATCCCAGATCTCATCGGCGGTGGCGGGGGAGAGCAGGCGGTCGGTGATGCCGAATGGCCGACGCAATTCCAGGTGCGCCCAGTGATATAAGGGATTACGCAGCAAGCGCGGCACGGTGGCGGCCCAGGCGTTAAATTTTTCCCGCGGTGGTGCGGCACCAGAACAGAAGCGTTCCGAAACGCCGCAAGCGCGCATGGCTCGCCATTTATAGTGATCGCCATTGAGCCAGAGCTCTGTCGGATCGGCGAACCGATGCTGATGGGCGATCAGGGCGGGATTGAGATGGCTATGATAATCAATGATCGGCAGATCTGCAGCGACCTCATGGTACAGGCTACGAGCCTGGGGGGTATCGAGCAGAAAATCCTCCGTGAAGCACGTCATAACAACCTCGCAGGTGAGGTTGAAAACTAGCGGATCTTGGGCCTTCGACACCGGCGAAAATGCGAAAAACGCAGCACAATCCCGCACCACTTTGCCATCGGATTACACCGCTGGCGGTATTCCTGGTGCGAGGGCCGCCGTATCCGGCGCTTGGACATCGTGCCGGTCC
>CAIUVD010000041.1 GCA_903902515.1 uncultured Planctomycetota bacterium | reverse complement strand
TTGACCCCGGACCCCGGACCCCGGACCCCCCCGGACCCCGGACCCTGCTATGTCCCTCGCCCTCACCTACCACGAAGCCACGAAATATGCCCCCGAAACCATCGGCGGGCATCCGGGCATTGATTGGGAGGCCCAGCCGTCGGCCTTTAAAGAGTACGAGGGCGGTTCTGCCATCGACCTGTCGCGGTTTTTGCCCTTCGACCCGAATCCGTTTACCGGCGAACCGGCGGAAGCGGATGCCCACCTGCCCGCCAAGGGCCGCAGTCTGGCGGCCCTGGCTCGGCTGATCTATGCCGCCTATGGCGTGACGGGTCTGCTGCGGGGCTCTCGGCCGACTTTCCTGCGCTCGGCTCCCTCGGCCGGGGGTCTGTATCCGGCGGAATTGTACCTGGTGGTCCGGGACTGGCCGGGGGTTCCTCCTGGTCTGTACGGGTATCATCCCCGCCTCCATGCCCTCATTCCCCTGTGGGAGGGGGTCGAGGTGGCGGATCACCTGGGCACCGCCTGCTATGGTGATGCGGAGGTCGCCGCCGCGCCCCTGGCCCTGGTCATTACCGGGGTTTTCGAACGGTCCCGCTGGCGCTACCGCGAGCGGGCCTACCGCCGCATCTGCCTCGACACCGGGCATCTGTTGGGCAATGCCCTGCTGGCGGCCCACGACCTCGGCCTGCGGGCTCATCTGACCACGGCGTTCCATGACGATGCCGTGGATGCCCTGCTGCGGCTGGATCAGGATCAGGAGGGGGCTTTGGCGGTGGTCGCCCTCGACCTGCCCGGCGAGGCTCGTCGGCCCCGCTGGATGACCCTCCCCAGCGGCACGGGCTCGGCGGACGCCGCCCCGCTCCTCGATACCCTCCATGCCGCCAGCCGTCTCCCGGCCCAACGGCCTCGGCCGGCACCCCACGGCGATGGCCAGGAAGCGGACCTCCATTTGCGCCACGGCTGGTCGGCGGCGGTGGCCCTCCAGCCAGGTCCAACGCCCCTGGCCGAGGAAGTCCTCCACACCATTGCCGGGCGTCGCTCCACCCGGGCTTTCGTTCCTGATGCCATCACCGCCGAGGCCCTGGGCCGAATCCTGGCGGCTGGCGTTGGGCATCCCGCCGCGGGCCTGGGTCCCGCCCCGGCCCTGGCCTCGGGCTACCTGCGGACCTTCGTGGTCATCCATTCCGTCATGGGTATTGAACCTGGGGTCTACTACTTGGCCCCCCATGGCCTGGAATTGCGCCGCGTGCGGGCGGAGGTGCCCCGGGAGGCGACCCAGGAGCTGTGCCTGGGCCAGGAACTTGGCGGAGCGGCGGCGGCGGTGGTCGTCCACACGGCGGACCTCGAAGCCGCAGTCCGTCATGGCGGCGATCGCATCTATCGTCTGCTGCACCTTGATGCCGGCCTGATCGGCGAGCGGTTGGATTTATCCGCCTTGGCCGAGGGACTGGGAGCCAGCGGCATCGGCGGCTTCTACGATGACCGCACGACCGATCTCATCGGCATCCCCCGCTCCCACGCGGTGTTATATTTGACGACGATTGGGGTTCCGGGGTAGGTTTTTTACGGGGATAGGGGAGAGGAGAGAGGGGAGAGGGAGTGGCGAACCACGGCAAGTCGGAGATGCGGCGGTCACGGTGCGGGCTGCCGCGACAAACCCGACCAACGCGAGTTCCTCTCCCCTCT
>CAIUVD010000040.1 GCA_903902515.1 uncultured Planctomycetota bacterium | reverse complement strand
GCGACCGTCCGCTTAGAAGGCGGATGCTCTTCCGGCTGAGCTACGGGTGCAGGGTGCGGGAGTGTCTGCCCTTCGATCCCTCGGCAACCGCTGGCCTGGGCTGGCGCTGGGCCTTGGGGCGGGTACCACTGGGATATGGTCATCCGGCTCCATGGCACGGTGGGTTCCTGGACCCTGCCTGAAGGTGATACGGTCATGGGCCGAGGCGAGGGCTGCGAGATCCGGGTCCAGGATCGGCGGCTTTCCCGGCGACACGTGCAGTTCACGGTGCGCGGGGATCTGCTGGTGGTGGCCGATCTTGGCTCGGCGAATCCCGTATTGGTCAATGGGGATCGGGTTGCGGGTCGGGTGGGCTTGGCCCATGGCGATGCCCTGGTGGTTGGGCCTTTTCTGGTGCGGGTTGAAATCCGGCCCGGGGAGGCGCCCCGGCGTTTGTCGAACACCGCGGCGACCCAGATCCCGGGTGAAGTGCCGATGCCCCTTGGATCGCCCCGGGGCGCGACTCAGGAGATGGATCCGGAAGTGGTGGCCCAGTTGGCCCATGAAAGCCGACGGGCCAAGGCCGTGGATCCCCATATTGCGGCCGCCCTTGGTCGGCCTCCGACTCGTCGCATGGCGATGACGGATCGTCTTGAGGCAACCTTCCATCAGCCCAACGCCTGGGACGAAGGTCCTGTCAGTGGTGCCTTGGCGTCGACGCCGGCCGCGGCCAGTTTGGCCCCGCCCTTGGAGGCTCCTCAGCCCACGACAGCGTTCACGGCTCCAGAGACGGCGGCCCCCCCAACCTCAGCTCTGACCCCGGGGCCCCGTCCTCGACCACGGTTTAGGCCCTTGGTGCTGCGGCGGCTCGGGGCGGCGATCTTGGATGCGGTCGGGTTGTTGGCGGTGTCGTTGGCGGTGGCCTTGGTGCCGTTGGCGGCCGGACTGTCCTGGGCCCTCGTGCAAACGGGCGCGGTGATTGACCAGGGCCGTGTCCTGGTGCAGTCGGGGGGATCGGCGGCTTATCTGGATATCCTGGTCGCCCTCCTGACGCCCACGGGAATGGCCGCCTTGCCCAGCCTGATTCAGAGCTTGGTGGGACAGCATCACGGTTTCCTGGGGCTGTATTTGGGCCTTTCCGGGGCGGCCATCGCTGCGGAAGTGGTCCTGCTCCTGGGGGCTGTGGCCGCCACCGTGCGCCATGGAGCTCCGTTGTGGCACCGTCAGTTGGGATTGGAGTTGGTAGTGCGCCGCAACGGCCATCGGTTGGGCTGGGTCCGGGCCCTATGGCGGTGGACCCTGTGGGTGGTCCTCGCGCCGGTCACCGCCCTTACGATATGGTCCGGCAGGCCGTCCCTCCATGACCGTTGGAGTGGGAGTGAACTGCGTCTCAGAGGACATTGAGGATCATTTGCATTATCGACGCATGATTCAGCGTGAATTGATGCGCCGTTTGGCAGCCAGGACATATTTCCCCCCTTGGCCTTCCCACCCTCATCCCTAGCCTCCGCTCCCTCGCGCATCCGACCCCATCCAGGGACGGTGCCCGATGAAGGAACAGGTGCCCATGGACGCATCCAATACGGTTGTTGCCGCTGCGGCGGTCTCGCCGACCACCTTTGATATCGTCTTTCCCCTGACGATTCTGGTGGTTTTGGCCCTGGGGCTGCCGGCGGCACTGTTCGGCCTCAACGTGGTGCTGTCGAAGTGGGCCGTGGGGTTCAATAACCAGAACCCGGCCAAAAACGAATCCTACGAATCGGGTCTCGGCGCCCGCTACGGCACCGCCACCGAAAAGTTCTCCATCAAGTTCTACTTGGTCGCGATGCTGTTTCTGGCCTTTGACATCGAAGTTGCGTTCCTCTATCCCTGGGCCCTCCAGTTCAACGCGGGCGGCTGGGGTATGGTTGGTCTGTTAGTCGTCTTCCTCATCCTGCTGGAGGTCGGTTACCTGTACCTCTACCGCAAGGGCGCCCTGGACTGGGACAAGTGAGCCACCCATGACTTTCAAGCCCCTTCCGCCGTCGGTTACTTCCGCCGACCTCAACCTTGGCGATGCCTTCGTCACCACCCGCGTCGATGCGGTGGTCAACTGGGGCCGTCGCAACAGCCTGTGGCCTTTCCCCTTCGGTACCGCCTGCTGCGGCATCGAGTTCATGGGCGTGGTCAGCTCGATGTACGACGTCAGTCGTTTCGGTGCTGAGTTGGTGCGCTTCAGCCCGCGCCAAGCCGACCTGCTGATCATTGCCGGCACCATCACCTACAAGATGGCCCCGGTCCTCCAGCGCATCTATGACCAGATGTGCGAGCCCAAGTGGGTGCTGTCCGTGGGTGCCTGCGCGACTTCCGGCGGGTTCTACGACTGCTACTGCACCGTCCCCGGCATGGACGAAATCGTCCCCGTGGACATGTATGTGGCCGGTTGCCCGCCCCGTCCTGAAGCCTTCCTGGAAGCCATTGTGAGCCTGCAGAAGAAGATCGACCGCGAGAGCATGGCCGAGCAGAAAATGGTGGGCGCATGAGTTCCCACGCCGCTGCCGCCTACCCCGCCATCAAGCCGGGCTTGTCAAAGGACGTCCTGGCCGAGGCCCTGATCGCCCGTTTCGGCCTGGTCCGCGATGCCCGCGACGCCTGGGACCTGACCCTGCTGGCCCCCCGCGAGCGCCTTATCGAGGTCGTCACCGCCCTGCGCGACGATGCCGCCTGGCAGTTCGACACCCTGATTGACCTCGCTGGCATCGATTACCTGTCCTATCCGGGCCACGATGGCCCCCGCTTCGGCGTGATCTACCTCTTCAAATCGACGGTCTTCAACCACCGCGTAAAGATCAAGATCCTGCTGGAAGAAGACGATGTTGCCGTGCCCACCCTCACGGGTCTCTACAAGATCGCCGATTGGATGGAGCGTGAGGTGTTCGACCAGATCGGCGTGACCTTCACGGGCCACCCGAATCCCAAGCGTCTGTTGAACCACCACGAGTTCGTCGGCCACCCCCTGCGCAAGGATTACCCCTGCCAGAAGCGCCAGAAGTTGTCCATGAATGACCCGTTGATCGACCAGATGGAGGCCCGTCTGGCGTCCTTCGGCTACACCGTGCTCGATCGCGGCGAAGCCCAGATTGCGGCCGGTATCACCGTCAAGGGCGAAGGGAGCGTCAAGTGAAGGTCCGTACTCCCCAGGGCGACACCCTCGACCTGATGACCGTCAACATCGGGCCCAGCCACCCGGCGACCCACGGCACCCTGCGTTTCCTCGCGGCCCTCGATGGCGAAACCATCGTCGGCGGCGTGTGCGAAATGGGCTTCCTGCACCGTGGCTTCGAGAAGATGGTCGAGCAGGGCACCTACAGCCAGGTGCTGCCCTTCACCGACCGTCTGAACTACTGCTCGGCGATGATCAACAACATCGGCTTCTGCAAGTCGGTGGAGAAGATGTTCGGCATCACCGTGCCGGAACGCTGCATCGTCCTGCGCGTGATCCTGATCGAGCTGTCCCGCATCATCGACCACCTGGTCTGTGTGCTGGCCAACCTGGTCGACCTCGGCGCCCTGACCAATTTCTGGTACTTCTTCAACGTTCGCGAAGAAGTCTACCGCATCTGGGAAAAGCTGTGCGGTGCCCGCCTGACCAACACGGTCACGCGTATCGGCGGCATGTACCGCGACGCCTATCCGGGCTTCGAGGGCGACGTTCTGGCGGTGTGCGGCAAGGTTGAGGCGGCCATCGCCGAGGTCCGTGGGCTCATCGAGTACAACAAGATCTTCATCCAGCGCACCAAGGACATCGGCATTGTCACCGCCGAACAGGCCATCGCCTTCGGCTGGACGGGCCCCTGCCTGCGGGCTAGCGGCGTCGACCGCGATCTGCGCAAGGACGAGCCCTACTACGGCTACGAGACCTACCAGTTCGACACCATCGTCGGCACCAAGGGCGACACCTTCGACCGCATCTTCGTCCGCATCTTCGAGATGCTGGAGTCCGTCAGCATCGTTCGTCAGGCCGTCGGCAAGTTGAAGCCGGGCCCGGTCAATGCGGCTGATGCCCGGGTCAGCCTGCCGCCCCGAGACAACGTCTACCACGACATGGAATCCCTCATCAACAGCTTCAAGCTGGTGTATGAAGGCGTCCGTCCGCCGGCCGGCGAGTGCTACGACAGCCTGGAAGCCGCCAACGGCGAACTCGGTTTCACCATCATCTCCGATGGCGGCACCAACCCGTACCGCATCAAGGTCAAGGCCCCGTGCCTGACCCAGTGGGCGGCCTTCGCGCCTATGATGGAAGGGCACATGGTGGCCGACGTGGCCTCCGCCCTCGGCTCGATCAACATCATCGCTGGTGAATTGGATCGCTGAGCATGAGCACCTGCGCCGTCAACCCCGCCACCGTCCAGCCTGCGGACCTGACCATGGATGTGGTCAAGGCCCGCATGGCCAAGTACCAGCCCAAGATCGACGAGCTGTGGCGCCGCTATCCCACGAAGCGCGCCGTCCTCCTCCAGGTCCTGCACATCGCCCAGGGCGAGTTCGGCTGGGTTCCTCGGATCGTCATCGAATGGGCCGCTGAGGTCAGCGCCTGCGCCCCGGCCCACGCCTTCTCGGTGGTCGAGTTCTACACCATGTACCGCCAGGTGCCCATCGGTCGGCACCTGATCCAGGTCTGCCAGACGATGTGCTGCCACATCCAGGGTGCTGAGGATCTCATCGGTCACCTGGAAAAGAGCCTCGATATTCACGTGGGTGAGACCACGGCCGACGGTCTGTTCACGCTGGTCCGGGTGGAATGCCTGGCCCTGTGCGGCAGCGGCCCCGGCGTGATGATCGACGACCAGGCCATCGGTCCTAAGCCCACGGCCCTCGGTCAGGGCGCGATCCAGGAAGGCTGGATGGATGTTCCGGATTTCCACCCGGATGCCGCCTGCCTCGACGCCTGGATTGCCTTCCTCAAGGCCCAGCCCAAGGCGGAAGGCATCTCCTACCAGCCCCATTGCGGCGTTGGTGAGCCGGTCCTGCACACCAAGGGCCATCCCCAGGGTTTCGGCGCCGCCAGCAAGCCCCTGGATGCGACCTACGCCCCGCCGGCCCCGGCCCTTAATGTCAAGGCCGTTGCCACGGGTTCCGCCATCGCCCTGACCTGGGCCAACGATCCGGGCGCCGCCAGCCTGTCCGTTGAGCGCAGCGACGACGGTGGCTCGACCTGGCGCGAAATCGCCAAGGTCGGCCCCCGGGATCAGAAGGCTGCCGACACGCTCGCCGAGGGCGTCACCGCCCACTACCGCGTGATCTCCAGCGAAAAGGCCCGCACGGCCCGTCCCAGCGTCGTGGTGTCCGCCACCGGCGCGCCTGCTCCCGCTCCCGCTCCCACTCCTGCCAAGGCCTGAACCCATGACCCTCGTCTGGCCCCAGCCGAAGACCTGGAACGGCAAGGAACTGCCGCGTATCCTCACGCGCCTGTTCGATGTCGAGAACGGCCACACCCTGGCCGTCGCCAAGCAGCACGGCGCCTACAGTACCATCAGCAAAACCCTGTTCGACAAGAGCCAGTTCGAGATCATCCAGACGGTGATCGAGAGCGGCCTGCGCGGGCGCGGCGGCGCGGGCTTCCCGACCGGCATGAAGTGGTCCTTCGTGCCTCGCAACACGGGCAAGCCAGTCTACCTGGTGATCAACGCCGACGAAGGCGAGCCGGGCACCTTCAAGGACCGCCTGTGCCTGACCCGCGATCCGCACCTGCTGATCGAAGGCATGATCAACACCGGCTACGCCCTTGGCGTGCGCACGGCCTACGTCTACATCCGTGGCGAAATGCTGCCCCAGATCCGGGCCCTCAATGACGCCATCCAGGAGGCCTACAACGCCGGCCTCCTCGGCGAGAACATCCAGGGTTCGGGCTACAGCCTCGACATCTACGTCCACCGTGGTGCCGGTGCCTACATCTGCGGCGAGGAAACCGCCCTCATCAACAGTCTCGAAGGCTTCAAGGGCCAGCCCCGTCTGAAGCCGCCGTTCCCCGCCGTGTCCGGTGCCTTCGCGGCCCCGACGGTGGTCAATAACGTCGAGACGATCATGGCCGTGCCCTACATCGTCCAGCACGGTGCCAAAGCCTACCGCCAGTGGGGCACCGATAAGTCCCCCGGCTCGAAGTTGTTCAGCATCAGCGGCGACGTCCACAAGCAGGGGGTCTACGAAGTGCCCCTGGGCATGAAGTACGCCGACTTCTTCGACCTCGCCGGTGGCCTCAAGGGCGAGATCCTCGGTTGCATCCCTGGCGGCTCCTCAGCCCCCGTGCTCGATGCCAAGGAATCCATGGAAGCGACCATGGACTACGAGTGCCTCGCGGCCCTCAAGTCGATGCTCGGTTCCGGCGCCGTGACGCCCTTCAATACGACCCGCGATCCCGTCACCATCCTCGAATCCATCGCCCGCTTCTACGCCCACGAGTCCTGCGGTCAGTGCACGCCCTGCCGTGAAGGCACGGGCTACGTGAACCGCATCCTCCAGAAGGTGGCGGCGGGCCAGGGCCGTGACGGCGACATCGAATTGATGAAGGACCTCGCCGAGTCCTACGAGTGGACGACCATCTGCGCCTTCGCCCCCGGCGCGGCGTGGCCGGTCCTGTCGTTCATCAAGAAGTTCCGCAGCCATTTCGACGCCTACCTGGCGAAGAACCCCCAGCACGCCGCCGGGCGCGACCTCAAGTCGCTCACCCCCGCCGCGTTCATGTGAGCCCCCCGATGCCCGATCCCATCACGATCAACGTCGACGGCCGCGATGTCCAGGTGCAGCCTGGCATGCAGCTCATCGAGGCCCTGCGCGGCCCGGCCAAGACCGACACGCCGGCCTTCTGCTACCACCCCGACCTGACGGTGGCTGGCAACTGCCGCATTTGCCTGGTCGAGACCGAAGGCCCCCGTGGGTGGGCCCTCGGCATCTCGTGCCACATGAAGACGGCCCCGGGCCTCAAGGTCCGGACCCAGGTCACCAGCGAGAAGATCGTCAAGCTCCGCAAGGGCGTGATGGAGTTCCTGCTGGTCAACCATCCCCTGGATTGCCCGATCTGCGACAAGGCCGGTGAGTGCACCCTCCAGGAGCACTACATGGGCCAGGGGCGGCACGAAAGCCGCCTGGAAGACGAAGTCGGTAAGCAGTACAAGGGCGGTGCCGACCACCGCTTCACCGACTCCAAGGGCGAGGCCCGGGGCGGTAAGAAGATTGACCTCGGCTCGACCATCGTCCTCGACCAGGAAAGGTGCATCGTCTGCTCGCGCTGCGTGCGGTTCATGGACGAAGTCGCCCAGTCGCCCCAGTTGGCCATCGCCGCCCGGGGCGACCATGCCTACATCACGACCTTCCCCGGCAAGCCCCTCGAACACGACTACGACCTCAACGTCACGGACATCTGCCCGGTCGGTGCCCTGACGGGCAAGCACTTCCGGTTCCAGCAGCGCGTCTGGATGTTGAAGTCCGTCGAAAGTATCGATCCGTCCGACAGCCTCGGTGCGAACCTGACCATCGAATACAATGTTGGTCAGGTGAACGGCAAGGTCTGGCGCCTGATGCCCCGTCGCAATCCGGCGGTGAACAAGAGCTGGATCAGCAATGCCTCCCGCATGCTCTACCAGGATCTGGCCAAGGACCGCCTCACCGATGGCGTCGTCAACGGTCAGGACGTGCCCCTGGCGGAGGCTCTGAGCGCGGCCACGGCCGCCCTCACGGGCGCCAAGCGTCTTGCGATCGTCGCCAGCGGCCATCTGACCACCGAAGATAATGCTGCCCTCCTGGAGCTGGCGACCAAGTTTGGGACCAAGGCCGAAGTTTTCGGCGGTTCCTGGCTGCCCGTCGGCCAGCCCGATGGCATCGCCCGCTCTGGTGACCCCGTTGCCAACCGCAAGGCTCTGCAGGTGCTGGGCGTGCCCGACAACCTGGATGCCCTGGTGGCCCGGGCCGGTGAGTTCGACGCCATCCTGATCGCTGGCAACGACCTGTGGGCTGCTGATGCGGCCAAGGCTGAAGCCCTGACCAAGATCCCGGTTCGCGTCGTCCTCTCGTCCTGGATCAATGCCACCACCGCCAAGGCAACCATCGCCGTCGGTGTTCGCGCCTGGGCGGAAGTTCGCGGGACGATGATCAACTGCCAAGGTCGCGTGCAGGTCCTCAATGCCTGCCCGGTGGTCCCCAACCCGGACCTCGAAGCCGTGTGGCAGGTCGTCAATCAGGTGGGCCAGCTTGGCTGGACTACCGAAAGTCAGGCCTGGAAGGCTGCCGCCGCCCGCGCGCCGCAGTTGCAGGGCATCACCTACCGCGCCATCGGCCCCATGGGCCAGATGATCGCTGAGACTGCCGCCCCTGCGGCCGTGGGAGTCTGAGCCCATGTTGTCCACCATCATTGATTGGATTGCGGCACATCCTTACCAGGTGGTCGGCCTCGTCCTGCCGATCGTCATTCCGCTGGCCCTGTTCCAGATCCTGCCCCTGCTGGTGCTGATGGAGCGCCGTGGCGCGGCCATGATCCAGGATCGCGCCGGTCCGAACCGCGCTTACATCCCGATTCCGTTCCTCAACGTGAAGGTCCGTGGCTTCGGCATGATCTTCAACCTGACGGACGCGGTGAAGTTGCTCTTCAAAGAGCACTTCACCCCGCCCTTCGTCCACAAGGGCTACTACCGCATCGCCCCGGCGATCCCCCTGATCACCGGCCTGCTGACCCCTGCCCTGATTCCCTGGTTCAGCCCCATCGTCTACCAGGGCGGGGTGCTGAGCGGCCAGACCATCGATGCCAACAGCGGCATCCTGATGCTCTTCGCCATGGCCAGCCTGTCGGTGTACGGGGTTGTGCTGGGTTCCTGGGCTTCGAACTCCAAGTACAGTCTCCTCGGCGGCATGCGCGCCTCGGCGATGATGATCTCGTACGAAGTGAGCATGGGCCTCTCGGTTATCGGCATGCTGATGATCGTCGGCAGCGTCAGTCTGACGGATGTCGTCGAATGGCAGGGCCAGCATACTTGGGGCTTTGTCGTCCAGCCGGTGGGCTTCCTGCTGTTCCTGGTGTCGATGTTCGCCGAGTGTAACCGCAACCCGTTTGACGTGGCGGAAGGCGAATCGGAACTGGTCGCTGGTTTCCATACGGAATTCAACGGCGTGAAGTTCATGCTCTACATGAGCGCCGAATACTTGCATATGATCGTCGCCTCGGTCCTGATCGCCACGGTCTACTTTGGCGGTTACCAATTGCTGCCGATCCCGGGCTTTGGACCGGAGTGGGTCAAAGCCCACGTCGGCCAGGTGTTGGCCATCGGCTTGGTGGGCATGGCCCTGGGTCTGCTCGGGTTCGTGTGGGTGATCAAGAACCGTAAGGCGATTCACGCTCGCAGCGACTCGAACCCCCAGGACAAGGCCGAGCGAGCCAAGGAATATGGCCTGTACATGGCCGTATTCACCCTGGCGGGTCTGGGTCTCCTCGGGGCTGCCGGTGCCTCCTGGGCCCTCATCAATATCGAACGCCTTGGCCAGGGATGGATCGACTTCATCACGGCTGCCGTGCAGTTCAACATCGTCATCGCCAAGGCCCTCCTGTTCTGCTGGTTGTTCGTCTGGGTGCGGTGGACCATCCCCCGCTTCCGCTACGACCAGATCATGGACCTGGGTTGGAAGGTCCTCCTCAACGTCGCCCTCGTGAACCTGCTGGTGACCGCCGTGGTCGCCAAGCTGATCGGGTAAGTCATGGCCAAGGTCGTTCCTCGTCCGCATCTCTCCCTATGGGAGAACCTCTATGTGGTAGAGATCTTCAAGGGTCTCATGACCACCTGGGGGCACGTTCAAAAGAATGTCACCACCGGTGCGTTCGAGACCCGAAACTACCCGGAGGAGGCTCCGTCCCTCCCCCGCGACTACCGTGCTCGGCATCGCCTGATGAAGCGCCCGGATGGCAGTCCTCGTTGCGTGGCGTGCTTCATGTGTTCGACGGCCTGCCCGGCCCGTTGCATCAACATCGTGGCCGAGGAAGCCGACCGGGCCGACATCGAGAAGCGTCCGGCGACCTTCGAGATCGACCTCCTGCTGTGCGTCTTCTGTGGCTTCTGCGTTGAAGCCTGCCCCTGCGATGCGATTCGCATGGACACTACCATCGGCGTCATGGTCCACGACAACCGCCGCGATTTCATCATCACCAAGGACAAGCTCCTCGATTGGGCCCCCGCCGACTACCCGGCGACGGATACCCAGTCCCAGAAGGCCCCGGGCGGCACGCTGAATGCCCAGGCCCTGGCCGAGTTCAACGCCGGGAGCCGCCACTGACCATGTTTGAATCTCTCAACGGGGCCCTGGGCCCTATCTATTTCTGGACCTTTGCGGTGATGGCGCTCGCCAGTGCCATCAGCTTGGTCTTCATCTGCCGCCATCCCCTGTCGGCAGCCCTCAACCTGATCGGCGTGATGTTGTCCTTGGCCGGTATCTACGCCCTGTTGCACAGCCCGTTCCTGGGCGTTCTGCAGGTGCTCGTCTATGCCGGCGCGATCATGATGCTGGTGGTGTTCGTGATCATGGTCCTGAACCAGGCCAAGGACCACCAGGTCCCGCGCTTCGACGGTTTCAGCATCATCGCCATCATCCTGCCGGTGACCATTGGCTTCAGCCTGGTGGGTTTCCTCGGTAAGCAGGCTCTCAAGGCTGAGCCGACGGCTGTGCGCGCTGAGATTCAGCCAATCAGTGCCAGTCTGTTCGACCTGACGGCCGCTGGCCCTGGGTACTATATCCTGTTCGAGCTGATCGGTGTGTTGCTGCTGGTGGCGGTGGTCGCGGCCGTGCTGTTGGCCAAGCGTCGTCTGGATGACCCGACGCCCGCCGCCGAGGAGAAGAAGGAGGATGCCCATGGACACCATTGATCCCATCCACGTCCAGGTCCTGGCGGCGATCCTGTTCGCCCTCGGACTGACGGCGGTGGTCACCCGCCGCAATATTTTCTTTCTGCTGATGGGCGTCGAACTGATGCTTAATGCGGTCAATCTCAGCCTGATCGGCTTTGCCCGGACCCTGCCGGCAGCCCAAGGCTCCCTGACGGGGCACATCGTGCCCCTGTTCACCATCGCCGTCGCTGCGGCCGAAGCCTGCGTCGGCCTGGCCATGGTCATCTGCATCACCCGTGGCAAGGACACGGTCGATGCCGATGCCTTTGCCGACATGAAGGAGTGATCCGGTGCACGCTGCCTACCTCTGGTTGATCCCTGTCCTGCCGTTGATCGGCGCTGCCATCGCCGGCGGCCTTGCCCTGGCGGGCAGCCGTACGGCCCATGGGCCAAACAAGGCCTTTGTGGCCCTGCTCACGGTGCTGATGCCGCTCCTGGCGTTTGCCGTGACCTGCGTTGGCGCTGGCCAGTTGGCCCATGTTCCTCGCCTGGAAGGCGCCACCGCCCCGGCCCTGGTCCAGGACCTCTGGACGTGGTTCCATTTCGGGACCTTCCGCCTCGATTTCAGCCTGCTGTTCGACGGTCTGTCGAGCATGATGCTGCTGTTCATCACCGGCATCGGCACCCTGATCTGCCTCTACTCCGTCGGCTACATGTGGGAGGACCGGGGCTTCGCCCGGTTCATGACCTACCTCAACCTCTTCCTGTTCAGCATGGTGATGCTGGTCCTGGGCGGCAGCCTGCCCGTGACCTTCCTCGGCTGGGAGGGGGTCGGCCTCTGCTCGTACCTGCTGGTGGGCTTCTGGCACCACAACACCGAGTACAACGATGCGGCCCGCAAGGCCTTCGTGGTCAATCGCGTCGGTGACCTGGGCTTCCTGCTGGGGGCCTTCGCCATCATCGCCGTCGTCGGCAGCCTCGACTACCAGACCATCGCCGCCTGGTTCCGCAGCGGTCAGAACACCGCCGCCATCGCCGCCAACGGCGGGATGATCGCCGCCGCCGCCCTCCTGATTTTCTTCGGCTGCACCGGCAAGAGCGCCCAGATTCCCTTGCTGACCTGGCTACCGGACGCCATGGCCGGTCCGACTCCCGTGTCGGCCCTGATCCACGCCGCCACCATGGTCACCTCGGGCGTCTACCTCGTGGCCCGCCTCGGTGACCTCTACGTCGCCAGCACGGTGCCGGTCCTCGGCCTGACGGCCCTGAACTGGATCCTGGTCATCGGCTGCGCCACCGCCCTGTGGGGTGCCATCGCCGGCCTGTTCCAGAATGACATCAAGAAGGCCCTGGCTTACTCAACCGTCAGTCAGCTCGGCTTCATGTTCATGGCTTGCGGCGTTGCCGCCTTCGACGTCGGCCTGTTCCACGTCGTGACCCACGCCTTTTTCAAGGCCGCCTTGTTCCTCGGTGCCGGCATGGTCATCCACCTGCTGCACCACGAGCAGGACATGCGCCGCATGGGCGGTCTGTGGAACCTGCCCCAGGCCGGTTTTGTCCTCAAGTTCGCCATGTTCTGGTCCTGGTGGGCGATCCTGGGTCTGCCCTTCGGTGCCGGGTTCTTCTCGAAGGATTTGATTCTCGAGAAGCTCCTGGTCGGTGGTCCCCTGGCCGTGACGGTCGGTGCCGTGGCCGTCCTGACGGCCGCCATCACCGCCGTCTACATGACGCGCATGATGGTCCTGACCTTCTGGAGCCCCAGCCGTCTGACCGACGAAGCCAAGCACCACCTCGTGCCGATTCCCCTGACCATGAAGATCCCGGTCTTCCTGTTGGGTGTTGGAGCCGTGGCGTCAGGTCTGCTGCTGTGGAGCGACAATGTCCTCATGCAGGCCCTGTCCTCGGCTTCCCAGGGCGTGATCACGACCACGAACCTCCTCCCGGCGTGGATTGCCCCCGTGGTCGGTGCGGCCCAAAAGGCCGGCGACCACGGTCATGGCCTGCTCGACCACCACCTGGTGGCCTGGGGCGGCATGGGTCTGGCATTCGTCCTGGCGGTGATCGGTGCGGTGACGGCTTGGCGCATCTGGGGCAAAGGTCCTACGGGTGCCACGGTCGAGCAGCAGCCTTCCAGCGCCCCCACGGGCTTCGGTGCCGCCTGGACCTGGGCCTTCGATCGCGTCTACGCCGTGACCATCATCCCGGTGGTAAAAATCACCGGTGTCGTCCTCTACTGGGCGGTTGAAGTGGCCTTCATCGGCCTGGCCACCTGGATCATCGGCCAGTCGGCGGTGTTCCTCGGTGGTGGTCTGATCGGTCTCCAGCGGTCGCGCCTGCGCTCGGGGCTGTCCATCGCCCTGACGGGTGTGGCTGTGATCCTCGTCCTCCTCCTCCTGGCCCTGTGATCGCCATGCTCCTTCTCGCTCTGATCGCTGTCCCTTTGATCGCTGCGGCGATCACCTTCTTTGCCTCGGGCAAGGATAGCGATGCCAATGCCCGCTTGGGGCTGTTCCTGTCTTTGGCGATTGCCGCCCTTGGCATCCCCCTGATCACCTGCGCGCCGAATCTGTCGGTTAGCCTGCCGTGGTTCACCCTGTGGGGCACCAGCGCCACGGTGAACCTGTCCTTGGCCAGCGATGGTCTGTCGGCCTGGCTGATCCAGCTGGTCACCTGGCTGACGCCGGTGGCGATCCTCGGCAGCCGCTCCTCGATCAAGACGGGAATGCGCGAGTTCGTGGCCTGCGTCTTCGTCATGCAGGCCTTGATGATCGGTGCCCTGCTGGCTCGGGACTTGGTGGTCTTCTACCTGTGCTACGAGGCCATGCTGCTGCCGATGCTGGTGATCATCCTGCTGTTTGGTGGTGATGACCGTCGCCAGTCGTCCCTGTGGTTCTTCCTCTACACCATGGCGGGATCGGTGATGATGCTGGTCGGCATCTGGTACCTCGCCTGGAAGCTCGGCAGCACCGATCTGGCGGCCGTGATCGCCGGGATGCGGGCCCTGCCGGCGGATGTTCAGGGTTGGCTCTTCTGGGCCTTCGCCTTGGCCTTTGCCGTCAAGGTGCCCATCGTGCCCCTCCATGGCTGGCAGGCTCGGACCTATGCAGATACCCCCGGGGCGGCGGTGGTTCTCCTGGCGGGTGCCATGGCCAAGATTGGCACCTACGGTTTCCTGCGCTTTGTTCTGCCCATCTTCCCGGTGCAGTCCGCCGAACATGCGGGGCTGTTCATCGCCCTGGGTCTGGTGGCGACCATTGGCGGTGCCCTGGTGGCCATGGCCCAGGATGATGCCAAGCGGATGATGGCCTACTCCTCCCTGTCCCATCTGGGCTTGGTGATGGTCGGAATTTTCACCTTCGATCCGGCGGCCCTCAACGGCGCAGCTGTGCAGATGGTAGCCCATGGATTCTCGGTCGCGGCCCTGTTCCTGCTCATCGGCTACGTCGAGGCGCGGACCAAGCTGACGGGCGTTGAGGATTTTGGCGGACTGGCCAATCAGGCGCCGATCCTGGCGACCTTGTTCGTGACGGCGGCCCTGGCTTCGGCCGCCCTGCCCGGCACCCTCAACTTCATCGGGGAGTTCCAGTTGTTGCTGGGTGTGTTCCAGTCACCCGGATCGCTAGGTATTCCTCTGCCCCTCCATAATTGGAGCGATGCATCTTGGATGGCTCCTTGGACATGGTTGGGATTTGGTTTCGTGCCCTTTTCAATGCCTGTAGTGGCGTTTATTGCTGGCACCTCAGTGATCTTGGGCGTTGTTTATCTCCTGATCCTCATTCAACGCTGGTTCTTCGGCAAGGCCCGGGGGCACACGGAACCCCTGGTGGACCTTGGTGCCGGTGAAGTTCTCGCCGTCCTGCCGCTCCTCATCCTGAGTTTCTTCCTGGGCTTCTATCCTGCTCCCGTGGCGGATCAGGCGGGCAAGGTGGCTGAGCATCTTGGGCTTGCAGCCCGCGACGCGGCTGCCGCCTTGACCGTGGTTGAGACCCCTGCCCCCGCCACTGCCCTTGTCACCGATGGCCGCTGAGATCATGCCCACTGCCTCCCTCCTCGCCCTTCTCGCGCCGGTGATCCTGCTGCTCGTGGGCGGTCTCGCCGCCCTTGGATCCGAGCCGTTCCTGGATCGCAAGGCCAAGCATACTTGGCTTCCTTGGGTTGTCGCCCTGGCGGCGGTGGCCGGTCTGGTGTCCCTGGCCTGGACCCCCGTGGGTCAGGTCCATGGTCTCCTGGCCTTGGACACCGCCCGGACGTGGCTGGTCGGGGCCGTCCTGGCTTCCACCGCCATCGGCATCGCGGGCCTGCAGCAAAGCCTTTCCCGCGATGAGTTTGAGGGTGGTGAGCCCTATGCGCTGATGGCCTTTGCCGGTGTTGGCGCCGCCATCATGGTCATGGCAGCGGACCTCCTGGCCCTGTTTGTCGGGCTGGAGATCGCCAGCCTCTCGATCTATGCCCTGGTGGGTCTGCGTCGTGACCGCCTCGATAGCCATGAGGGTCTCTTCAAGTACTTCATCATGGGGGCCGTGTTCAGCGCGATTTTCCTCTACGGATTGGCCATGACCTACGGTGCTACCGGTTCCACCGCCTACGGTGCGCCGGTCATCGCTGGCCGTGAGAAACTGCTCCTTCTTGGTCATGCCCTGGTGATTCTGGGCCTGTTGTTCAAGGTGGGCGCTGTTCCGTTCCATGCCTGGTCCCCCGATGCCTACACGGGTGCCCCCGTGGCTGTGACCGGCTTCATGGGCAGCGTGGTCAAGGTTGGCGGTTTTGCGGCCCTGGGTGCCATTTGGCTCAATGCGTCGGCCACGGCCTCGGGCTCCCACGTGGGCGGAGTCCTGCCCCTCGATGCGGCGGTCACCCTGACGGCCCAAGGGGCTGCCCTCCTCAAGCCCTTCTCCATGATTTTCTTGGTCTTGGGCTTGGTCAGTGTCGTCATCGGCAATTTCAGCGCCCTCCGCCAGGTCAGCATTCGCCGGTTGGTGGCCTTCAGCTCCGTCGCCCATGCGGGCTACATGCTGTTTGCCCTGGCCCTGCCGGTGCTGGCTGACCAGGGGACGTCCACCGTTCAATTGGGCAGCCTGTGGTACTACCTGGTGGGCTACGCCGTGGCGACGGCGGGTGCCCTGACGGCAGTGGCGGCCCTCAGCGGGAAAACCGATGATGGCGACCAGTTGCACCTGTTGGCGGGCCAGGGTCGCACCCAGCCCTTCTATGGTCTGGTCCTGACGATTTTCGTGGCCAGCTTCGCCGGCCTGCCGCCGACCATCGGCTTCCTGGGCAAGTTCCTGATTTTCGGGGATCTGGTCGGCAAGGGCTATGTCGTGTGGGCCATCGTCACGATGCTGTTGGCCATCGTGGGCGCGGCGTTCTACCTCAAGCTCTTGGTCAGCCTGTGGTCGGCCGTTGGCAAGGAGGCCGCCTCGGCGGGCTCCAGCATCATGACGCGCTGGACGGTTGCCGCTGCTGCGATTGCAGTCGTAGTCCTGATGGCCTGTCCCGACATCCTGACCCGTCCGGGGATGGCTTTGGCGGGTCCCGAGCCGGTCAAGGCTGCCCAGGCCCCCTGACGTGTCGGTGGCCCACCTCCACCAGATCCGGGTCCGCTATGCGGAAACGGACCAGATGGGGGTGGCCCATCATTCGGCCTGCGTCGCTTGGCTTGAGGAAGCCCGCATTGAATGGTTGCGGGCCCGGGGTCGGAGTTACCGGGAATTGGAAGCCGGTGGCCTGTTGATGCCAGTCGTGGAATTATCGATCCGTTATTTCAAGACGCTTCGCTTCGATGATGTCGCGACCTTGTCGACGACGGCCGTGTGTCCGGGGCCGACCCGCATTACCTTTACGACCGCCGTCCTAATTGGCGAACAACGGTGTCTTGAGGGTGTCGTTACGGTGGCTGCCGTCGATCCCTCGGGGCGGCCCGTTCGGATTCCCCCTGACCTGCGGTCCTGAATCCGACGACTGGACGTGTCCCCCGCCGGGCCTAGGCTTCCGCCCGTCCCGGCCGCTCCTCCCTGGTGAGGATGCAACGCGCTTGAGTGCCATGTGGCGTTCGCGCGGGGCCGACCACTCGCCTGCGACATCTTCCAGGCACACCTGAAAGGCCCCCATGGGCTCCCACATCCTGATGAATGTCCTCGACGAGCAGGAATTGCGCGTCGGGGTCATTCGTGATGGCCGCCTCGAATCCCTCATCCACGATCGCGTGGGTGGTGACGGCCAGCACCTCGGCAACATCTACAAGGCGAAGGTCGCCAACGTCGAGCCCTCCCTCGATGCCGCCTTTCTTGACCTCGGCTCGGGAAAAAACGGCTTCATCCATGTCGATGAACTGATTCACGCCAAGGGCAAGGGCAAGCGGATCGAGGATATCCTGAAGGCCGGTGACGAAATCGTCGTTCAGGTCCACAAGGAATCGATCAAGGACAAGGGTCCGAACATGTCGATGTACCTGTCCATTCCGGGCAGGTACCTGGTCCTCATGCACTCGGATCAGGCCAAGGGTGTGTCCAAGCGCATCGAGGATCCCCTGGTCCGCAAGCGCCTGAAGAAGATCCTCGACGCTTGTCCGGCCCCCGATGACTTCGGGTTTATCGTTCGCACCGCCGCCGCCGAGCGCGACGAGGCCGAAATCAAACTCGACTACGAGTTTCTGAAGCGCCTATGGAGCGAGGTGGATGCCCTGGCCAAGAATGTCCGGGCACCCTTTTGCCTGTACCAGGAAGCGGATGTTGTCGTCCGCACTCTGCGCGACGTGGCGGGGTCCGACGTGCAGGGCATCGTCATCGACCAGGAAAAGCTCTACGACGAGGCCCGGGCCTTCGCCCAGGTGTTCATGCCGGAGTTGGTGCCGCGCATTCAATTGCACCGTGACGAGCTGCCGGTCTTCACCTATTACGGCATCGAGGAGCGCCTCGCTCAGGTCTATGACCGCAAGGTCCAGTTGCCGTCGGGTGGCACCATCGTCATCGAGCAGACCGAGGCCTTGGTCAGCATCGACGTCAACAGCGCCAAAAACCGGGATGCCGGGGATGTCGAGACGACCGCGCTGATGACCAACCTGGAGGCGGTCAACACCATCGCCGAACAGTTGGTCCTGCGGGACCTCGGTGGCCTGATCATCATCGACTTCATCGACATGGATGCCCGGGAGCACCAGCGGCTGGTGCAGCTGGCCCTGCGCCGCGCCCTGGGCGCTGATAAGGCCAAGATCCAGGTCAGTCCGATGTCGCGCTTTGGTTTGGTCGAGATGACCCGCCAGCGCACCCGCCCGAGCCACCGGATGGTCGCCTCCCAGGAGTGCCCCTACTGCGTCGGCACAGGCACCATCAAGACGCCCGAGACGTTGGAGATCGACGTCATGCGTGAAGTGCGGCAGATGCTGCACAGCCGCAGTCTGGCCCGCCTGGAGGTCATCCTGCCGCCGGATGTGGCCCTCCACATCCTCAATGCCCGCCACAAGGAAGTGGCTGAACTCGAATCCCGCAAGGATTGCCGGATCGTCTTCACCGGCGATGCCCTGATGAAGGCTCGCGACTTCCGCTTGGTGCCGACCTTTGCCAAGGGCGAGCGTCGTGGCCCGCGCAATGATCCGAAGCATCAGAGTGTTCGCCCGTCACTGCTGGCCCCGCTGATGGTTGAGCAGGCCAAGGCCATTCAGTTGGCCAAGGAGTTGGCGGCCATGAAGCCGGCGGATCTTGAGCGCGAGCTGTCCGAGGACCCGGTCAACACCATCGAGCGCAAGCCGGTGGAGAAGGCCGAGGAAGCTCCGCGGGTGGTGGTCGTCGCGCCGGTGGCTCCGCCCCGGGCGGCCACCGTCTTCGAGGAGGCCGTGGTCGCGCTCTTCGGCTGAGGCCGGGGTCCAGCGGGCGGTATCGTCACCACCGATGACTCGAACCGCCCGCCCTCCGCTCACACCCGCGGCCCTCGCCGCCGGTCGCCTGCGTGCCCGCATCGCGCTCG
>CAIUVD010000039.1 GCA_903902515.1 uncultured Planctomycetota bacterium | reverse complement strand
GGTCGGGCAGGTTTTGGAGGGCGTTGTCGAGGGTCGGGCTCACGCCGGGAAATACTTGGCAATCACCTGCGTACGGTAGTCAAAAATGCCGGCGAGGGTCCGACGGATCCACAGGGCGTGGGCGATCTCGCCGAGGGGGCCGAAGCCGACTTCATAGGTCACGGTATCGGTCATCCGCAGGCCGCCGGTAATCGGTTCGAAGTGGTGTTCGTGGTACCAAAACCGGTAGGGGCCGAAGCGCTGCTCATCGACGAAATAGCGGCCTTCCTGGACCTGCCGGATCTCCGTCAGCCAGCGGTGCCACACCCCGGGGACCGGGGACACCCGATATTCGATCAATTGGCCTTGGTACATCGGTCCCGGTTCGCCGAGGATCCGAAACTTCAGGTGCGGCGGGGTGATCTCGTTGAGATTGGTCGGTTTGGAGAAGAATTCCCAAATCTTCTGCGGGTCGCCGGGGATGTCGTGGACACGGTGGAGGCGATGGAGCATACCGCAAAAAATACGCCCCCCGCCGGTCACCGGCAGGGGGCGGAATCGTTCAAATCGTTCGATGCTTACTTGACGACCTTCACCAGCGTCATCTCGAACTGAAGGATCGCGTTGGCGCCGATCTTCGGCGGGCTGCCCGCTTCGCCGTAGGCCAGTTCCGGGGGAATGGTGATCTTCCAGGAATCGCCGGGCTTCATCAACTTGAGGGCTTCCGTCCAGCCCTTGATCACGCCATTGACCCCAAAGGTGGCGGTCGCGTCGCCCTGGGTGCTGTCGAACTCCTCGCCGTCAACCAAGGTGCCCTTGTACTTCACCTCGACCTGCTGGCCGTCCGTGGGGCTTTCGCCTTCGGCGGGGCCAGCGGTCAGTACCTGGTACTGGAGGCCGCTGGCGGTGGTCTTCACGCCTTCCAGTTTGCTATGGTCAGCCAGCCACTGGGTGTTGGTCTTGCCCGACTTGCCGGCCTGGGGCTCGGCGGGCTTGTTCTCGAACAGCTGATCAAGGGTTGGGCGCAGTTTCTTGAAGGACTCGTCGCTAATGACGTAGAAGAACTTCTGGTAGCGCTCCTGGGCCTTGGTTGCCCGATCCTTGCCGGACAGGGGCTTTTTGGCTTTATCGTCTTTCTTGGCGTCGTCCTTCTTGTCGGCCTCGGCCTTGGCGACTTCATCCTTGGCCGCATCGTACTGGACGAACACCGCGAGGTAGCGGTTGCTGCCGGCCTTGGCCTCCGGGGCTTTGTCATCCTTCTTCCGCTCAGCGGCGGTATCGGACTCGTCATCCGGGGCGATTTCACCAAAGAACAGCCAGTATTTCAGGCCATCCTTGGTGGTGACGCTGATCGAGCCTTCGTTGCCGTAGAGCCCCTGCTGGGTCAGGAAGAAGCCGCGGGCTTGGAGCCATTCCTTGGCGTAGGGGCGGACCCCGGCCAGGCGCAGGCCCGTCACCTCGTTCACCAGGTTGTCGACGGCGGTCTTGTTGACGCGCTTGCCCTCGGGGATCTTGGCGGTGATCCAGTCCTTGTCGGCCCCGTCGCGGGCGAAGGCCGTCGAGCTACGCTCTTCGACGGTTCCCTTGGCTTCGTCGACCGAGTAGTCGGCAATGCCGACGGCCCGCAGATCATCCTTGTTCAGTTTGAAGGGGTCCGGTTCCACGTAGTCGATGAACTTCGTGGATAGGTCGTTGTCGACCTTGGCGGTGTAGACCTTGTTCTCGTCGGCGTCGCGGACGTAGTAGAGGCCCGAGGCCCCTTCGACGTACTTGCCGATGATGACATCCGTCAGGACCGCGCCGGTCCGGTCTTTGATGGTCAGGCGACGGCCTTGGCCGCCGCCGGAAATCTTGGCGGCATCCAGGGGATCGACGACGCCCAGTTCAACCTGGCGTTTATCGTCGTCGGTAACCAGGCGGCCCCGTTCGACGCCGAGGAACGCCGAGGCGGCCTTGGTCACCCGGGTGTTGCCGTCGGCGGGGAATTCGAAGTGGCTGGGAATGACCCATTGACCGTTTTTATAGGCCACTTCCATGATTTTGGCCGCCTTGGCGGCCTCATCCCAGGTCACAACCCGGAGGGATCCGGTTTGTTCGGGAACGGCCCCGGCCTTGCGGTCGAAGGTCGTGGCAGCGGCAATCGCGGCGGAAGCCGCAGAGTGGTCGGGGATGAACCAGACCGGGGTGGAAATCGCGGCGAGAACGCCGAGGACGAGGGGGAGGCGCATGATGGGGTCTTCTCCTCAGGGACTCAGGCGACCGCGCGCTTGCGGCTGGAGGGGATGTGCGCGCGTTCGGTGCGCAGGCGGTTGGACCACACGGCCACCACCAGCAGGAAGAGGATCGCGGCGGGGATGCCGATGGCCATCCACTTCACGCCATCGCGATAGCCTTGGATCGCGCGGCGCTGCTCGATGCGGGCGTCGCGGATCTTCCCTTCCTTCTTTTGTTTCACCTCGGCCAGGGCCAGATCCAGTTTGCGTTGTTCACGCACCTGGGCCTGGGCCTTTTCGTGGGCCTTGGCGTTGTCGTCCAGGTCGGTGCGCTCGTCGATTTTGCGCAGTTCGGCCTGGAATCCGTCGTTGGCCTTGGTGACGGCGAATTCTTCATCGGCCTCGGCGGCCGCGATGGCCGCCCGCAGGCGGTCCTGGGTCGTCAGCAGCTGGTTTTCCAGGCGGGTCAGGGGCCGCTTCTCGGCCTTGCGGTTACGCAGGTCGAGGAACGACTTCTCGGCAAACAGGCCGTCCACGGCATTGGCCGCCAGCTGGACGTTACGCAGGTCGAGGAGGAAGCGCAGTTCGTCTTCACCGAAGCGGTTGCCCTGGTTGCGGTAGAACTGGAAGAACTCGTTGTTCACGAAATCCACGTCGGCGATCACGATCACCGAGACGGGCTTCTTGGAATCCAGGCCTTCCTTCTTTTCGGGTTCGATGGTCTGACCGTCTTTTTCCGTCGGCTTGGCGTCGGGATCGGCCACCGGGTAGGCGGACTTCATGGTTCCGGTGATGGCCACCGCCAGGGCCGGGGGATTGGCCCGTTCACCCGCGTAGCGGGCCTTGGGGTCCTTGAGGCTCAGCCGACCCATCCAGTCCCGTTCCGTCAGCTCGCTGCTGTGGTTGGCACCCCAGGAGACGTTGGGCGTCGGGGTCAGCAGGGGGGTGACGGTGATGGCGGTGGGCTTGTCCTTGGCGACCTTGATCTGGCCGGGGAACGGCAGCAGGAGGCTGGTGATGCCCTTGGTGGCTTCATGATCGGTCACGCCCTTCTGGTCCCGGCTGGTCCACACGAAGGTCGGCGGGATCAGCTGGCGGAACTGGTGGCTGGGGTTGTAGTCCGACCACACGACCTGATTTTCGTCGAAGTCGAGGCCGAGGGCCTTCCACAGTTTGGTGATGTCGCCCTTCTTCGGGGCACTTTCATCTGCGCCACCATAAGGGTTCTGTTGGGGGCTCTTCTTAGGCTGGCCCGGCATCAGATCTGCGCGGCCCTGGCCAAGGCTGAAGAACGGCATGGGATCTTCGAGGATCAGGGTCGGCAGACCGCCCCAGACAGCCGCATGCAGGTTTTCGATCTGCGGCTGGGTGAGGGTGCTGGGCTGGGGAACCACCAGGACTTCGACCTCGCTGGGGACGGCGCTGTCGAGATTGACCTCGCGGACCTCGTACTGCTTCTTCCATTCGTTGACGATTTCCCAGCCCGGGTTCATCTGGCCCGAGGCGTAGTCGAAACCACCGTTGATGTTGAGATCGGTGGTGGCCACGCCGAGGACCTTCTTCTTGGCCGAGCTGACGCTGCGGACCGCGCGAACTAGTTCGTATTCCACCGACAGACCCGGATCAAAATGCTCGATGAGCTGGGTCTTGCCACCACTGGTGACGGCCGCGCCCAGGAAGACCTCGGCGTTTTCACGACCGGCGGCGGATTCGACCGGCATCTTACGGGGACGGAGGTTGAACTCCTTGCTGGCCATGGCCCCGGCCTTGTCGAGGGCATCGGCGGGGCGGTGCAGGACCACCTGGATCAACCCGGGACGGGCGCGTTCCAGGGCCTTGAGTTTATCCGTGACTTCCTTGCCCTTGAGGGCCAGTTCCGGCGGCAGTTCCTGGCTGATGAAGGCGGTGATGGTCACCTGATCGGTGACGCCTTCGAGAACGCCCTTGCTGGTGGCACTGATGGAGGCCAGGCCTTCGCTGGTGACATCGGCATCGGCCCCGGCGCGGTGGGCCAGTCGGGCGACGTTGGCCAGGAGCAGCAGGCCGAAGGTCAGGGACAGCACCTGGGCGACTACGGTGCCCCGGGAGGCTGGGCGCCAGCGGCGGCTGGAGAGAATGAAGACCGCCGTGCCGAGGGCGGCCAGAACCAGGGCGATAGCTGCCCCCACGTGGCCGAGGGGCACCACGCCACGGTTAAACGGATCGAACCAGTCCGCGGACTGGGCGGCCCACAGGGCGATGCCGGCGAAAACCGTACCAACCACGAAGGCGATGGCCGGGAGGCCGACCACCACGCTGCCGAGGACACCGAGGGCGGCGGCGGCGAGGCCAGCTAACCACCAGCCGAGGTAGTTGGAGGCGACCAGGCCATAATCCGGGGTGCCCAGCCAGGCGACCACGGCCACCAGGGACAGGCTGCAGAGCAGGGCCACGGTGAAGTAGCCGACCACCGCCAGCCACTTGCCAATCACCGCATCGGCGATCGACAGGGGAAAGGTCAGGAGCAGTTCTTCGGTGCCGCTTTCACGTTCCGACGCCCAGGCACCCATGGCCAGGGACGGCAGCAGGACCGCGAGGAACCACGGCATCCAGGTATGGAGGGGTCCAAGGTCGGCGATGTTGCGGGCGAAATACTTGTCGCCGCCGAAGACGAACAGCGTCGCTCCGGCTGCGAGGACGAAGGCGAGGATGAACAGGTAGCCCAGGGGATTGCCCAGCAGGCTGTTCAACTGGCGTTTAGCGACCGCCGCGATGGCGGAGAAATTGAGGGCACTCATGCCGCGACTCCCTTGGTCAGTTCACGGAAACGGTCCTCAAGACCCTTACCGGCATCGAGCTCGGCGGGGGAGCCCTGGAACTGGACCTTGCCGTCGCAGATCAGGACCACGCGGTCGGCCATGGCGGCGACCTCCTGGAGGATGTGGGTGGACAGCAAAATGGTCTTGGTCTTGGCCAGGGTCTTCACCAGGTCGCGGACCAGGTGGATCTGGTTGGGATCGAGGCCGCTGGTGGGCTCATCGAGGATCAGCACCTGGGGATCATGGAGGATCGCCTGGGCCAGGCCGACGCGCTGGCGGAAGCCCTTCGAAAGTTTGCGGATCGACTTGTGCCAGACTTCCTCAATCCGGCACTCGTGGGCCACGCGGTCGAGGGCATTCCGCAGGGCCGCGCCCGGCATGCCGCGTACGTCGCCGCAGTAGGCGAGGTAACTGGCCGGGGTCATGTCGGTGTAGAGGGGGCCGTTTTCTGGCAGGTAGCCCAGGACCCGGCTGGCTTCGATCCGTTGGGTTTCGACATCGAACCCGGCGATGGTCGCCTTGCCGGCGCTCGGGGCCAGAAATCCGGTCAGGATCTTCATGGTCGTCGACTTGCCGGCACCGTTGGGCCCGAGGAAGGCGGTCACGGAGGATGCGGGCACCTGGAAACTCACCTGCTCAATGGCGGTGAACTGTCCGTAGTACTTGCACAGGCCGTCGGCCTGAATGAGCGGGGGGGCGGTGGAATCGGTCATGGTCTCCTCGCGAGGTCGGCCCTGGGACGGTTCAGACGACCTGACCTTACCGGGGGGCGGGGATGGTGCGGGGGGCGGACCCAGGGGCAAGGCCGCATCGGATGGATCACTTTGCACACCCATGCAGGCTTTCCCATCGTTTCGCGTGTGATGCGGACTATCTATTTTTAGCCCTCTCCGTGGTTCGGGGGTGGCGTGATCCGGTGTAGATCTGTTTCAGTTGATGCGCTTTGTTCTTCTATTTATAACGTAGTCTACCATGTAGCATTTTTCGTTTCGCCCTGAGCCGCACGGCGGGCGTCATCCTGGCCACCTCGGTCCATGGGGCAGAGGCCCATCATGGAGCCAGCACGGTCGAGATCCCCGACCGTGGTCCGGCAGGGGCGATCCAGGGGGTGATCTCCCACTTCAAGGCGATGGCCGGATCAGGACTCCTTGACCGCGGGTGACTTCCCAGGGGATTGTACGGGAGCATCCAGGGCGGGTCTTAGCCTTCTGCCAGTGCCCGGACGCGTGCCGCCATGGCGCCCCGCAGTTGGTGGTCTCGTTTCGCCAAGCCGGGACGTACCATTCCAGGTTCTGATGGATCCCCCGGCTCTTGGGACTCCGGTCAGGTCGGTGGGGTGGCGATGGTGCTTGGTCTGGCCCGCTCCGGAATCTTCGCAGGTGCATCATCGACGAGGTGGCCTGACGGCCGGCCGAGACCGATCCTAGGCGGTCATGACCAGGGGGATCGCCCCGGCCCTGGTGGTGGGGTGGGTGTGGTGAGTCAGTGCAGCCCGGAACACGGTTGCCGTCGCCTCTTGCCCCCGTGAATCGGGTGCGTCAATCGTTCTGCGACGATCACCAGACGGCCTTCCAGGCCCAAACCCAGGATCCCCATGAATTTCGATATCAGCCGTGACTTTCTTGATGGCCTCATGCTCCAGCAGCCGATCCAGCGCGAGGGTCAGGCCGAAATCAAGGCCGCCGGCCAACTCCATTTCCTGCCGTCGAGCCCTGATGGCACTATGCACACGGCGATTGTCAGTTTCCACCTCGCCCTGGGCGACACGGAACAGCCATTTGCCCGGGGCGGCTGGCGCTTTCTGTTCACCAGTGAGCAGTCCTTCGACCCCAAATCGAACCCGAACCACCCATTCTTCGGCAACCTGCTGGTGCTGGGGGCCGGCAAGTTGATGGCGCAGTTCAATAACCTGGCCATGCACGCCAACTTGCCCCTCATTCCCTTTGAGCCGGGCCGCATGATGTTGCAGCAGGCCCCTCCTGAGGCGGCTGCCCAGGCCCAACAGGCACAGTAATTCCGTTCTTCCCGCGCTCTGGTTGCGGACGGCTCGATTCAGCGTCATACTCCCCCGTCAAGGGGATCTGCCATGCGTATCGTTGCCGTCCGCGATCACGAGGAGTTGAGTCGTCTGACATCGGATCTGATGGTGTCGGAGGTGGTTCAGCGTCGCAGCCCCTTGTTTTCCTGCATTCCCGGTCGGACCCCCCGTCGAGCCTACGAGATTTTTCGCGAGCGGGTGCGGGCCGAGAAACTGCCCGTCGAAGGTTTGCGACACGTCCAGATGAATGAATGGGTTGGGCTGGGGAGCCATGATGAAGGCAGCTTCGCCCATGACCTGGAGGATCTGCTCCTCGGTCCCCTTGGCGTGACCGCCGAGCGCCGCATCGTGTTTAATGGCCTGGCGACGGACATGTATGGTGAATGTCGCCGGGTTCAGCAGGCCCTGACGAGTCAGGGCCCCATCGATCTGATGATTCTGGGTCTGGGCGTGAATGGCCATGTGGCATTCAATGAGCCCGGGGGCATGTTGAGCCCCAATGCCCATTTGGCCGAACTCGCCGTAGCCACGCGGGATGCCCATCGCGCGCCCACGCGGGAAGTCGAGCAGCCTGAGGACGGCATGACCCTGGGATTTGCCGACATCATGGCCGCGCGGCGGGTACTGATCCTGGTGTCCGGCAAGCACAAGGCTGTACAGATGGCCCGCCTCCAAAAGCAGGATGTCACTACCGAATTTCCGGCCTCGATGCTGTGGATGCACCCCCAAGCGGTGTGCATCGCCGATCAGGACGCCCTCGGCCGCTAGCAAAAACCGCAGCTGCGGCCCACCTCCGGCGTTGCGTGACGCTCGACATGGCGCTGCCATGCCGTCGCATCACGCGCCTTGGAGCTGGACCACATCTGCGGTTTTTGGAATCACGGTTAGGGCAGGGGGCTGAGAACCGAGAGGCCCGAGCCCCGAGCCCCGAGCCCCGAGCTTTTAGCGCTCCAGGCGTTCGCGGATTTGTTGGACTGCCTGGGCGATGGGAATACGGACCTGTTCGGTGGTATCGCGGTCCCGCAGGGTCACCTGGCCATCCTGCAGGCTGTCGTAATCGACGGTGATGCAGTAGGGGGTGCCGATTTCGTCGTGCTTGGCGTAGCGCTTGCCGATCGAATTCTTTTCGTCGTACTTGGCGCTGACGCCGGCCTTGAGGAGGGCCTCGATGATTTCCCGGGCCTTCTCGGGCAGGCCGTCCTTTTTCACCAACGGCAGCACGGCGGCCTTGATCGGGGCGAGGCGCGGGTGCAGCTTCAGGACCGTGCGGGTGGTCGGCTTGCCCTCGTGGTCGAGACGGGTTTCCTCGTGGTAGGCATCCAGCAGGAAGCACAGCACGCCACGGGTGGCGCCGGCCGCCGGCTCGATGACATAGGGCAGGTAGCGCCAGGGCTTGGCCCCGGTCTTGGGATCGGCGTTCTCGGTATCGATGAAGCGCAGGTCTTCGCCGGAAGCCTCCATGTGGGCGTGCAGGTCGTGGTCCGTGCGGCTGGCGATGCCTTCCAGTTCCCCCCAGCCCCAGGGGTACTCGTACTCGACGTCGAAACACTGGTCGGCGTAGTGAGCCAACTCGTCCTTCTCATGGGGGCGGAACTTGAATTTCTGGGGGTAATTGGCGTAGCGGTGCCACCAGGCCATCCGTGCTTCCTTCCAGAAGTCCATCCACTGACCCTGGGTGCCGGGTTCGCAGAAGAATTCCATTTCCATCTGCTCGAATTCGCAGGAGCGGAAGATGAAGTGCTCGACGGTGACCTCGTTGCGGAACGACTTGCCCATCTGGGCGATGCCGAACGGCGGCTTGAGGCTCATGCTGTTCATGACGTTCTTGAACTGCACGAACATCGCCTGGGCGGTTTCCGGACGCAGGTAGACCATGGCGCTGGCGGTCACCTGTTCGGCCACAGCCCGCAGCATCTTGGCCCGATCGCCCGAGGCGATGGCCTTGCCGAGGGTCGTGTCAGCGGCGGCGGCCTTGCCGAAATGGGCAGTGATGGCGGCAGCCAGATCCGGCTCAGCCGTCAACTTGGCGGTGACCTCGGCTACATCCTGCATCGGGTCCACCGCGCCCAGGGGCGTGCGGAACATCAAATTGAACTGTTTTTCTGCCGTAAGAAACGGGCAGCCGATGAGGGGGCTGACGTAGCCGCGCCACGGCCAGGTTTTGGTCGGCGCGGTTTCGCCCTTGGGCACAAATCCGAACTCGGTGGCGGACAGGGCCACTAGACCGCTCAGGACATTGCCGTCGCGCTCCAGGGCGATGCCGAAGTTTTTCTCGATAATCTCGGCGTAGGTCTTGGCCTGCCCCTTGTCGGTGCAGGTGAGGCTCAGGGGCCCGGGGACGGTGGGCCGTGGGGCCTTGTCGGCCCGGAACCGTTCTTTGGAGACTTGGCAATCGACCAGCGGATCGGCAAACCCGGCGGCATGGCCCGAAGCCCGCCACACTTCCGGGCGCATGATGATGCTGGCATCAATTCCGACCACGTTCTCACGGGTCGTCACCATATCCCGCCACCATTCGCTCATCAGGTTGCGCTTCAATTCGGCGCCGAGGGGGCCGTAATCATAGGCCGATTTCAACCCGCCATAAATTTCCGACGACTGAAACACGAAGCCCCGGTTCTTGCACAGGGCGACCAGTTTCTTCATCACGTCATGGTTGGCGGGGGCGGCGGCGGGCGAGGACATGCGGGGACTCCACGGAAAGGGCCGGGAGCATGGGATGATGGCGCATCGGGCAAGGGTGACCGATCCGATGCTGTTCTACACGGCAAGTGCCCGGGCTGGACTCATTGAACCGCATGTTACAAAAGGGGAATATGCATTTCCGCTCCCCGACCTTGCTTGCTCTCTTGACCACCGCCAGTTTGGCCTCGTCGGCGGTGGCTGCCGACGTTCCTGGCCTGATTCCCTACCAAGGGCGGGTTCAGGTCGCGGGCGTGAACGTCACCGGTACCGCAGATTTCAAGTTTGCCCTCGTGAGTGCGGACGGCGCCACGACCTTCTGGTCCAATGATGGAACCTCGGTGGGTGGGGTCGAACCGTCCAGTGCGGTTTCCCTGCCGGTTTCGAACGGACTGTTCAGTTTGCTTCTGGGCGATGTCACGTTGGCCAACATGACTTCGGTGCCGCCGAGCGCTCTCGCGGCTGACGACGTCCGTCTGGCCGTTTGGGTCAAGCCTACTGGTCAGCCGGCTTTCGCGGCCCTTGGTGCGGTGCGTCTGGGTGCGGCTCCTTTTGCCCTGAAGGCCGCTTCGGTGCAGGAGGGAGCGATTGGCGCCGCCCAATTGGCAGCTGCGCCCCCCTCGGCTGGACAAGTCCTAGCCTTCGATGGCGAAGGTCTGACCTGGACGTCGTCGCTGTCGGGTCTTCAGGGGCCTGAGGGTCCTGCCGGTCCTGCCGGTGCACAGGGGGCGCCGGGCACCCCGGGTACTCCAGGCGCCCCGGGTATTCCGGGTACTCCAGGCGCCCCGGGTATTCCGGGTACTCCAGGCGCCCCGGGTATTCCGGGCACCCCCGGTTCGATGTGGCTCACGGGTACCGAGGCGCCTACGACCCAGGGCGTCGATGGGGACCACTACCTCGATACCGCGACCGGTGCTGTCTACTCAAAGATTGCCGGATCCTGGACTTTGAGCATTTCCACTCTGAAGGGTGCGGAGGGCCCCATGGGCCTACAGGGGGAAATGGGTCCCCAAGGACCAATGGGGCCGGTCGGCCCTTCGACGGGTAGCGCGGGTGGCGATCTCGCGGGATCCTATCCCAACCCGACGGTTGCGAAGGTGGGTGGAGTCGACGCGTCTAATGTGGCCGCTGCCGCATTATCCCTGAGTTACGCCACGGCCAGTCCGACGGCCGGTGCCCTGACGAAGTGGAATTCCGAGGGAAAACTCGATGGTGTTGGGCCCATGGCCTACATCACCCATGAGCTTGCTGCAGAATCCTCTCCTCCGACGTCCGTAACCGACCCAGCCGCCGCTGGGATTGCGGCGGGTTCGCTCTGGATTCAGGGAAGCCACGTGTCGATTTGCACCGCCGTGGTGGAGGGATCGATTATTTGGAAGGTGATCACCAACGCCGGCCTGATGTCCTCGACCGAGGCCGTCGTGGCCCCCCAGACGGATAAAATCCCCCGGGCGGATGGTGCCGGGAAGATTTCGGCCGGTTGGCTCCCGTTGATGATGCCTGCGGACTCTGGCGCCCCGGGCTTGGCCGGCTTGGTGCCAGCTCCTCCGGGGGTCGACAAGGTCCTGGCGGGCAATGGCTGGTCCGTGGGCACGGATGCTCCGATCGCTGATAGCTGGGTGCGTCGCACGCCCTCAGGTGGCCTGCGTCAAACCTCCTCCCATGTCCAGGTCCGGCATCTGGCGATCGCTGGCAATGAGACCATTCCCATCTTGCCTTCGGACACGGCCCTGACCATGTCTATCTCCTCCGGGGTGGCGACGGTTGCGCTGCCGGCCCCTGATAACGGTCGGTCCCTGAAGGTTTTCGCTAATCAACCGGGGGCTGTTCGCTTTGAGACCCCGACGGGCGTCACCCTCAATGGGCAGATTGTTGATGCCAATAGTTCCATCAAAGCTTTTATGACTATCGGTGATTATCGAGCGGAATTTATTTCGGATACCGAGGGTTGGTGGTCGGATCTTATGGCTTTTAAGGTGGTGCCGAGGTTGAACCTTTCCAGCGATAGCGATGTGACCACCATTTTCGAACCCACGGGTGAGGGTGATTCTTCGGTCTACCTGATGATTGAGGGTACTTGGCCAGAAGCGTTTAGCG
>CAIUVD010000038.1 GCA_903902515.1 uncultured Planctomycetota bacterium | reverse complement strand
GGGGTCTTGCGCGGTCGTATCCCGGGGAGTCTCCGGATCCGTCACTGATCCTGTGTTTGACCCCGGACCCCGGACCCCGGACCCCGGACTTCGTAGATTGTCCAAAAGACAAACATCCCATCATCCCGCCTCCCATGACCCAGCCCGCCCCTGCCCTGAATCCCCTCGCCCAGGCCGCCAACGAGATCCTCGCCAAGGAGACGCCGGTTCTTTTGAGCCTGCTGTCAGCCCGGGGCAAGGCCTTCTACTTCCCCGCTAAGGGCATCCTTGCCCAGGGCGCGGAAGCCAAGCAGAAGGCGACCGTCGCCAATGCCACCATCGGCATCGCCACGGACGAGAAGGGCCCGATGTACCTGGACGTGGTCCACCAGTCCTTCGCGGGTCTGGCTCCCAAGGATCTCTACGATTACGCGCCGTCCTACGGCAAGCCGGAACTGCGGACCGCTTGGGCCAAGAAGCAGCGCGACGAGACGCCCAGCCTCGGCCAGCACCCCACCAGCAATCCGGTGGTGACCAATGCCCTGACCCATGGCCTCTCGGTCATCGGCGACTTGTTCCTCGACGCGGGCGATGATGTCCTCATCACCGACCTCCACTGGGAAAACTACGACCTCGGATGGGGCACCCGTTTGGGCGCGAACCTCCACCAGATTCCCCTGTTCGACACCAAGCTGACGGGTTTCAACCAGGAGGCCTTCGTCCAGGCCCTGGCGACCTTCAAGGGCAAGAAGTTGGTGGTCGCCCTCAACTTCCCCAACAACCCCTCGGGCTACAGCCCCACCAAGGCCGAGGCCGGGGCCATCGTCAACGCCCTGATCGCCGCCGCCGCTGCGGGCACCAAGTTGCTGGTGGTCTGCGACGACGCCTACTACGGCATGTTCTTCGCCCCCGAGGTCGAGACCGAGAGCCTGTTCGGAAAGCTCGCCCAGGCCCACGAGAACCTCCTGGCAGTCAAGATCGACGGCGCCACCAAGGAGCAGTTCGTGTGGGGTCTGCGGGTCGGCTTCATCACCTACGGCGTCAAGAACGGGACCCCCGCTGCCTATACCGCCCTGGAGCAGAAGACCGCTGGCATCATCCGTTCGACGATTTCCAACGTCAGCCACCCGGGCCAGAGCATCGTCCTCAAGGCCATCACCAGCCCGGACTTCCGTAAGCAGCAGGCCGAGAAGGTGGCAATCCTGCGTCGCCGCTACGAGATCACCCGCCAGGAGGTGACCAAGGCCGCGTACGCCGACGCCTGGGACATCTATCCCTTCAACAGCGGCTACTTCATGTGCGTGCGGGTGAAGGGCACGACCGCCGAAGCCGCCCGCCAGAAGTTGCTCGAACGCGGTGTTGGCGCCATCGCCCTGGGTCACGCCGACCTGCGGATTGCCTTCTCCTGCGTCACTGAAGACAAGCTGCCGGCGGTGTTCGCCGCCGCCGCTGACGCCGTCCGCGCAGCGCGCGGGTAAGTCCCATGACCGAGGCCCCCACCGCCCTGCTGCCGCCCGGAACCACCCTGGGATTGTGGTGCGGCGGTGCGGCGTTGGTGACCTGCGGCCTGCCGGTGGTCAGTCTGGTGTTTGGAGCCCTGGGCCTGCTCAACGTCTGGCGTTCCCGCCGGGCGGTTCGCCGGGAGCCGACGGTCTACCGCGAAAGTGGCCTGCGGATTGTCACCCGGGGCATGATTCTGACCGCCTGGGTGATCGCCGCCCTGGTCGCCCTCGGCGGCCACACCCCGACCCTGCCCCTGGCTCCGACCGACTTGTGGTGAAGGTGCGTCGGTCATGACCGACCTCCTGGTGTTTGCCCCCCATCCCGATGACGCTGAGATCCATGCCGGCGCCTCCATCGCCGCCTGGACCCGGGCTGGTCGGTCGGTGGTGATCTGCGATGCCACGGATGGTGCCCTCGGCAGTCGCGGCACGGTCGCCGATCGTGCCCAGGAAGCGGCCGCTGCTGCGCGCCTGCTGGGGGTCGCCCGCGAGGGCCTGGGCCTGCCGGACGGCGGCCTCGATGAAAGCGATATCGGGCAGCGCAATGTCCTGGTGGCGGCCCTGCGCCGCCACCGGCCGAAGACGGTCTTGGCGATCGCCCCCCACGCCCGCCACAGCGACCATATCGCCCTCGGGCGGTTGGCCGAGCGGGCCGTCAAAATGGCGGCCCTGCATAACCTGGCCCCCGAGCACGGCCCGGCCGTACCCGGCCTGCGCCTGTGGTGGTACGAAGCGGAGTTGCCGATGGCCGCCCCGCGCTTCCTGGTGCCCAGCACCGAAGCCGACTGGCAGACCAAATTGGCCGCCATTCGCTGCTACGGCAGCCAGCTGGTCCGCCCCGATGGCACTGGCCCGGCGACCTCCATCGCCACGCCGGAATTCCTGACCTGGATTGAAGCCCGGGGTCGGGCCTGGGGCTATCAGGCGGGCGCCGCCTACGCCGAAGCGTTCGATGGCCCCGAGGCCCTGCGCCTGCCTGATCTCGTGGACCGCTGACCGCTGGTTCGGGTGCCGTGGTGACGGGTTGCCGCCCCCCCCCCGGGGCGAGTGCCTAGGTGACGGGATAGTACCGTTACCGGAACTTTCCTTCGAGCCCGGCGGGGCACGCTTTGCCCATGGAGATCGACCCCCAGGAATTGGAGCGCCTGCGCCGGGATAGTCGCTTTCTGGCCGCGCTGCTCGCCCAGAGCCGGGATTTGATCTACTTTAAGGATCGTCAGAGCCGGTATATGGCGATCAGTGCCATCCAGGCCCGGAGCCTTGGCGTCACCAAGAGTGAGGATGCCATTGGCCTTTCCGATGCCGACTTCTACCAGTCCGTGCATGTTGAGCAGTCCTTGCGGGATGAGCGGTTTGTCCTGGAAACGGGCGAGTCGGTGCGTGATTTCGTTGAGCTCGCCACCCGTCAGGACGGCACCCGCATCTGGTGTAACACGTCCAAGTGGCCCCTGCGCGACGCCGACGGGACGATCATCGGTACCTTCGGTATTTCCCGGGACATCACGGAACGGCAGGAGGCCGAAGCGGCCTTGGAGCAGGCCAACCGACTGTTCCAGGGTCTCATGGACTCCAGTTCGGACTACATCATTTTCAAGGATCTCGACCATCGCTACACCAAGGCCAATGCCGCCTTTCTGCGGGCCATCGGATTCGCGAGCGAGGAACAGTTTTGTGGCAAAAGTGATGCCGACTTCTTTGACGCGGGTCATGCCTATGTGGCCCATCAGCAAGAGCGGGCCGTCATCAGTACCGGGGTTGGACTGAGCAATCTCGAAACCCGCGTCCTCTGGCCCGATGGCCGCGAGGAGTGGTTGTTGACCACCAAACTTCCGTTGCGGACCCCGGATGGTCGGCTCCATGGCTTGGTCAGCCTGTCCCGGGACATCACGGCCTACAAGAAGCTGGAGGCAGAGCTCCGTCGGGCCAAGGAGGTCGCCGAGCAGGCTAACCAGGCCAAGCGCCGGTTCCTGGCCGGCATGACCCACGAGATCCGTACGCCGATGAACGGCATCCTCGGCATGAGCGATCTGCTGCTGGAGATGCATTTGGGGGCCGAGGAGCGGGACATCACCACCAGTATCGCCGAGTGTGCCCGCAATCTGGCGACGCTGGTCGATGATATCCTCGATTTTTCCAAAATTGAGGCCGGGGTGATGGAATTGCATGCGGAGGCCTTTGCCCCGCGTGCGGTCTTTGACGCCGCGAGTGACCTGTTGTCCATTAAGGCTCAGGCCAAGGCGCTGACCGTGACCATGGTGATTGCGGAGGAGGTTCCGGAACATCTCGTTGGTGACGCCGGGCGGCTGCGTCAGGTGCTGGTCAACCTCGGTGGAAACGCCGTGAAATTCACCTCCCAGGGCGAGGTCATCATCCGGGTCGGCGTGGTGGCCATAGAGGGCCTGTTGGCCACCCTGCGGATCGAGGTCCAGGACACGGGCATCGGCATCACCCCGGAGCAAATGCCGCGCCTGTTCAAGGATTTCTCCCAGGCGGATTCCACCATTAGTGCCTCGTTTGGCGGCACGGGTCTGGGCCTGGTCATCAGCCGTCAGATCGTTGGTTTGATGGGCGGCACCATTGGCGTTGAGAGCATCCCCGGCCAGGGATCATGCTTCTGGTTCACGGTCTGCCTCCCCCGGGTTGCGGAGGAGGCTCCTCCGCTTCCGCCGGCGGTACCTCCCCGTTTGCTGATCGTCGAGCCCCACGCAGTGACCCGGGAAGCCCTCCGCACCTATGCCCAGGGCTGGGCCTCCCCCATCGCGGAAGCCACCTCGGTGGAGGAAGCGCGGGCCATGCTGCACCACGGGGCGGCCGACGGTCGGCCTGTGGAAGCCCTCATCATCCAAGGTCAGTTCCGCGATCCCGACTTCCTCACCTGGGCCGGGAATGTTCCGCGCCGAGCGGTGCTGGTTCCCTGGTGCCAGCCCCGGGATCACGCCGCCGTTCTGACCGAGGGTTACACGGCGGCCCTCAGCACTCCCATTAAACGGGTAGACCTGCGGCGTTTCCTGGCTGGGTGACGGGCCTCATGCGGGCCGACGGTTCACCCCGGGCCCATCAATCGCAGCGCTCCCCGGATGACCTCGGCAGCGATTAGGTCCACCTCCGCTGCGGTCGTTCCTTCCCCCAGTCCCAGGCGCAGGCTGTTGCGGGCATCGGCGGGGGCGACTCCGAGGGCCGTGAGCACGGAACTCGGCTCGCCCGTGCCACTGGCGCAGGCCGAACCGGCACTGGCGGCGATGGACGACAGCTGGGCCAGCCACCCGGAGCGTAGGCCGGGGAGGGTGATCATGCTGGTACCTGGGGCCCGGGGCCCGGTCGAGCCGTGGATCACCAGGGCGGGCAGGGCGTCCCGCAGGTGTGCCTCCAACCGGGCCGTCAGGTGGGTCAGGTGGGTGGATCGGGTGGCGACCCGCTCCCGGGCCACGCGGGCGGCGACGCCGAACCCGGCGATGGCCGGGACGTTAAGAGTGCCCGAGCGAAGGCCCCGTTCCTGACCGCCGCCGTAGAGTTGCGGAGCCAGGCCCAGGCCGGGTCGGATCCACAGGGCACCGACCCCGGGTGGTCCGTACATTTTATGGGACGACATCACCACCAGATCGGCTCCGAGGGCGGCAACATCGACGGCAAGGCGGGCCGGGGCCTGGCTGGCGTCGCACACCACCAGGGCGCCGACGGCGTGGGCGGCGGCGGAGATCGCCGGCAAGTCCTGGATCACCCCGGTTTCGTGGTTGACCAGCATGGCGCACACCAAGCCGGTGCGGCTATCGGGCTCCTGCACGATGATAGCCCCAGCCTCCGCCAGGCGGGCCACCGGGGCACGGACGGCGGCGTGTTCGGTGGCCGGGCAGGCGATCCCGGGCCGGGTCGCCAGCAGGCGCTCCATGATGCCGAAAATCGCCAGATTGCAGGCTTCGGTGGCGCCGCTGGTAAAGATGAGGCTGTCGGGCCGGGCATTGAGGAGGGCGGCGACCTCGGTCCGGGCCTGGTCGACCCGGGCCTGGGCGGCCCGGCCGCCGGGATGGTGGCGGGCCGAGGGATTGCCCGGCATGTCCACCAGAGCCGCGGCCACGGCGGCGGCGGCCTCGGGCAGGCAGGGGGTGGTGGCGTTGTGGTCGGCGTAGATCACGGGATGGGTGGCAGGGTGGGGCGGTGCCTGCGGTCGCAATCGTTGGCCTTCGGCGTCCGGGGCTTCGCTTCGCTGCGCGTCCGGGGCTTCGCTTCGCTGCGCGTCCGGGGCTCGCTTCGCGAGCGTCGCGATGAGAATCTGTCTCCAAAGACGGCGGCAAAGCCGCCCCCGGACGCGGAGCCCCGGACGCGGAGCCTTAGACGCTGAAAGACCTATGACCCCTGACCTTGCGAACATATGGGCCGCCTTCCGGGCCGGCGATACGGCCCTGGCGGTGACGCGGGCCGAGGCCCTGGCGGTGATGTTCCCGCGCCATGGTGAGGTCTGGCATGCCCTGGCCTGCGCCCGGGAACGGGCTGGGGATCTGCGGGGGGCCGACAGTGCGTTCATGCGTGCCGCCCGGGCTCCGGAGGAACCCATCGGCCTGCCCTGGCGAGTCCCCTGGTCCTCCTTCCGGGCCACCGTTGCCGGAGCCGCCCAGGACCTGCCGGAACGTCTACGGGCGGCCCTCGGGGAAGTCACCCTGGTGCTGGAGGATTACGTCGATCCGGCGGATATCGGGGATTTGGAGGATTCCGAACTTCTGGGGCTGTTCACGGGTCCGGTGCGCGCCGAGCGGGACCAATACCCGGAGATCTCCCCGACGATCCATCTCTACCGCCGGGCCCATGAACACGCCTGCGGCAGCCGCAAGGAGTTCATCGACGAGGTTCGCCGGACCCTGTTCCACGAATTCGGCCACTACCTTGGTTACGGCGAGGAAGGGCTGGCCGCCCTCGGGCTCGACTGACGGCCCTCATGGCGGAGGGCCCAGCCCTCCAGCCAGGCTACCAGCACCGGGTCTTTGCCCCGCCAGCCGAGGGCTTGGCCCCGGCGGATCAGGCGGCGAGCGTGGTCCTGGGTTGCTTCCAGGCGTAGCACGGCGTCGGTCCAGCCCCGGCGGCGGGCCAGGGGTAGCAGGCGGTCCGTGAGGTCGAGGTGGCCGGGGATCAGGGGATTCACGGCGGCCTGCCGCAGGGTGTGGGCGAGGGCTTCCTCGTTGCGCTTTTGCCGAGCGGCGGCTTCGGCGCGTTGGTACCACAGGTCCGTGAGGGGCCCCAGGTCGTGGATGAGGCGGGCACAACGGCGGTCTACCGCGACCCAGTCGCCGGCGGCGCGGTCGGCCTCGATACCCCGGCGGCTCAGGACTTCGGCGACCGGCGGGGCGGCGTGGCCGGTGGTGTCATCGACGGTCCACCGCAGTTCCTGGATGAGGGACCAGGATAATGCGAGGGCCGCCACCGCGCCGAGGATCCGGGGAAATGCGGTGGGCGTGGAGGATTCTGCCCGGGTGGCAAGGGTCGCGCCGGCCAGCAGGGCCAGGCCGAGGAGGGGGCCGGGCTGGCCATAGTGGCTTTCCAGGCAGCCCATGACCACCGCCACGGCCCAGGCGGCCAGCAGGGCCTGGTGCTGGTCACGGTTGCGCCACAGGGGCACCGCCAGGCAGGCCAGGGCGATGGCCAGGACCAGGGCCAGGGCCAGGCCGCCCTCGACCAGGATTTCCAGGGGTTCGCTGTGGGCGTGCTCGGTGTAACCGGGCACCGCCAGCCAGGCCATTTGGTAATCGTCCTGGCGGTTGAGGACCACCAGGCTGGCCCCGGGGCCGTGGCCCAGGAAGGGGGCTTCCGTCCAGGCGCTGAAGGCCGCCCGCCAGCAGCCGATGCGGAAGCCGGTGGAGGGTCCGAGAAGGGCCGGGTAATGCTCGGCCAGCAGCAGCCACGCGGCGAGGCCGACCCCGATGGTCAGGGCCAGGGCGATTAGGGGGCCATGCCAGCGCGGCGGAGTTCGCAGCACCCCGACCATGCCTCCCGCCACCAGCAGACCGACCAGGGCGGCACGATTGCTGTCGCCATTGACCAGCCCCAGGCCGATGGTCAGGGCGGCGGCACCTCCCGCCCAGATCAGGGCCCGGCTGGCCCGGGGGAGTCCCGGTTCCGTGAGCCCCAGGATCAGCAGGGGCAGAAGGGCGCCGGTGGTAAAATTGGTATTGCCGAAGGGCGGATCCTGCCCCAGGCCAAGGGCGATGCCGAGGGGCATGCCGTGGAAGGGGATTTGCCCAACCGCATTCAGCAGCAGGGCGGCGGCCGCACCGACCCCCAGGACCTCGGCGCGCTGGGCCGGGGTCCAGCGGGCCAGGAGGGCGCCGACGCCGAGGGCCGTGGCCAGGGCGGCGGTACGCTCCACCAGACGGAAAACCCCCGGCCCGGGGGCGGGGGAACTGAACCAGCCCAGGGCCAGCAGGCCCAGACCGCCGACCAGCCAGGGTGCCGGATGGCGGAGATGCCATCGTTCCCGCCCGGGGAGGGCCACCGCCAGGGCGGCCCCGGTCAGGAGCAGCAGACCGGCACTGCGGGCCGGCATGGCCTGGTCGAGGTGGGTCCACAGCAGCGCCGTGGCGGCCGTCGCCAGCATCGCCAGCAGGCCACCGGCGATCACAGTTCAACCACCTTCGAGCCGACCTGCAGGCGGATGTCCCCATCCCAGGGGATCCAGGCCGGGGTCCGGGTCAGGGCCCGGGTCAAGGCGGTGGCACCGGTCTGGGCCAGGAGGTCCTTGAGGGCGTTGCCGTCTCCGCCGAGTAGTCGCAGGGTGGTGATGCTGATGGTTGCCTGGGGCCCGCCGGGAGCGGGGACGAGGGTGATGTCGGCGGCCAGTTCTTCGATGTCCAGTTGGAAACCGGCGAGGTTGGCGTGGCCTCGGCCCGTGATGGCCCAATGGGCGAGGATGCCGACCTCCGGGGGCTGGGATTGGACGGTCAGGTGGGTCAGGCCCACATCCCACCCGGCTCCGGGGGGGCGCAGGTCGGCAATCACGGCGGCCACTTCGGCCACGGTCAGGTGGCCGGTGATCCGCAGGGGGCCTTCGGGGAGGAGTTCGACCTGGAGGGGCAGCCGTCCGGGACCCTGGCCCCAGGCGACCTGGCCCGCCGCCAGGCACCGGCGGGGGAACCAGCGGTTGGCGGCACTGGTGGCGATTCGCCAGGCGGTGTCGGGGTCGGCGGTGACCAGGATGCCCCCAGGAAGTTGGCGGGGGCTCCAGGCGACGCCGTCGACCTGACCCCGTTCCACGGCCAGGGGGCATTGTTGGGCGACGACCGCCACGGTGAGCCATGGCAGGGCGAGCCAGCTGGCCCCGGCCAAAACGACCCCCACGGCCAGCATCCACCCACCCCAGCGCCGAAGACGTACCATAGGGCGGGGATCCCATCGGGCCGGGGTGGGTGTGCAACCGGGCACCGTCCTGAGGACGGGCGTCTCCTCCCGGGACCGCGCGCCGCTGGCGCGCTCG
>CAIUVD010000037.1 GCA_903902515.1 uncultured Planctomycetota bacterium | reverse complement strand
TGGCGCGCATGCCGCACGAGCGCGCCAGCGGCGCGCGGACCCGGGGGTCAGATTCCGCTGAACGGATGAAACGTTCCCTGAAGGGTCTTCATGTATCGACTCGTCGTCCCCGGCCTCCTGGGCCTCGTATTCTTCACCACCCCTGGACTGGCGGCGGTGGAGACCACTACCACCAGCCCAACCGTCGCGCCTGTCGCCGGGCCCGAGGCCCTGCGGGCCGTTGTGTTGGCCTGGCTGCGGGAGGATGCCGAGGCCGCCCGGGCGGCGGGTCAGCTGGAGGTGGCGGCGGCCCATGACGCGGACCTGGCGGCCCTGGAGGCCCGTCCCATGGCCCCAGCTCCGGCCGGGGGCCCGTGGGTGGATTTACTGCCGCCCCTGCCGCCAACCGCCGCCAACCCGATTCGTGATGAGGCCCTGAAGCGGGTCGGGAAACTGGTCCAGGACGCCCGGGTCTTCCCCAAGGGTCCCGACGGCGGCCAGATCCGTGGCCCCGAGGGCTGGGTGTTTCCGACCCGCAGCGACCAACTGCTCCTCTTGGTCCAGGCCTTCTGTCACCCCCAGAGCCCCCGGGCGGGGGATCCCCTGCTGGTGACGCCAATCCTGCGGCGGCTGGCGGCCATCAGCGAATACCTAGTGCCGGGCCACCCGGTGCTGGGGGACTTCGGCTGCGCCGATAATTTTGCCGACGCTTGGCTGATCCTGCGCTCGGCCCGGCCAGACATTGTGCCCCCCGGGCTGGCGGCCCGCATGGAAGCCGGGCTCAAGGTTAACAGCGAGCACATCCTGACAAAATGGCCCAAGACGTATTTCGAGGGCGATGCCCGGTCGGGGGTCATCAACATGGATTCCCGGCGGCTCCTGTGCCTGGCGGCGACCTACCGCCTGTTCGGTGACCCGGCCCACCTGGACGTGGTGAAGACCGGCATGGGCCTGATGGCCCGCAGTTTCCTCCCCGATGGCGCGACCATGTATGCCGAGGGCCAGAACGAGGCGTTCAGCTACCACAGCCTGAGTCTGCGGGCGCTCCTCCGCCTCGGGCAGATCCTGAACCTGCCCGAGGCCGAGGCCCTGGTGGCGGGCTCGCGCTGGTACTACCCGCTGTCGGTGGAGCCGGGGGGCGTGGCCGAGTGGGCCACCGCGTCGTGCTGGCACCATTACTGGAACACCAGCGACGGGGCCGAGGGCGCCCTGATGGTGGCGGCCCTCACGGGCTGTGGCCATAATGCGCGGATTGCCCGCCAAAGCGTGCCCCGGGGTGACCTGTGGCTGGCGTCTTTCCACCGGGATTTGACGCCCCTCCCCGCCCCCGACCGCTACCTGGTCCACGACCGCAACATCGGCGGGCCCCGGGGTCGCTGTGGCACCTGGTCCTGGGCCGGTTCCTCCCGGGATTTCCGGGACGACCACCACCCCCGGCCCCGGGGCCGCAGCAGTTATGTCGGGGCCATGGTTCTGACGGGCACCGAAGGCAAATGGCCCCTGAGCGCGGCCCTCCAGGATGTCGGCGTCGGTGTCCGCACCTCTGCCGCCGCCGTGCCGGATTTCGAGATGGGTTGGATCCGCGAGATCGCGGGCTTGGCGGCCCGGGAGACCACCGCCAGCCTGACCTCTGCGACCTGCGCCGCCCTTGGTGCGGACAACCAATTGAGCGGCTATTCCAAGCCGGTGGTCGCGGGCTGGCGCCAGCGCCAGTCGTGGATCTTTACCCCCGAGCGCCTGCTGGGCTTGGTGACCCTGACGGCGGAAGACGAGGTGACGGCCCACGACCTGCTGGCCCATGTCATGCTGGTCTCGGGTCGGGCCAGTTGGGGCACCCGCCAGGACCTGGTCGAGACGGGCCCCAAGGCCTACACCTTCGGCGGCCTGGCCGTGACCTTCCACGACCACACCTTCACGGCCATTACCCCCCAGGTCACCGATGTCATGTCGGGCAGCGCGACCCACGGCAAGGACCAGACCGGGAAGTCCCTGCGCTTGATCCTGTCAGACCGTGGTCTGGGTGCCCTCGACCAGTCCGTCACCTATCCCAAGGGCACCACCCGCAGCCTGCTGATCGAGATCCGGCCCGCAGCTACCGCTCCGGCCCGGGACTTCCGGCGGATCCCCGATGAGCGCCTGCTGGTCACGGAACTGACGGACGACACCGGGACGTACCGCCTGGCCTACAATCCCACGGCCGAGGCGGTGCCTTGGCGGGCCCCCGGCCGCCCCGGGGCCCACCTCCACCAGCAGGGCGAGGCCTATCGCCCGGCGTGGATCGGCGGTGAGCCGTCCGTGCCGCCGTCGCCGTGGAAGGCCGGCGGCATCCCGGTGGCCGGCAACGGCCTGGTGCTGGTTGAGGAGCCTCGCCGACCATGAACCAGCCGACGCCGTGAACGACGCCCTGCCCCGCGCCACCTGGTGGGCCCACGCCTACAACACCATCAACCCGATTTGCTGGGGCATCGTCACTGGTGTGCCGATGCAGCTGTTGTTGAAGGACCTGCGGGCCTCGGCGACGATCATCGGCGTGTTGCTGGCCATCCCGCCGGCCATGCAGTTGCTGCAGTTGGCGATTGCCGGGGCCATCGACCGGATCGGCTACAAACCCTTCGCCCTGCTCGGCTGGGCGTGGCGTATGGGCATGGTCCTGGCCTTGGCGGCCCTGGCCCTGACCAAGGACTGGTTGCTGGAGCAGGGGGTGCCCAGTGGCGCCCTGGTGGCGGCGGTGCTGGTCCTCTTACTGGCCTTCAATGCCCTGCGGATCATCTCCAACGCGGCCTTTATGCCGTGGTACAGCGTGCTGATACCGGATCACCAGCGGGGTCGCTTCCTGGCCCGGGAGAACGCGGCGGGGGCCATCGGCGGGATCCTCACCGCCGGGACCGCCTGGGCGATTTTCGCCTGGAATCCCCCGGGGGTCTATGGACTGCTGTTCGCCATCGCCGCCCTGTTCGGGGTGATGGCCATGTCGTTCGTGGAGCGCATTCCGGCGGTGCCCGCTCCGCCGCGCCCGGCGACCGGCGAACCACCGGCCCTGCGGGCCATCCTGTCCCGGCCCTATGTCGCCCAGTTGTCCTTCAACGTCCTGTGGGCCCTGGCCCTGTCGGGTTCTGGTGTGTGCTGGGTTGGTGTGTTGCGGGACATCGGCCATGCCCCGGCCGCCATGCCGGCCCTGATGCCGGCGGTCGGGGCCTTTGCCGCCCTGGCCCTGATGCCGGTGGTTGGTCCGGTGGTCGACCGCACTGGTAGCCGCCCGGCCCTGGCCGTGGGCTGCCTGATCACCGCCCTGCACCTGGTGATGTGGGGCCTGCTGACGGTCGGCATCCTGCCCTTTGGCTGGCCGGCGCTGATCCTGATCCAGACCTTCGCGGCGGTCGGTGGGGCCCTATTCGCCCTGTCCTCGGTGCGCCTCCTGATGGGCATCATCCCGGTCGAGCACCGGGCCCGGGGTTTTGCCCTCCAGGGCGTGGTGACGGGTGCCGCTGGCGCCCTGTTCCCGATTCTGTGGGGCCTCCTCCACGATGGCCTGATCCACCACGGCATCGACCAGGCCCACACCTATGCCGTGATCTATACCCTGGGGGCGGTCTTGTGTTTCGCCACGGTGCTGGTGGCCCGCAAACTGCCGGATCCCGGGGCCCATCGCATGCGGGACTTCGTGCGTATCCTGGCCACCGATCTGCGGAATCTGGTGCGCCGGTAAATCCCACGCCTCGGCGGTGGGCCGTCATCGCAGCGGACCACCGACAGGCCGGGCCGACCCCGTGCGGCACTGTAAAGTCATGTAAAAATCCGGGCCGTGTGTGGGACAACGCCAGTCACGCAGGGGCAACGCCGATGGGCGTTGCCGGTCCCGATCCACATCCTTGGCGCGCCCTTCCAGGAAACTCGTCATGCGTTTGACCGTCCTCGCCGCTCTCTGTGCCGGAATCCTCCTCCCGTCGTCCGTGCAGGCTGCCGAACCCACGCCGGTCAATCAGGTGTTCCAGTTCGTGGCCAACGGCGTCGCCGAGATCCAGAACCGGGGCAACCCCGGCAAGGCCTCGTCCTACCTGTGGATTCCGGAGCAGTGCCAGAAACTGCGGGGGCTGCTGATCCTGTGCGCCAACGTCCCCGAGCACCGCTTGGTGGGCCACGAGAAAATCCGCGCGGTGTGTGCCGCCAACGACTTGGGCATCGTCTGGAGCACCCCGAGTTTCCTCCTCAGCGACACCAAGAACGACAAGGGCAAATGGGTCGAGAACCTGCCCGGGTCCACGGCCTTCCTGCAACAGCAACTCGACGCCCTGGCCAAAACCTCGGGCTATGCCGAGGTCGCCACCGTGCCGTGGTTGCCGATGGGCGAATCCGGCCACCTGCTGATGGTTGATGCCCTGGTCGAGAACCGGCCCGAGAAGTGCATCGCCGGCATCTGGATCAAGAACAGCCACCTGCCGCCGAAGAATCGCACGGTCCCGGCCCTGGTGGTCTACGGCAGCGCCCAGGAATGGGGCCAGGACAAGACGGATATCCGCACGAAATGGGCCGAGATCGGCAAGACCTACGACGGCATCCTCAACCAGCGGAAGATGCATCCGACCTGGCCCCTCAGTTACGTTCTCGATGGCCACAGCGGCCACTTCGATGTCTCCGAGCGTCTGGCGGCCTACTTCGCCGCCTACATCGACGCCATCGTCAAGGCCCGCCTGGGGGCGGACGGCAGCCTCACGCCCGTGGACGTTACCACGGGCTTTGTTGCCGCCCTGCCGGTGCCCGGCCATGAGGGTAAGCCGGTGGTGCCGGCCACGGCCGCCGCCGCCCTGCCGTGGTTCCCGAACCAGGCCACGGCCCAGGAGGCCCAGGCCTTCGCTGCCATCAACTGGAAGGCCGAGACCCAGTTGCCGATCTACCTCGACGAGCAGGGCCAGCCCCTGCCCCACGACTTCAACGGCATCGTCAACTTCAAGGCCCTGTCCTTCGAGGATGACCAGCGGACCTTCACCATTCGCAGCGCCTTGGCCCCGACCATTCCCGCCAATTTCGTGCATGCGGGGGAGAAACTGGCCCAGGGCCCCGAGGCCCCGACCGCCGAGTGGCTGTCGGGCCCCATCGAACCCCTGGGCGGCAATCGCTTCCGGGTCGCCCTCGACCGCACCTGGCTGGGCGGCGGGGCCACCTACATCGGTTTGCGGGCCGCCGGCACCAACCAGATCCGGGGCATTCTCCAACCCGCCGGGGTCGACATTCGGGGTCTGCGGGCCCTGCCCGGCGCCCCCAACAAAATCACCTTTGAGGCCCCTGCCGATGTCACGGTCGGTGCCGCCCCCATCGCCCTCACGGCCACCGCCAGTTCCGGTCTGCCGGTGTCGTTCTTCGTGGTGGCGGGGCCCGCCATCGTCCGCGATGGCAAGGTCGAGCTGACGGCCATTCCCCCGCGCACCGCTTTTCCGGTGAGCGTCACCATCGGGGCCTGGCAGTTCGGCCGCCGCACCGAGCCGGCGGTCAAGATCGCCGACGTGGTCCAGAAGAGTTTCAAGATCCTCCGCTGATGCAGGCCTGGGCCATGCGGGGCCTCACCGGGGCATCCTAGCCCCCCGGCATCCACGAATGGGATCCCCACGGTGCGGTGACGGATCCGGCGCGGCCGGATGGCGGAGCGGGGTGGACGTTGGGGTGATCAGTCCGTCAGGCGACCCAGGGCTTCCGCCAGACTGGCGAGGGCCAGGGGTGCTTGGCGCAGCCGGTCGCGGTGGGCGTCGACCAGCCGATGGGCGACCTCCGGCTGCCCCACCTCGATGGCCAACAGCGCCAAGAGACCCGGGCCACCGGGGCCGTCCGGCGTGTCGGCGTCGCTGACGGTTTCAGCATCGAGCCGCACCCGGCCCTGGGCGTCGATGGCGGCGAAGGCGGCCTTGGCTTGGATTTCGGCAGCGGGGCGGTCGCCGTGGGCGAGGAGTCCCCGGGCCAGCCAGGCGGCGGCCAGGGGATCCGGGGCGGGGATGGTCCGGCAGACCTCGGCGGCCTGGGTCTGCAGGTCCGCGGTGGCCGGATCAGCGAGGGTGGCCAGGGCGTAGAGCCACTGGCCCTGCTCAGCGGGTAGCACTCGTTCGTCCCGGCGCGGTGCGGGCCGTTCGGCGGCGGCGATGGCCCAGCGGGCCGCCAGTTCCCCCAGGCGGCGGTGGTCGGGGCTGGTGGCTGACAGGACCGGGACCGAGGAGTCCTCGCCCAGGCCAAAACGCTCGGCCAGGAGTTTCCCGCCCTCGCTGCCGACGAGGTCAGCGACCTGGGCCTCGGTCCAACGGCGGTGGGCGCCGTCTTCCCACATCCCGGCCTTCGCCGGGGCATCGGCGTGAAGGCCGTGGGCAAAACGGCCGCCGCCCAGGTGGAGATCCGCCACCACCCGGGCGACGACCCGGCGGGCGCTATCCACCAGCATCGGCTGGCCGAGGACCGTGGCCGCCCGGTGGAGGACCACCGCCAGGCGGGCCTGATCCGTCAGGCGCAGGTCGTGGAAGGGTTCGCGGCCGGCGGTGTCGGCGCTGCCCCGGGTGAAGCCGCCCCGGAGGTGTTCGTGGACGCCCGAGGCAAGGCGCGCCACCAGGGTCCGCTCGACCTGCTGGACCAGGCCCAGGGGCGCGTCGGGCCGGGCGCAGCGTTGGAGAAGGAAGGACAGCAGTTCCGCGTCGTTGAGGCGCGGAGCCGGGCCGAAGCCGCCTTCGAGGGGATCGGCGGCTTCCATGGCCGCCGCCTCGACGGCCTCCAGGGTCAGGGCCGGGCGCAGGGGCTTGCCCTCGGCCGGGGCCAGGAGGGTGGCACGCAGGCGGGCGAAGCGGGCGGCATCGGCCCGGCAGTCTTCCTCGCGGGTGTGCCAGGCCTCGGCGGCGTCCAGCAGCACCCGGGCCAGGCCGGTGGTCCGTTCCCGGTCGCGCACGGGGCGCCAGGGCGAGGCGCCGAAGGGCCGACCCTCGGGGGTGCAGACCAGCCAGCAGGGCCAGCCGCTGGCCTCGGCAAAAACCCCCAGGGCTTGCTGGGCGAGGATCGCCAGGGCCGGTTCCTCGGCGACATCGGCGACCGCGCAGGCATAGACTTCGGACAGGGCCTCGGCCACCTCGCGGTCGGCAGCGAGTTCGGCGACCTGGGCCGAGGACCAGTGGTCGGTGGCGGTGCCGATCAGGAGCAGCCTTGGCTGCTCGGTCCGGGGTCCGGGGTCCGGGGTCCGGGGTCCTGCGGGGTCGGAAGTCACGGGGTGGTACGGCGGCCAACGCAGGGACTTCGCCACATGATCGAGGAGCAAACTCATGCCACCGCCTGGGGGATTTCAGACCCCGGACCCCGGACCCCGGACCCCGGACCCTGGGCCAGATCCCGCAGCACTTCCAACCGGGCGCAGCGCACGAAGTGGCCGGGGCCGGCCTCCCGCAGGGCGATGTCGCCGCCTTCAAAGGCCGCGGCGTGGCGCGGAAAGCGGGCGGTGAAACGGCGGGCCGAGGACGCCTCCAGGGGGCTGGGGGGATCGCCCTCCAGGATGATGCGCGGCCGTTCCCGGCGGACCTGGGGGATGGCCGACAGCAGGGCCTGGGTGTAGGGGTGGAGGGCGTTGCTGTAGAGGGCCTCCACCGGGGCAATTTCCACAATTTCGCCGAGGTACATCACGGCCACCCGTTGGCACAGGTGGGCGACCACCGCTAGGTCGTGGCTGATGAACAAGTAGGACAGGCCCTGGTCGCGCTGGAGGTCCTTGAGGATGTTCAGCACCTGGGCCTGGACCGAGACATCGAGGGCCGACACCGGTTCGTCGCAGACGATCAACTTGGGTGTCAGGGTCAGGGCTCGGGCGATGCACACCCGCTGCCGCTGGCCGCCGGAAAACTGGTGGGGCCAGGCGTCGAGGTGGGCCCGTTCCAGGCCGACGGATTCCAGGAGTTTCGCCGCCCGTTCCCGGGCCTCGTCGCCCGTGGCCAGGCCGTGGACCTCCATCGGTTCCGTCAGCAGATCGCCGACCCGCATGCGCGGATTGAGGCTGCCGTAGGGGTCCTGGAAAATCATCTGCATCTGCCGCCGCAGGGGCCGCAGGCGGGACTGGGGCAGGCCGATGAGTTCCTGGCCCTCGAAGCGCACGCTGCCCGAGGTCGGCTCCACCAACCGCAGCACGCACCGCCCGGTGGTGGTCTTGCCGCAGCCGGATTCACCGACCAGGCCCAGGGCTTCGCCGGGCATCAGGTCGAAGGAGACCCCATCGACCGCCCGCAGGGCCCCGGTCTGGCGGCCCCAAAAGCCCGAACGGACGGGGAAGTGCTTCACCAGATCGCGGACGGCGAGGAGGGGCGTGGGCATGGGCGGGAACGTTAGGGACTCGCGGGCGGAAGGAATGTCGGGGGGCTTTGGTCTGTTGAGGGTCCGGGGTCCGGGGTCCGGGGTCCGGGGTCAAAGACAGGACCGGTGACGAGGTCGTACAGGAATGGCCAGCGAATCCCGACGTCGCAAGACCCCG
>CAIUVD010000036.1 GCA_903902515.1 uncultured Planctomycetota bacterium | reverse complement strand
GTCGACATCAAGGATCGCCATGTGACCCTGTCGGATCCTGGTATGGACAAGGCGGCCAAACTGTTCGGCGTCGCCTCGATGTACGAGTCCGAGCACATGCACCTGCCGCACTACCTCGACAACGCCCTCAAGGCGAAAGAGCTGTACCAGCGCGACAAGGAATACCTGGTGGCCGATGGCCAGGTCAAAATCGTCGACGAGCACACCGGCCGCATCATGGAGGGCCGCCGCTGGTCCGACGGCCTGCACCAGGCCATCGAGACCAAGGAGGGCGTCCAGATCCAGGAAGAGAACCAGACCTACGCCACCATCACCCTGCAGAACTTCTTCCGTCTGTACGGCAAGATGGCGGGCATGACCGGCACGGCGATGACCGAGGCCAACGAGTTCAACGCCATCTACAAACTGCCGGTGGTGTCGATCCCCTCGAACCGCCCGGTGGTCCGCGCCGACCTCCAGGACCTGATCTACGGCTCCGAGCGCGAGAAGTTCGACGCCATCATCAAGGAGGTCACGGACCTCCACGCTATCGGCCAGCCGGTGCTGGTCGGCACCATTTCGGTGGAAATCAGCGAGCGGCTGTCGGAGGCCTTCACCCGGACCGGCATCCCGCACAACGTTTTGAACGCCCGCCAGCACGCCCGCGAGTCGGAGATCGTCGCCGGTGCCGGCCAGTTCGGCGGCGTTACCATCGCCACCAACATGGCTGGTCGCGGCACGGATATTGTCCTCGGCAAGACCACCTTCCCGGCCGTCTTGGCCCATTGGCAGAAGCACGGCATCGCCCCCAAGAAACTGACCGTCCAAAGCGGCGACCTCGACGAGGCCATCCTCGGCGCCTGGCTCGAACGCTGGTGCGACGAGAAGCAGCGGACCAAGGCCGGCAGCGATGCCGCCAGCCGCCTCAAGGCCGTCAACGCGGCCCGTAAACTGCTGGGCCTGCCGCCCCTGGTCCTGCCCTCATCCCTGGTGGCCGGGGTTGATGTGCGGACCCTCGGCGGCCTGCGGATCATCGGCACCGAGCGTCACGACAGCCGGCGCATCGACAACCAGCTGCGCGGCCGTTCAGGTCGCCAGGGCGACCCGGGCTCGTCCCGCTTCTACCTGTGCCTCGACGACGACTTGATGAAGCGCTTCGCCCGCGAGGGCATGGCCAACTTGATGCGCCGTCTGGGCCTCAAGGACGGCATTCCCATCGAGTCCGGCATGGTCTCGAATGCCGTCGAGAAGGCGCAGAAGCGCGTCGAGGAGTACCATTACGGCATCCGCAAGAACCTGCTCGAATACGACCAGGTGATGAACACCCAGCGGACTCAGATCTATAAGAGCCGCCAAAGCATCATTGAAGGCAAGGACCTGGAAAAGGCCCTGCTCGACCTGTTCAAGGCGGGCCTCGATGACCTGATTCAGAAGGCCGCCGAAGATGGCAGCCGCGGTCCGGCCCTGGCCAAGAGCCTGGCCGAGCACTTTGCCAGCGACATCGGCCTGCCGGCCCCGGACGCGGAAGCGATCCCTGTCCAACAGGGCGGCGAGGCCTGCCTCGCCTACCTCATGCCGGTGGTCGAAAAAGCCCTCGCCGATCGCAAGGCCAACCTCGGCGAGATGCTGCCGGCGGTCCTGCGCTTCCTGCTCCTCGACACCATCGACCGCCGCTGGAAGGACCATCTCTACGCGATGGATCACCTGCGCCATGCCATCGGTCTGGAAGCCTACGCCCAGAAGGATCCGCGCCTCCGGTACAAGGAGGAGGGCTTCCGCCTGTTCCTGACCATGAACGAAATGATACGCCAGGACGTGATTCGGACGTTCTTCCGCATCCAGGTCCAGGCCCAGCAGCCCGAGGACATGGACGCCACCAACACGGCGGCCGAATTTGCTGCGGCCGGCTTCGTCCCCGCCCCCCGGTCCGAGGCCCCAGCCCTGCCCGCCCCTGAACGCGCCAAACCGGCTCCCACCGACCCATGCCCCTGCGGGAGTGGCGTGGCTTTCCGCCACTGCCACGGAAAGTAACGAATCCGCGACCTGAGGACCGCCCCTTGCCAAAGCAGGTGACCTGCCTACCTTCTTAACCCTCGCAGCATGGCAGAGGCCACGAGGCCACTCCCTGGGTAACCAGGACGCGATCCGAAGACGGACGGTGCCCTGCGGCGGAATGGTTGGGCGGTTAGCTCAGCGGTTAGAGCACACGGTTCACATCCGTGGGGTCACTGGTTCAAATCCAGTACTGCCCACCACATGATCCCCGGACTTCTTCAAGTTCGGGGATTATTTTTTATGGGGACGGTCCATGGACTTTGCTCGATTACTCGCCGATGGCTGGGAGATTCGGGTCAAAGTTGTCCCCGGCGCCAAGCAGGAGGGCCTGGCCGGACCCCTGGGTGATCGTCTAAAAATCCGCGTCCGGGCACCACCGGAGGATGGTCGGGCCAATGAGGCTGTGTGTGCGTTGCTGGTGCGATTGACCGGCGCCGCACGGGCGATGGTCATTGCAGGACCAACTTCGCCCCTGAAGACGGTTCGTTTGTTCGGCGGGGACATTGCTTGTTTGAAGGCCCCGCTGCCCACACTGTGAGGATGACCATCGAACCCGCTGCTGACGCTACTTCCAACTTCGCCTCCACAGGCCTGCCGAATGAATTGGTTGAGCGTCTTGCCGCTCGCGGGATCTCGATCCCGACGCCCGTCCAGTTGGCAGTCATCCCCCTGGCCCTGGCTGGCGGCGACATTCTCGCCCAGGCCCGGACCGGCTCCGGCAAGACCCTCGCCTTCCTCCTGCCCCTCGCGGCCCGCATCCAGGCTGGTGAGCTGAAGCGCGCCTGGGTCGTGTGCCCGACCCGCGAACTGGCCCAGCAATGCGCCCGGGAAGCCCGGACCCTCCTTGGTGAACAGGGCTGCGCGGTGTGCGTGGGTGGCGTACCCGCCTTCCAGCAGGTCCGCGAACTGCGGGCCAACCCGCCGATCGTGGTCGGTACCCCCGGCCGCCTGTGCGATCACCTCCACCATGGGCACCTCAAGCCCGATGCCGAAATCCTGGTCCTCGATGAGGCCGACCAGATGCTCGACCTCGGTTTCAAGGACGAACTCGACACCCTGGTCAAGGACCTCGGCGCCGATGTCGGCCGCTGGCTGTTCAGCGCCACCTTCCCGCCCCATGTCCAGGAAGTCGTGTCGCGCTGGCTGGAGCAGCCCAAGATCGTCCGCCTCGACACCCAGCAGGGTGCCAGCCACGTCCCCCAGAAGGTCGTGGTCGTGCGCAAAGGCCAGGAACTGGCCGCCCTGTCCCGGTTAATCCAGGCCCTGGAGCCGGGTCGCGCCCTGACCTTCGTCCGCACCCGCGAACAGGTTGAGGAAGTTGTCCAAGCCCTGGCCCGCGAGGGCGTCGAGGCTGCCGGCATCAGCGGCGATCTGACCCAGGACGCCCGTGAGCGGGTATTGGGCCGGTTCCGCGATGGCAAACTGGCGGTGCTGGTGGGCACCGATGTCGCCGCGCGCGGCATCGACGTTCCCGGCGTAACCCACGTCTTCAACCTCGGCCTGCCCCCCAGCGCCGAGAGCTACACCCATCGCGTTGGCCGTACGGCCCGCGCCGGGGCCGCCGGCGAAGCCTGGACGGTGGTCTGCCAACTGGATCGCAGCCGCTTCCTGCGGCAGGCCTCCACCGCCCGCTGCCGCCCCGAGGAAGTGCCCCTGCCCACCGGAGCGGCGATCGTTGACGCCCGCCGCGTGCGCCTAGCCCGCCGGGTCGAAGAAACCCTGGGCGAGGGCCTCGGCCTGCCGCCGTCCTTCCGCGCCCTGATGGATGCCCATGGTGCCGAGGCGGTCCTTGCCGCCCTGGTCCACCGCCTGGTGCCCGATGCACCGCCCGAGCGGCCGGTGGTGCCGCCCCAGCAGATGATGCGGGCCACTCCCGGTGGCACCGGCGGCAGCAGCGAGGGCGTCTCCCTCTACATTGGCGTCGGCCTGATGGACGGCATCACCCCCGCAAGCCTGATCGCCATGCTATGCCGCAGCACCGGCATCACCGGCCACCAAATTGGCCGGCTGCGGGTCTTCGACCGTCACACCATCGTCGCGGTCGCGGATTCAGCCGCGCCGGTCATTCTGGGTCAGGCCCTGCACCATCGTGGACGCGCCGTGCCGGTCCGCCTGGACGAGCCCATCGGCGCCCCGTCGCGCGAACGCCCCCGGGTGGGTGGCCAGGTACGCGCCAACCGCCCACCCTACCGCCCAAGTAAGTAATTTAAAAAAGACGAAGACCCAAAAGAGGAGGGGATTGGCGAATTCCTTACGGGGATCGACCCCTCCTCTAGCCACCCCTCGCAGGGCGACCAGCTTATCGACGCCCATCAGGCCCTTCCCCAGGGCAAAGAAGGCCAGGAAACCTGCCATCGCCCAGGCGATGGGCCAGGCGAAGCCCGCCAGGTGACCGGCACCGATGATCAGTGCGGCGATCCAGGCTCCGATAAGACAACCAATGGCGACGTGTTTGAGCATGGGATAGGAGGGTCGGGCCGTCGTCATCAGCGCAAGTGCGGCACTCGTGCCGGTTGCGGCCTGGACGGTTGCCATACCCTGCTTCCCCCATGACCATCGCCCGCATTGACGTTCTGCCTGCCGTTTCGGCCCCTGATCCCCACCTCGCCCACGAGGCCGCCCTTCTGGGCCTGGGCCGCCTGACGGACCTCCGCAAGAGCCGCTACGTCCTGGTTGAAGGTGAGTTCGATGCCGCCGGCCTGAGCCGTCTGGCCTCGGTACTGCTGACGGATCCCATTGTCGAACGGGCCTCCATGTCACCGCCTTCGGCGGCTGGGCGCCGGGTTATCGAAGTCCAACGCAAGACCGGGGTCATGGATCCCGTTGAAGCCAGCATTATCAAAGGTGCGGCGGACCTGGGAGTGAAACTTACGACCGTCCGCGTCGGCACCCGTGTCGAAGTCGCCGGGGCCACGGATGAGGAGTGCAAGATCCTGGCCTGGAAGGCGTTGGCCAATCAGGCCATCGAAGACGTGGCGATCGATCCCTCGACCAGCCTGCGTTTCCGGGCCCCCGGCGGCGTGGACCGCCACCAGCGCACCGAAGTGCCCCTCCTGGCCCAGGACGACACCGGTTTGATGAAAATCAGCAAGGACGGCACCCTGTCCTTGACCTTGGATGAAATGCAAACTATCCAGGCCCATTTCAAGGCCCTGGGCCGCAATCCCACCGACATTGAGTTGGAATCCCTGGCCCAGACCTGGTCCGAGCACTGCGTTCACAAGACCCTCAAGGGCCTGGTGGAATACACCGGCCCCACCGGCGCGTCGGGCCCGACCACCACCCGAGTCATCGACAACCTGTTGAAGCAGACCATCGCCAAGGCCACCAAGGACCTCAACAAGCCCTGGTGCCTGTCGGTCTTCAAGGACAACTCCGGGGTCATCGCGTTTGACGACCAGTACGGCGTCTGCATCAAGGTCGAAACCCATAACCGCCCGTCAGCCATCGAGCCCTACGGCGGTGCCAACACCGGCCTGGGCGGCGTCATCCGTGACGTGATCGGTACCGGCCTGGGGGCCAAGCCGATTTTCAATACCGACGTGTTTTGCTTCGGCGATCTGCACGCCGAGGCCAAGGATCTCCCCCCCGGCACCATCCACCCCCGGCGTCTGATGCGCGGGGTGGTTAACGGTGTCCGCGACTACGGCAACCGCATGGGCATCCCGACGGTCAACGGCGCGATCCGCTTTGACCCGCGCTTTGTCGGCAATCCCCTGGTGTTCTGCGGCACCGGCGGCCTGATTCCCCGGGAGCGCATCGAGAAGGCCGCCCTGGTCGGCGACCACCTGCTGTGCATCGGCGGCCGCACCGGCCGCGACGGCATCCACGGGGCGACCTTCAGCTCGGCAGAAGTCACGGACAAATCCGAAACCGTGTCCTCGGGCGCGGTCCAGATCGGCAACGCCATCGAAGAAAAGAAGGTCATGGACACGCTGCTCCAATGCAGCGCCAAGACCCTGTTCACCGCCGTCACTGACTGCGGAGCTGGTGGCCTGTCCTCGGCCTGTGGCGAAATCAGCGCCGAACACGGTGCCCGCATCCACCTCGACCGCGTGCCCCTCAAGTACGCGGGCCTGTCCTACACCGAGGTGTGGATCAGCGAAAGCCAAGAGCGCATGGTCTGCACCGTGCGCCCCGAGAACGTCGCCCAGGTGTTGGCGATTTTCGCCAGCGAAGGCGTCGAGGCCGTGGACATCGGTGAAGTCAGCGGCACCCACCGGCTGGAATTGTTCTGGCACGGCGAGCAGATGGCTGACATCGACATGCACTTCCTGCACGATGGCGTGCCCCGCCTGAAGCGCCCCGCCGTGTTCACCCCAGTGGTCGAGAAGGACGCTGCCCTGTCGCCGGAAAGCGATTTTGTGGGGGCCCTCAAGGGCGTCCTCGGTCGCCTCAATGTCGCCAGCAAGGAATGGGTCATCCGTCAGTACGACCACGAGGTCCAGGCGGGCTCGATAATCAAACCCCTGGTGGGCGTGGCCCACGATGGCCCGTCGGACGCCGCCGTGGTCGCCCCCCTCCCGGGCAACGACCGGGGCGTGGCCGTGGCCTGCGGCCTGAACACCAACTTCAGCGACTGGGACGCCTACCACGCGACGGCCTCCGGCATCGAGGAGAGCCTGCGCAACCTGGTGTGCGTCGGGGCTCCCATCGACCAGGTCGCCATCCTCGACAACTTCAGCTGGGCCAAGTGCACGGATCCGGCGGTCTTCGGGGCCCTCGTCCGGGCCTGTGATGCCTGCTACGATTTTGCGATGTATTACGGCACGCCGTTCATTAGCGGCAAAGACAGCCTGTCGAACGAATTCGTGTTCGAAGGCAAGACCATCAAGATCCCCCACACCCTGCTGATCACCGCCATGACGGTGGTGCCGGATGTGAAGAAGTCCCTGACCATGGACGCCAAGCGGGCCGGGGATGCGGTGATCGTCGTCGGCCTGACCCGCAACGAACTGGGCGGCAGCGAATACCTGGGCTTCAAGAAGGTCACCGGCGGCCTGGTGCCCAAGGTCGATCGCGCCCTCTCGTTGCCGGTCCTCAAGGCCGTGGCGGCCTGCGCCGCCGCCGGGCTCGTCAATGCCGCCCACGACTGCTCCGATGGCGGTGTGGCCGTGACCCTGGCCGAAATGGCTTTCTCGGGCGGACTGGGCATGGACCTCGATGCGGGACTGATCCCCGTCGAGGGCGTGACCGCCCTGGAACGGGTGCTGTTCAGCGAAAGCCAGAGCCGCATCGTCATCACCGTTCCTGAGGCCCGGTTGGCCGAGGCCAAGACCCTGCTGGCCGCCGTGCCCCACGCCGTCATCGGTCGGGTCACGGGGGAACCGATGCTCCGCATCAAGGGCCTGGGATCCTCCTTCGCCGCCCCGATTGGCGACCTCAAGGAGGCCTGGCAGGAACCCCTGAGTGTGATGGAACTGTGATCATGTCCGATCCGGCGATTCCCCGGGAAGTCTGCGTGACTGCCTCGGCCGGTATCGCCGGAGGACGGATAGGTAACCATGACTGAACTGCTGCATATCATCATTGGCCTCGCCCTACTTGGCGTCAATTTTTTCTTCGTCCTAGCCGAGTTCGCCCTGGTACGCCTGCGGGCCTCACGGGTGGACGAGCTACTGGAGTCCGGCGAACTGCGAGCGGTCCTGGTCCAGCGCATCCAGCGGGACATGGACAGTTATCTCTCGGTGGTCCAGGTCGGGATCACCGGGGCGACCCTGGGCATCGGCGTGCTCATCGAGGAGGCCATCGCCGCCCCCATCGCCCACCTGCTGGGGGGCGATACCCCGGCCCTCAAGGCGGTGTCCCACGGCATCGGCTTCCTGATCGCCACCTTCATCGTCATCCTGACGAGCGAACTGCTGCCCAAGAGCATCGCCATCCGCTATGCCGAGCCCTGCGCCCTGATCTGCGCCCGGCCCATGGTCTGGACCTACTGGGCCCTCTTCCCCTTCCTATGGGTCATGACCCGGTCCGCCCAGTTGATCATGCGCTTGATGGGCCTGCGCCGGGGCACCGAGGAAGAACCCCACAGCGAGGACGAACTGCGGATCATCCTCGATGCCAGCCAGGAACATGGGCTGATGTCCTTCCGTCGGCTGCTGTTCATGGAAAACATCTTCGAACTCGGGGAGTTGAAGGTGAAGGATGCCATGCGGCCCCGGTCCCAGGTCCGCTGCCTCCATGCCGACCAGGATTGGAAGGAGACCGTTGAGTTCCTCCGCACCTGGCCGTTCTCCCGTTTTCCTTTGCTCGACGGCGATCCGGACAAGCCCGTGGGCATGGTCCACGTCAAGGATCTGCTCTACCACCGGGCCGGAGGCCTGGGCGGGCAAGGGGAACCCATCGACCTGCGGACCTTGGTCCGGCCAATTCCCAGCGTTCCCGTGACGGCCTCCTTGGAAACCGTCTTTGCCGACATGCAGCGCCGCCGCCTGCAGACCTGCCTGGTGGTGAATGATGAGGGGAAATGGGTCGGCCTGGTGACCTTCGAGGACATCCTGGAGGAGATCGTTGGCACCATCGGCGACGAATTCGAATCCGAGGCCCCCATCACCCTCAGCGAGCATCTGACGGAGGAGCGCGTCGTCCTCGATGTCGAAGGCCAG
>CAIUVD010000035.1 GCA_903902515.1 uncultured Planctomycetota bacterium | reverse complement strand
TTGAGGTGCTGACGTTTATGGTCGTGTGGACAGATTCCTCAGTCCCCAAGGGAGCTGCGAGGAAAAAAACCATAAAGAAAGATGAAATCGATAGTTTTTTCATAAGAAACCAAGCTCCCTCATGTCGCCCTCGGTGTCTCGTTCGTTTGCCGCTCGTGCCAGAATGCGGCCCATCATCGGACCTTCAACCCCGCCGGATGGTGGGGGATCATCACGCGGCGTCGGGAGTGAGGCGTTGGGGAAGCTGGGGCGACAGCGGCCTGGTAGGCCGCGCTCATTTTTTTTGAGGGCACCAGGCGCTAGACGCGTTACAGGCTGAAGTACCGCGCCCCCGGATGATGCAGCACCAAGGCACTGGTGCTCTGCTCGGGATGCAGCTGGAACTCCTCCGAGAGTTCGATGCCGATGTCTTCCCACTTGAGTAGACGGGCCAGGTGGGCCTGGTCGTCGAGGTTCGGGCAGGCTGGGTAGCCGAAGGAATAGCGGCTGCCCTGGTAGGTCTGCGTGAACAAGTCGGCGATGTCCGGGGCGTCGTGGACGGCGATGTTCAACTGCTGGCGCATGCGCTTGTGCCAATATTCGGCCAGGCCCTCGGCGGCTTCGACGGACAGGCCGTAGAAGTAGAGGTACTCTTGGAAGTTGTCGGCTTTGAACAGGCGTTGGCAGTGCTCGCTGGCGATCTGGCCCATGGTGACGCATGAGAAGCCGATGACATCCCGGGCCCCGGCGGCCCAGGCGGCGGGCGGGAACCAGGTGGCTTGGTCGCCGATCGCCGGGGCGTTCAGCGGCCGGAAGAAGTCGCTGATGCACAGGTGGCGGCTTTTCTCGTCCATCTGCCGGGGGAGATTGAAGCGGGCGACCTCGGCCCCGGTGTCGGGGTCGAACACGATCACGTCGTTTTTCTCGGCGGCGCAGGGCCACCAGCCGTAGGCGACCTTGGGCTCCAGCATTTTCTCGGCCGTGGCCTTGGCGATCCAGCGCTTGAAGACCGGCTCGGCCTCCCGGTCCACCAGCTCCTGCCATTGCTGATTGGTCAGTTCCTGGCCCTGCTTGAAGCCCCACTGGCCCCGGAACAGGGCGTTTTTGTTGATGTAACGACAGATGGTCGGCAGGTCGAGTTCCGCCGGGGCCACCGTCTGCCGACCCCAGAAGGGCGGGCGAGGAATGGCCGGAGCCGGAGCGACATCGCTCGCGATGTAGGCTTTGCCGACGCGAATCTTTTCTTCGAGGATTTCGTGGGCGGTCTTAACCGTGGCCACCCGGGCGGTCTTGGTCGTCAGGCGGAATTTCTCGGGGGCCACCTGACCGCACAGTTCGTGCATGTATTGCAGGCCGTCGAAGGCATCCGAAGCGTACCAGACGCGATGCGCTGGACCCTTTCCAGGACCCGCGACCTCGTGGTGGTAGACCTTCCGCAGGTCGTTCTCGACGTAGGCACGATTCAGGGCGGCACCACCGAGGATCACCTGGTAGTCGAGCTTGCGGGCCGCGAGGTACTCGAGGTTCTCCTTCATGACCACCGTCGACTTCACCAGCAGGCCGGACATGCCGATGGCGTCGGGCTTATGCTGCTCGGCGGCGACCAGGATCTCTTCAATGGACTGCTTGATGCCGAGGTTCACCACCTCGTAGCCGTTGTTGGAGAGAATGATGTCGACGAGGTTCTTACCGATGTCGTGGACATCGCCCTTCACCGTCGCCAGGACCATGCAGCCCTTGCGGCTGCCTTCGATCTTCTCCATGAACGGCTGGAGGTGTTTGACCGCCGCCTTCATGGTTTCCGCGCTCTGGAGCACGAAAGGCAACTGCATCTTGCCAGAGCCGAACAGTTCCCCGACCACCTTCATGCCGTCGAGCAGGAAAGTATTGATGATATCGAGGGGCTTGTGACCGCTGGCCATGGCCTCGTTAAGGTCGACGTCGATGCCGATTTTTTTGCCGTCGATAATACGTTT
>CAIUVD010000034.1 GCA_903902515.1 uncultured Planctomycetota bacterium | reverse complement strand
TTTCTGTATCAGCGTGAAGACATAGCGGTGATTCCCCGCGAGCAGTTCCCGGAGGTGGGCGGAACTGGTGGCCTGACAGATGCGGGACTCCGCCTCGCTCACGGCACCCGAGCGGGCAAAGGTCGCGGCAATCTGGTCGTCCAACTCCGTGCGATCCGTCAGCACCACGAAGGTCCAGGAGCCCGGCAGTACCCGCAATACTTTCTGCGCGAAGAAGAGCATGCTGAGGGATTTGCCGCTGCCCTGGGTGTGCCAGAAAACCCCCAGGCGTTGGTCCGAGGCGGGCTTGTCGCGCAGGGCGGTCATGGCGGCGTTGACGCCCAACACCTGATGATTCTGCCCCAGGATCTTCACCGTGCCCACGTCCGGCACCACCGTGAAAACGGTGAAATTCTCCACCAGATCCACTAACCGAGCCCGGCCACAAACGCCCCGGATAAGGGTTTCCAACGTCACCCGACGGGGTTCATCTTCGCTGCCGATGCGCTTCCACCGGGCAAAGCGCGACCAATCCGCCGTCAGGCTGCCCACCCGGCCATCGGTGCCGTTGGTGGCGATGAGGACCGCATTGTAGCGGCAAAGCGCTGGGATGCCGTTGATCGGATGCTTGTAGCTGGTCAGGTTCTCCTCAAACCCACGCTGAGCACTAACGCTGGTCGCCTTGCACTCGATCAGGACCCACGGCAACCCGTTCACGAAGCCGACGATGTCGGGGCGACAAGTGTACAACGGTCCTTCCACCGTCAGCTGCCGCACGGCCAGGAAGTTGTTGGCCTCGGGATTGCGCCAGTCGATGACGCGCACCGCCACCTCGCAACGCCCACCGCGGCCGTCGGCCACCTCGACCTTCAACTTGCCGCGCAGCAACCCATCCAGCTCGTGGTTGGCCGTCACCAGGCTGACGCCAGAACGATCCCGGGTCAGGGCATCGATAGCCTGGGCAAGGCCATCCTCCGACAGCCCGGGGTTCAACTTCACCAGGGCCTCCCGCAGGCGCGGCACCACCACCACCTCGCGGCGATGGGTCCGTCCCAGGGTGCCGCCGACCCCCAGCACCTCGTTGGTGGCGTCCACGACCGTCCACCCCTCCTGGGTGAGGAGGTCGCAGGCGGGCAGTTCCACCAGGGTGCGTTCGTTGTCAGGAGGGGTCATGGGGTGGGGTCAGCGACGACTGTCCGTTTTCATTTCCTATAAGAAACCCAGTTGATGCAATGACTTGGAAATATCGTCCGTTTTCATTTCCTATAAAACCCACCTACCCGGATGCGCCAAGGCACGTCGTGTCCCACGGGATGCGATTGGCTCAGACAGGGCCAATGAGCCAATCCTGAGCCCTGACGCGATCGTAGGTTACGCCGAATCGGCTCGCCCAGGACCTGAATCGTCAATGTATTGCGCCGCTCGTTGAGTCGATTCCACGCCGTTCTCAGTCGCCCAGTCGGCCAAGGGCTGGAACGCTTCGCCGGACATGGGCTGACACCCTGGGTAAGTGGAGCAGGATGCGTCGCGAGCGTGGGCCAATCCGTGCGTGGCATCTTTACACCCATCCGATCATGTCGCGAGTTCGCCACCGAGATCGGAGTCCGCCGCAAGCAGCTCGACCCCCAATCCCCCGCGCGTGCGCTTAGCTATCCTTGTCTCACATCGCCACCCCTGATAGTCAACCTAACTCATTGTCATTACTGGTTTATGTCCGTTTCCTTCGCGGCTTTACTTGGCTGACGTTGTCTCCAATCCTTGTCTCATTGCCGTTCACCAGGATCCAGCGTGGCTGGCGGGCCAATCAAAAACAACTAGGCAAGTCATACTTTCAATGTTCCCGCCTCGCATGCCCCACAAACACCTTCACTCAGGACCATGTACGTTTGGATTTCCTATTGGATCTCTTTTAATACCAGATCGTTACAGAATCCGTCACGGAGGATTTCCTATAAACAGAGCCCTCACGCCCATGCGGGGACGTACTCCGAGAACCGCAGGGAGGTGCTGTCAGGATCCGCCGACTTAATGAGGCCCGCATCAATGGCATCACGGATCAGGTTCGTGGCCGTCCGCCGCTGGCGTTCCGTCAGGCGCAGACGTTCACGCAGGGAACTATTCGTCATGACGGAATTCGAGTGGTACCGCAACACGGCGTGTTGGTAGCAGGCCGCCAAGCGTTCCACCTGGGTCATATCGGCAAATGGGCGCGGCCCAAACAAGGTGACCTTCACATGGTTCGGCCCGGCATCAAAACGAATGGGCGGCAGCCCTGCGGCTTCGATGGCCAAACCCGCCTTCACCAACCCGGAACCTCGTTCCTCACAGATACGGCAGCGGCGAAACAAGCGCGCCAACACTTCATTTCGGGACTCGGGCTGGGCACCGATCAGGCGGTCCAAGGTTTTCGAGGGGAGCAAACTACCAGGATTAGAAATTTCCAACCGATCGGTGAAAATCTCAATCATCGGCCCGCCACCTGGCACCGTGAAATCCTGATGAATTAACGCATTGGCGACAATTTCACGAACCGCGATAGAGGGGTAGATCTCCACCTTGGTACGCAAGCCGTCGATGACGGCCTCTAGGCCACGCAGCAGACCATTCGGTCCATCCAAGACGTTGAGCAACACCTGGAAAGCAACCGCGTAACCCCGTCTTCCTTCCCGTTCAGAACTCGAATTGGATTTATCGGTGCCTGCATACTGAATGACACGAGTGCCACGGTGGGCGAGGTCTGGGAACTCACCCAGGTTCTTGGCCGCCGCAATCGCCCCCAGGTTGGTGATATACCCACCACCAGCAGGCAACGAAGCCACCAGGCGCTCCCGTTCCGCCCAGCTCATCAGCGAGGCCTCATCGGTTGGTTCCGGCTGCTCAAGCAATTTCAGCAGGGTCGCCAAATCGAGACGCGCCAGAATATCCGAGCGGGACAGCAGAACCGTGGCATGCAAGTCCTCCCAACGAGGGGTGCGACTATGCAACATCAACATCCCCACCTCCTGACGGGAGGCCTCGCGGGTGGTACCACCCGAGCGGATAAAGGCCGCATCAAGGCTCTGCCCTCGGATATGGACGGGCTTTATCGTTGCCTCACGGATATGGACCAACAGCAGCGAAACTCCACGAACTTCAACCATGGCGTGATCAATCGCCACCGGCGGCTCTACGCCTTGGCGACCGAGATTCGCCACCTGGTTCACGATCACTTCGGCAGCCGGTCCATCGATACCCTGAGGGATCCCATGACCGTCCACTCCAAACACGAGATAGCCACCGCCGGGGTGATTTGAAAATGCCGACAAGTGCTGGCACAAGCGCTGTCGATTCGGCGACAGTTCGGATTTCCAGTCAATCTCGTTCAGCTCATGGGCAGGTGGCCCGAGACTGGCGGACAATAACTCGATGGCTTTGGTGATCCAAGGCTTCATGGAATGGCAGCCTCGGCGGCTTCGACGGAGAGTTG
>CAIUVD010000033.1 GCA_903902515.1 uncultured Planctomycetota bacterium | reverse complement strand
CTCTCCCCTCTCCCCTCTCCTTCGAAAAAAATTAGTGAGTGAAGGGCTGGGGCATGCCGTCGGGCAGCGTCAGGATCTCGACCCCGCGTTCGGTAATCAGCAGGGTGTGCTCGTGCTGGGCGCTGCGTTTACGATCGGCGGTGACGGCGGTCCAGCCGTCTTTCCAGGATTCGTGCTGCCAGGTGCCCTGGTTGATCATCGGTTCGACCGTGAAGGTCTGGCCGGGGCGCATGACGAAGGTCGCCTGGGGGTCGTCGTAGTGGGGCACCTGGGGGTCGAGGTGGAACATCTCGCCAATGCCATGGCCGACGAAGGCCCGGACGACGCCGTAACGGTGGGGGGCGACGTGGGCCTCGATGGCCTGGCCGATGGCCCGGATGCGCTGGCCGGGGCGGCAGACGCCGATGCCGGCGTACATCGCCTCGCGGGTGACGTCGATCAGCTTCTGGCTGGCGTCGTCGATCACGCCCACGCCGACGGTTTCCGAGAGGTCGCCGTGCATGCCGTCGAGGTAGATGGTGATGTCGAGGTTGACGATGTCGCCCTCCACCAGGGGCCGGCTGTCGGGGATGCCGTGGCAAATCACTTCGTTGACCGAGGTGCACAACGACTTGGGAAAGCCGTGGTAGTTGAGGGTCGAGGGATAGCCGCCGAGCCGCTGGTATTCCTCGTGGGCGATGGCGTCGAGCTGGTCGGTGGTCACTCCGGGGGCGACGGCCTTCTTGACGGTTTCCAGGACTTCCCGGGCGGCGCGGCAGGCCCGGCGCATGCGGGCAATCTGGTCGGGGGTCTTGATCAGGTTGGCGCCCCGATCCCCGGCGACCTGGCCGGTCTTGGCATAGCTGGGGGCGGGAATGGACGGATCGACCGTCCGCCGGTCCGACACCACCCCGGGCCGCACGGCGACATAGCCCGCACTGGGGGGATTCGCCGCCCGCAGGGCCTCGCCGGTCTGGCCCTGCAACTCCTTCAGGAGATCCCGGGCCTGGTGGCACTTTTTGTATTTGGTCCCCGAACCGCACCAGCAGGGCTCGTTCGGCGTGATTTTGCTGCCAGTTCGCATGGGCCGGGGAGCATAGCCCCATTCTCCCGGGTTGAAGGGCCGGAATGGGTGGCCCCGTCTTTGACGCCCGACCCCCGCCGTCAGACTCCGGCCCCATCATGCGTACCCCGATCACCCCCTCGAACGCCCCCACCGCCCTCGGCCCCTACAGCCGGGCCATTGCCCACGGTGGCCTGCTGTGGACCAGCGGCGCCCTGGGCCTGGGGGCCGCTGGGGCCCTGGTGGAGGGCGGGACGGTGGCCCAGGCCCGGCAGGCCCTGACCAACCTGTCGGCGGTGTGCGCGGCGGCCGGCACCGACCTGACCAAGGCCCTGCGCTGCACGGTCTACCTCGTGGACCTGGCGGACTTCGAAGCGGTCAATCAGGTCTACGCCACCTTCTTCACCGCCCCCTACCCCGCCCGCACCACCGTCCAGGTGGCGGCCTTGCCCAAGGGCGGGCGGGTCGAGATCGACGCGGTGGTGGGGCTCTGAGGTCCGGGGTCCGGGGTCCGGGGTCCGGGGTCATGCGAAGTCGGACGGT
>CAIUVD010000032.1 GCA_903902515.1 uncultured Planctomycetota bacterium | reverse complement strand
CGGACCCCGGACCCCGGACCCCGGACCGATTCTCCATGATCCTCCTGGTCAACGACGACGGCATCGATGCCCCCGGCTTCCGGGCGCTCTACCGGGCTTTGCGGGCGGCCACGGGCGAACCGGTGCTCGCGGTGGCCCCGGCCGAGGAACGTTCCGGCCAGGGCCATGCCATCACCATTAACCGGGCTCTGCACACCACCCTCCGCCATGAATCGGGATTCATGGGCTTCGCGGTGGACGGAACCCCCGCCGACTGCACGAAACTGGCCCTCGACCACCTGTGCCCCGTGCCACCCCGACTGGTGGTCAGTGGCATCAATCGTGGGCCCAACGTCGGGCGGTCGCTCTTTTATTCCGGGACCGTGGCCGCCGCCCTTGAAGCCGCGATTCTCGGCTTTCCGGCCCTGGCCGTCAGTCGGCAACTCGGCCAGCGTGGAGATGATGACGGCGCCCGCCTGGCGGCCCGCATCGCCCGCGATCTCCTTCGGCGGGATGACCTGGCGGGCACGGTGGTCAACCTCAACCTGCCCGCCGCCGCTGAAACCGAGTGGAAACCCCTGGTGATCGCCGCCCACGGATTGGCCGGTTTCCGCGAAACCTACCGCCCGGTGTCCGCCAATGGCCGCACCGGCTGGCAACTGGAAGGCCACTGGCAGGCCGACCTAGACCCCACCACCGACGCCAGCCGCCTCACCGCTGGACACCCGGTGCTGTCCCTCCTGCGCCCCGATTTCAATGGCGATCACGCCCGCCTCGAAAGCCTGCTCCATGTCTGAGGTCGTCATCCGTGTCCGGGATCTGGTCAAAGGCTTCGGGGGACCACGAATCCTCGATGGAGTGTCCCTAGAGATCCACCGGGGGGAAACCGTCTGCGTCCTTGGCCGCAGCGGCACCGGTAAGAGCGTCCTGCTCAAATCCATCATCGCGCTCCTGGATCCGGATGCAGGACTGGTCGAGGTCCTGGGGCGGAACCTCCATGCCCTGACCGAGCGGGATCGCCTGACCGCCCGTCGGGACCTCGGATACGTCTTCCAGGGCGCGGCCCTGTTCGACAGCCTCACGGTTTTGGAAAATGTCGGTTTCAGCCTGGTCCAGGCCCATGAAAAACCGGACGTGATCCGAAAGCGAGTGCTGGAAGCCCTGGAGGAAGTCGGCTTGGCCCAGGCCATCGACCGCTTCCCCTCGGAATTGTCCGGCGGCATGCAGAAACGGGTCGGCCTGGCCCGGGCGATCATCAGTCGGCCGCAAATTGTGTTGTACGACGAACCGACCACCGGCCTCGACCCCCTGACCACCGACACCATTAATCAAATCATCCTCGCCCTGCAAAAGAGCCACGGCATCACCAGCGTGGTAGTAACCCACGATATCCGCAGTGCCCTGACCATCGCCGATCGCATCATCATGCTCGAAAAAGGCCGGATCATCGCCCAGGGCACCCCGGACGAGATCCGCGCCAACCAGGACCCTTGGGTCCAACGCTTCCTGGGGCTCCAACCCCCGGTCGTCCACGTCCCCTGACGCTTCCCTCCCCGGGCGACGGTTTATCCTTCTCGCCCCTTCGAGGTTCCCATGCCCTTCCACGGCTCCATCGTCGCCATCGTCACGCCCTTCACCCAGGATCAGGTGGACTATGTGGCGTTGAAGAAACTGGTGGAATGGCACATCGCCCAGGGCACCCAGGGCATCGTTCCCTGCGGGACGACCGGCGAATCGGCGACCTTCAGCCACGACGAGCAGCATAAGGTGATCGGCGAGGTGGTGCAGTACGTCGCCGGCCGGGTGCCGGTCATCGCCGGAGCTGGCAGCAACAGCACCCGCGAAGCCGTCAGCCTGGCCCAGGCGGCGGAAAAGTTGGGCGCAGACGGCATCCTGACCATCACGCCCTACTACAATAAGCCCAATCAGGAGGGGCTGTTCCAGCACTTCCGTGCGGTCCGCGAGGCGACCCGCCTGCCCCTGGTGCTGTACAACGTGCCCAGCCGGACCGGCATCAACCTTCAGCCGGAAACCGCTGCCCGGGTCGCGGCCCTTGGCGGCGTCGACAGCATCAAGGATGCCGCGGGCAACCTCGATCAGACCCAGGCCCAGTTGGAGGCCGGTGTCGGCGTCTTGTCCGGCGACGACGGCATGGCCTTCCCGATGATGATGCTTGGCGCCGCCGGCGTGATTAGCGTGGTCGCCAATTTTGCCCCCCGGATCATGCGCCAACTCACGGACGCCTGCGCCGCCGGCAACCTGCCCGAGGCCCGCCGCCTGCACCGGATCGTCACCGACCTGGCCAAGCATGCCTTCAGCGACACCAATCCGATCCCGGCCAAGGCCGCCGTCGCGGCCCTTGGCCACATCGAGGCCACCTACCGGCTGCCCCTGGTGCCGCTTCCCGCCTCCAAGCACGAGGCCCTGATCGCCTGCCTGGCGAAGCACGGTCTGCTCGCATGACCCTGGCCGACAAGGTCACCCTCGCTCGGCTGGGGTTGATGCCCCTGATCGTGGCCGGCTACCTGTTGTTGCCGGTCCAGTATGGCTGGTGCTTCTGGGTGACGGGCTGCCTGTGCGGCCTGGCGGAATTCACCGACCTGATGGACGGCCGCATCGCCCGCCAACGGGGCGAAGTTTCGGATTTCGGCAAGCTGGCCGACCCCTTCTGCGATGTCATCTATCGCCTCGGGGTGTTCCTGGTGTTCCTGCTCCCGGCGGGTGGTGTGGGCTGGTCCGTCTCGGCCACCGCCCAGGCCACCCAGCGCATCGACCTCCCGGGCCTGACCCACGACCTCATTCCAGCGGCCCTGGTCCATCAGCCGGTTTACCTCTTAGAGGATGGCTCCTTCGGCGCCGGCCTAGCCCCGTGGCTGCCAGTGTTCCTGATGGCCATGCGGGAAATCATCGCCGGCGCCCTGCGGGCCATGACCGCCACCAAGGGCCTGGTCCTGGCGGCCCGGACCAGCGGCAAGGCCAAGGCCTGGTTCCAGGGTATCACCCTGATCACCTGCGTGGCGTTTCCCGCGTGCTTTTTTGTCCGGGCCGACTGGATGCTGACCTGGGCCTTCTGGGCCACCTGGGCCACGGCCATCGTCAGCGTGTTCTCGATCCTTGAATACATCTGGGTCAACCGACCCGTCCTCGCGCAACTCTTGGATCGCCGGCCATGATGCGCCTCGAAATCGAATTCGACCGCCCCCTCTCGGCCGATGCTCGGCTACGCCTTCGGCTGGCCCTCGGCACCCTCGTGAAGGTCCGTCGGATCCGTGTGCTGCGCGGTGACCGCAATGTGCTGGTGGACGGCGAAGCCCTGGCCCGGGCGGCGATTCTGGAGGCCCTCAAGGAATTGGACCTGGTGCCCAGCCGGGTCATGACCTCCCTGGAGGAAGCCGCCGACGCCGATGCCGATGACACCGCCAAGCGCGAGCGCGTGCGGGCCATCGGCCGCTGAAAGCTACTCGGGCACGGCGGCCAGAACCGGTTCCAGGTAGGGCCGCTTCTTCATGTCCTGCAGGTCGATCTCGCAGATCTGTTCCAGGCTGAAGCGGTCCTCCACCGGGGTCTTGGCTTCGTAGAGGTGGAACGCCACGCACCACAGGAGAAACAATTTTTCCGCCTTGGCTTCGGGGGCCCCCTGAGCGAGCAGGCGTCCGACGGCGGTTCGTAACTCGGGAATGGTGGTGATGCCACAGGTAGCGGCCGTCCGCCGCTGCTCGTCAAAACGGATGGTCTCCCAGGTCGCGCCGATGGTCACGCTGTAGAGGCTTGCCCAGTAGAAGGTCTGGGTGCTTTCCATGGTGAAGGGGTCGTCGTGACTGCCATCCAGGACACCGCACAGCTCCTCCATCTCTTCGGCCCATTTGGCGAGCAACTTGGCCGCATCACCCTTGAGGAGCAGATTGACGGTGCCCGGCAGCTTATCGCCCTTGGCCGTCAGGAAGTCAGCGATCACCGGCGCATCGGCCTTGAGGCGGTCGTAGATACGGAAGATGCGGCGGGGCGTAGCCATGGGGCAAGCATGGTTCCGACCAAATCCATCCAGTCAAAGGCCAGGGACCAGGGAACCCGTGAGAGCCGTCCGCCAGGCCGGCGGCAAGGGGCGCTTGGCGGAGGTCACGGGGTCCGTCATGACGTGGACCGTCCGCACCTTGCCCACCAACACCCCGGCCTGATTGGTCAGGGTGAAGGCGTTCACGAAGGAGGTGGAGCCGATCTTCTCGACCCCGTAGGCGATGGTCAGGCGGTCCCCCAGCTGGATGGGGGCGGCGTAGTCGGACTCCGCCCGGATCACCACTGCCAGGGCCTCGACCGCCGTCCGGGTCACGGGGAGGGGCAGGCCCTGCTCCTCCAACCAGTCCTGGAAGACATCGTGGCACAGCTTGAACTGATTGGCGAAGAAGATGATCCCGTAGGCATCCGTGTGGTGAAGGCGGACCGTAACGGTGCGGGTGAACATGCCGGAGTATACCGCAAGCCGGAGGGCTCCGCAGGACCCCCACCTTTCCTCGCCCGGGCCGGGCTGCTAGATTTCCACCATGGCGCTCCCCCCGCGTCCGTCTCCACGTCTGCGGATCGTCGAGTTGCACCAGCGTCCCGAGCTGGCCTCGGCGGCCCTGGCGTCCCTGGCGGCCCATCCTCCGGGCAAACATCACCTGATCGGCGGGCTCCCCCATCGCATGGGCCTGCCGCCGATCCCCCATGACCTGACGGCCTGCCTGGGTGTCCTCCTCAGCGTGTCGGCCACGGATCTTTTGGGCACCGTGGCCCTGGTCCCCTACAGCGATGAGCAGGCGACCCTGTGGGGCCCTGCCGCCATCGATGGCTACCATGCCGCCGTGCCCCGTCAGTTGCTGGCCGAGGCCAAGCAGTTGCTGGCCAAGGCCAATTACACCAGCATCCGGGCCCTCGTGGACGTGCGGAATCGGGACCTCCGGGCCTTTCTGCTGTCCTCGGGGTTTGTGTCGTGGAAGGAGAATCACCTTCTGGAACGGCCCCTGACAGCCCAGGACGAGGCCACCACCACCGTCGATCTGGCGGACCCAAGCCATCACCAGACGGTCATCCATTTGTTTGCCACGGCCTTCCCCGAGGCCGAACACACGGCCGCCGGCTATCGTCATTACGTCCTATTGGAAAACGGCGTGGTGGTGGCCGCCGCCGCCGTCCGACCGGGTGGCCGTCGCAGTTGGCTCAAACTGATTGCCGTCGATCGCGCTCACCGGGGTCGAGGCCTGTCCCAGCACCTGTTGTCCGGGGTGTGCCACCATGAGCGGGTGGCCGGGGCCATGACGCTGGCCCTCGAAGTCCTGGAGGACAACAAACCGGCTCAGGCCCTGTACGCCAAGTCCGGTTTCACCCGCACCTGGGCCGCCGTCATTATGACGGCTCCGGTGTGACGGCCGTATCCGGCACCGCCTCGACCTGCGCAATGTCGACGGCCCTGGGAGTGCCCCGGGGAACGATGGCTCCGTCCTCCAGGACCTGAAAAATCGCCGGCTTGAAATTGGTGGGCCACACCGTGGCCAATTCCTCGGGAAGGGTGTGGATCTTCCCCCCCTTGAGCCACCAGCGGGCCGGGCCGGTGACGGGCGTGATGCGAATGCGGTAACGGATGGTCATGGGGTCGTGATCCTCGGCAGTCCGCGCCAACCCCGGGCTTCCCCGAGCAGCAGCAGACTCCCGGCCGCCAGCAGGGGCAGCAGGTAATAGGCGATGCGAAAGGCGATGAAGGCGGCCACCACCGCGGCCAGGACGTCCCCTTTGGGCGTGACGGGGAGCAGACTGAGGAAAGCCGCCTCAATGACGCCCAGCCCCCCCGGCACCTGACTCCATTTCCCGACCACGATGGCGGCGAGGAACGCCGACAGGATCGACCAGGTATCCACACCCAGGTCCGGCAGCAGCACCAGGAGGACGGCGGCAACCAGGCCTTTCTCAAGGGCACCGATCATCAGGCCCCCGGCAGCCAAGCGCGGGGAGGGCATGGTGCCCAGAAACCTGGTCAGAAAGGGCGTCCGTCCGACCAGGGGATCGTGGACCACCGACAGGACCATCCACCCCATCCCCGCCAACACCCCCACGGAGGCCAAGACCCGGCCCACGGCCTCCGGGGACGTCGGCGCAACCCACCAGCCGATCCCCGCCAGGGTAACGACGCCAAAGTTCACGGCTAAGAAGTTCAAGGCCGACAGCATGGCGGCTTTGAACCATGGCAATCCCACCGCGCCATAAACCCGGAGCCGGACGGCGCCTCCCATGACCAGGCTATTGCCAATGTTCAGGCTGATGCCCTGGGCGCAGGTCACCCCCACCAAGGCCGTTATCCAGGGAACCCGGTGACCGAGATGCCGGGCATGGTGCCGATCAAGAACGGCGAACAGGGCGATACTGACCACCGGCAACAGGGCCAACAGCCCGTAACTTCCCGGGCCAAGTCGCCCCAGGGCAGTGACCACCTGGGACCAGGACAGACCGCTGACGAATCGGCTGAGGGCCCAGGCCGCTGCCGCCGCCAACAGCAGCCCGACCGCCGGACCCAACCACCGTTTCACAATGACCGCAGCACCGTCTCCGCCGGCCCCGTGCGGGCGTCGGGCACCAGGACACACAGGCCCGCCACCTGGCCGCGCCAGGCGGACAGGAAGCGCAGAACACCCCGAACATCCTCATCGGGATCCGCCGCCAACCGGTCGTGGAGGGCCGCCGGCACGGACAGGGCCGGAAGTTCGTTGTCCAATTCATCGGCGGTGGCCGCATCGGGCAGGAGAAGGATCTCCGCCAACACCGGGAGGCCCGCCTCACCGAGCTCCGCCAGGCGAGCCCGGAAGCGCGGCGGCTCGTAGACGGGCGGGATGGTCAGGAACGCCGCCCCGGCGGCGGCGTACTCACCATGGCGGATGTCCGTCATGGGCACCCGCACCCCGGCCACGAAGGAGGCCCGATGATCAAGTCGTGAACCAGCCAGGCCACGGCCTTCATTCAATCGGCGGACCAACCATAAAAGCGCCAAGGCATCAGCCCCCCTCGGATGATCAAAACGGGGCGCCCCGGCAAACACACCGGCATCGATAAGCACCAAGCGGATGCCCAGCAGATGGGCCGAGAGCAAACGTTCCTCGGCCTCCGCCAGGGTCACCTCGCCCGCCACCAGCTCGAGAACTCCCGGGCGCTCCGCCGCCTGGGCAGCATGGGCCAGGGCTGCCACCAACCGGGGGCCCCGGGGAGAACCCGGCCACCCCGTGAGGAGGCCAACGGCCGAGACCCCGGCCTTGGACAGACGGGTCGCGGCGGCGGCGGCCTCAGCGGGGGCCAGACGGCCGGCCACCAGGGCGATGGTGGGAAACCCACCGGTCAGCAACGCCGTCAGGAGGGGATGTTCGGGCACAGTCGTCGTGGCGGCGTCCACCAGACGGACCGGAACCGCAAGCCCGGGCACCTCTCCCCGCAGGGCCGCCAAAGCCTGGATATGCCGTGGACCAACGCCACAGCAGCCCCCCAGGATCCCCACCCCAGCCGCGAGATAGGAGCGGGCCTGGGCCACCAGGTATTCTGGCCGCAGGTGGTAGCGGAGCATCGCTCCGTCCCGGGTCGGGAAGCCCGCATTGGGACGCGCCAGGATGGGCAGGCGCGAGGCACCCGCGAGGGTCGCCACCACCGGCAGCAACGTCCGGGGACCAGCGGCGCAATTCACCCCGACGGCGGCAGCTCCACCCTCCTCCATACGCCGAGCAAATTCCACCAATTCAGCGGGATCCGCACGTTCGATGGCCCGGCTGACCACCACCGGCAATCGGGAGATGCGCCGGATGCCCAGCAAGGCCGCCGCCGCCTCGTCTGTGGACGGCATGGTCTCCAAGGCAAAGCCATCGACCCCCGCGTCGGCCAAAGCCAGAGCGACTTCCGCATAGGCATCAGCGGCCGCGGTCGGCGTGAGTTCCGCGCCGACCACTGGACCGAGGGGCCCGATGCTGCCCAGAATCAAGGCCCCATCGGCCGCCTGACGGGCCAACCGTGCCCCCGCCGTGAGGGTCCGCAGCAGACGATCACGATCCGCGATTTGAAAGCGGTTGGCGCCAAAAGTATTGGTGGTCAGGACCTCGGCCCCGGCATGGCGGTAGGCGCGATGAACCTCCAGAACCAAGTCAGGATGATCCAGATTCGCCGCCGCCACCGCTTGCGGCGCAATACCGCGATCGATCAGCTCACTGCCCATGGCTCCATCAAGGATGAGCGCGCCGGCGCCACCCCGGATCGCCGCCAAGCGACGGTCAAAGGCCGTCCCGCTTGCGGCGACCCCCGCCAACCCCGGGAGGTGTCGCGCCAGCAACAGGGCGACCCGCTCAGCGGCCCCCGCCGGCAAGTCCGCGCCACCCAGAAGTCGCGTCAACGCGGTGGGATCCAAGGCAGGAGCACCAAAACCCAGACGCTCTGCAGCATCGACCGTGGATTCCAGAAGAATCGTGGTGGTCAAGCTGCCCACCCCGCCAGGCACCGGCGTCAGGGCACCGGCCACCGTCGCCACCGCGGGATCCACATCGCCCACGGTGATCGACTTCCCATCGGGGCCGGTGAGGCGGTTGATGCCGACATCAACCACCACGGCTCCCGGCTTGATCCAATCTGGCTTGACCAAACCCGCCTTCCCAACGGCCACCACCACCAGATCAGCTCGACGGGAATGGGCTTGGACATCCTTGGTGGTGATCTGACACAGCGTCACCGTGGCCCCGGCGGCCGTAAGCAATTGGGCCACGGGCTTACCGACGATAATGCTGGCACCAATGACCACCGCTTCGACGCCCCGCAGATCCGGAATGGCTTCCTTGGCCAAGGCGACCGCCGACAGGGCCGTACACGGGGCTAACGCCGGACGGCCGGAAAACAGCAGGCCCAGATTGGCCGGGCCAACCCCCTCCACATCCTTGTCCGGGGATAAGCGAGCCTGGGCCTGAAAAGCATCAAAACCCTCGCCCAAAGGACTTTGCAGCAGGATCCCATGCACGGCGGGATCAAGGTTGAGGGATTCGATGCGCTCCAAAAGGTCATCTTGGGTGCTACCTGGCGGCAGCACCATCTGCCGGTGGAGAATTCCGACAGCCGCGCACGCCGAGGCCTGCCCCTTCAGGTACACCGACCACCCATGGTCTTCCCGGACCGAAAGGGCGATGACACAGGGTTGGATACCACGCGCCACCAGGGTCTGAACTCGCTCACGAAGAAGCGCGCGGCGGCGCTCGGACACCAGCTTGCCATCGATCAGACCCATGGCGTTACTTCTTGATGGCAGGTGCCATCTGGCTGGAGGAACCACGCTGGATGCCGCGGAAAAGCATCTCCATCTCGTCGGGATTATCCGAATTAGCGAGGGCGTCCTCGCGGCTAATGGATCCCTGCTCGAAGAGATTGTAGAGGCTCTGGTTGAAGGTCATGCACCCGAAATGGATGCTGTCACGGATCGCGGAATAGAGTTCCGGCGTGCGCCCTTCCTCCAGCATCTGCTTAATGGTCGGAGTGCTGACCATGATTTCGAGGCCAGGAACCCGACCCGGGGTGTCCTTGCGCGGAATCAGACGCTGACTCACCACCGCCTGAAAGACCATCGACAACTGCATGCGAATCAAGGCATGCTGGAACGGCGGGAAGAAATTGATGATGCGTTCCATCGTCTGCTGAGCATTGATGGTATGCAGGGTAGAGAGCACCAAATGGCCCGTCTCCGCCGCATCAATGGCTGCGGCAACGGTCTCGGCATCACGCATTTCACCGATCAGGATGACATCGGGTGCCTCGCGCATGGCGTTACGCAGGGCTGACTTGAAATCCCGGGTATCGATGCCGATTTCCCGCTGATTGATCAGGCAACGTTCGTCCTTGTAGCTGTATTCGATCGGGTCTTCACAGGTGATGATGTGACGATTCACCGTCGCATTCATGTAACTGATCATGCTGGCCAGGGTCGTGCTTTTGCCCGACCCCGTGATGCCCGTGACCAGGACCAACCCACGCTTCAGCAGTGCCAGGCGCTCCATCGTCTCGATCGGTAGACCAAGATCCTTGAAACTCGGAATATCTCCACGCACGTGACGCAGGACCATCCCAATCTGACCACGCTGCAAGAAGGCGTTGACGCGGAAACGGCCAATCTCGGGATCCTCAAAAGCCGTATCGCATTCATGGGCTTTTTTGAAGGTCTCGCGGGCCACCTCATCAATGATGAGGGCAAAGGCATCCTTCATGTCCTCCTTGGTCATGGCGACCGTGCCCAACTGACGCACAGCGCCATCGACACGAACCCGTGGAGGACTCGCGACCTTTAAAAAAAGATCGGAACTCCGGAGTTGGACCATCGCCTTCAGGACATCGCGGATATTCATGGATTCTCCGCCACACCGTTTGCCGCATTCGACACAATGAGCAAGAGACGTTCTGATAAGGCCTCAAGGCCCTGGCCCGAAACCCCACTGATGACCATCACCTCGACCTTGAGACTCTTGGCCAATTTTTTGGCAATCTCATCAAGATCGGGACGGGCATCGGATTTGTTCAGAACGATCATCTGCCGCTTCTCCGCCAGTTCCGGCGAAAAGCGCTTCAACTCCTTATTGAGGACATTGATCCGAGCCTTCAGAGCCTTGAGATCACCCTCGGACCCATCAACAAGGTGCATCAGGATGGGGCAGCGCTCCACATGGCGCAGGAACTGATGTCCAAGCCCACGTCCTTCAGCCGCGCCTTCGATCAAGCCGGGAATGTCCGCCAGGACCAGGGTCCGGTCGTTCCGCTCAATAACCCCGAGTTGAGGTTCCAGGGTTGTGAAGGGATAGGGAGCAATCTTGGGACGGGCCTTAGACAGACGGGACAGCAGGGTGCTTTTCCCCGCATTCGGGAAACCGATGATGCCAACGTCCGCAATCAACTTTAGTTCAAGTTTCAGTTTATAGTGCTGCCCATGCCCACCGGGAGTGAACTGGTGGGGGGTCTGATTGGTCGAAGACTTGAAACGGGCGTTGCCCTTGCCGCCATGTCCACCGGCTGCGACCACCACTTGATGACCATGATCGGTGAGATCCGCCAGGATTTCTCCCGTCTCGGCCAAACGAACAATCGTTCCGCAGGGGACCTCAAGAATCAAGTCATCCCCACCCTTACCAGAACAATGGCCACCAGACCCAGCCAAGCCATCGGAAGCCCGGTAGTGCCGCTTGCGACAATACGATAAAAGCGTGTTTAAATGATGGGAAGCCTTGAGGACGATATCACCGCCATCACCGCCATCACCGCCATCTGGTCCGCCTTCAGACACATATTTTTCACGCCAGAACGAGACGGCACCGTTGCCACCTACGCCAGAACGGACTTCGATTTCGGCTTCGTCGCGCAGCATGATGAGATTGCACCAAGAATGAAGGGAGAGGCAAGCGGCCCCATCTTCACAGAGGGGATGAAAACAAAACACCCCGGTCCTAAGACCGGGGTGCAGAAGAAAAATCCAGGCAACGACCTACTTTCGCCTTGCGACTATCATCGGCCCTGGCAGGCTTAACGTCCGTGTTCGGAATGAGAACGGGTGTGACCCTGCCGGTATGATCACCTGGAATGGTAAGATGCGAAAGAACT
>CAIUVD010000031.1 GCA_903902515.1 uncultured Planctomycetota bacterium | reverse complement strand
TCCGCCCTGCCGATGCCCCCGTCTTCCAGCGCCATTGCGGCCAGGAGGTGCGGCTTTTGATGCGCCTTGGACAGTTGCTCCAGGGCCAGGTGACCCTGACGGAGGCGGCGCTCCAAGTCATCATCGGCGATGGCCACCAGGCGCTGCTGCTGGATCGCCGGTTGGCCAAGGCCACCCCGGACGATTTCCTGGCCCTAGCCACCGAACACGGGGCAACGGACCTGGAGATGACCCGGGAGGCCGATGGCTGGCGCGTGGTATGCCTAAGCGATGAAATCGGGAACCCCCTCATGGCCGCCGAGGCGGTGCTGGAGGCGGAACCCGTCGACGCCCACGGCCTGAGCGCCGTGGTCCAGGGCCTCGCCCCCAGCCTGCGGGGACCGGTGGAGGGCCTGCTGGCGGCCCGGGCCGATGACGAACGGGCCGCCGCCCTGGAGCAACTACGCTACGCCTCGCCGCCCTTGCCGGTGGTTGGCGATCTGATGCCCCTGCTGCTGGCCGACGGCGCTGACATCGTTCGCGAGCGGGCCATCGGCCTGCTGGTCAATGCCGGAGCCGCGGTGGCGGTAGTCGATGCCGTACGGGCCCTGGCCAAGGCCGATGACGCCGGTCTGGCCCGGTTGGCGGACCACCTGGGTCGGCTTCCGGCCCCCCAGCAGGACCTGGTGGTCTCGGCCCTGGTGGCCTCCGCCGCCCGGGGCCAGGCCGGGACCGGCCTGGTGGTGGTCGCCAGCCGCCTGGCGGGGGCCTTGGCGGTCCACCGCCACCTCGACCGGTTGATTGAGTTGCTGCTGCCCCGGCACATGAGCCTCCTCGAACTGGTGCGTGCTCTCCAGGACCACGACCGGCCCCGGGTCGATGCCCTGCTGGCCCGCTCCCTGGGCATGGATCCGGAGCAAGACGCTCGGCTGTTGGTCCTCCTGGCCCATCCCCGAGCCCCGGCCCAAACCTCCACCGGCCTCGATTGGGACCGGCTGTTGGAGCGTGGGGTCGACCTCCTGCTGGCCCCGGGCGAGGTCCCCCGGGAACGGATGGCCCTGGCGGCGGCCCTGCGCCGGATCGAACTCCAGGGCCCGCCCCGCCTAGCGGCCCTGCTGGCGGTCTACGTCGACACCCTGGCCTTGGCCTTCGATACCAGCGTGTGGTGGGTCCTGGCGGAACTGTGCCGGGATGGCCGGGTGCCACCGGACACCGCCGAAATCCTGGCCGTCGGCCTCAAGCGGACCCTCCTGACGGGCCGCGGGCCCCACCTGGTGGCCCTCCTGGAACAACAAATCCCGGCCCTGTTGCCGTGCCGCCCCGAGACCCGCGCCGGGCTGGTGGAGCCGGTGGTGGGCACCGTGGCCCGCTTCCACGACGACCGCAGCCGCGATGTGGTGATGGCCTGCGTCCTTGGCCTGGGGGACCAGGCCCTGCCGCCCCTCTGGCCGCTCCTGGCAGACCATCCCCGGGCCGAGGTCCGCCGCCTGTGCGCAGACCTCATCCCGCCCCTGTGCCCGGTGGCGGACCTGGTGTCCGCTGGGCACCGGCTCCTCAGCGGCCTGGCCTCTGTCGAGCAGGCCGATGAGCGGGAAGGCCGGGTGGTGGCCGCCGCCCGCCTGGCTGCCCGGAGCGGCGACCTGGAACTGACGGACCTCATCCACGGCGCCACCGCCGGCCTCGGGGACGGAGCCTTCACTGCCCTCGGCATCCTGGCCGCCGCCGACAGCGCCGAGCCGGACCGGCGCCAGGCCATCGTCAGCCGCCTCCTACGGGCCATCAGCGATGACCTACCGGATTCCGATGGCGGCACCGAGGTCGATCCCCTGAGCCAGGAGACGACCCACATCATCGCCGACGTGCTGGCCCGCCACACCGAGAACATCCCCGCCGCCCTGCGAGCCCTGGAAGCCATCGCCGCCTGCCCGGGCCTGGATCCCGCCGTGCGGCTGCGCATCGCCACCGGCCTGGTCCGTCAATGGAAGCGGGTCAATGCCTGGCAGGTGGTCTGGGGGCCGGGCAACATCCGGGAACTGGGCGAAAGCATCGCCCGCCTGGCCGCCGCCCCCACCTGTCCTCCGCCGATGACCGCCCAACTGGCCGAGGCCCTGCTCCCTGGCGTGCCTCAATTACCCATCGCCCGGGCCCTAGCCCCGGTATTTGCCCGGGGCGGCGGCAGTTACCTCCACGGCATCGCCGGCCGGGCTGCCGCCCGCCTGGTGCAGTTAGCCGGGGAAGATTACTGGGCCGACGACGAGCGCGGCGACCTCCTGGAGATCCTGGTCGAGTACCTGGCCCTCCCGGCCCTCGGCCCCGGCACCCCCGCCCTGCGCCGTCGCCTAGTGACCCTGGTGGCCGCCCTTCAGGGCTCGGCCACCCTCCGCGCCCGGACCCGCCTGGCGGAGGTTGCGTCCACCCTACCCGACGATCTGCGGGCGGCCCTGGCCTGGGCCTAGGGTTACCCCGGGATTGCCTGCCAACGCCAACGTGGTCACTCGGTCATGGTTGGCCATGGTGGTGAGGAGCTCTTCTCCCGCTGGACAGGTTCAAGACCTTTGGCAAAGAACAGCACCGTAGTCTCCCTCGATTCTACGGTTCCGCATCCATCCCTGCGCACTCCTGAGGTTTCCATGCTGGCTTGCCGTCCCGCAATGGCCTTGCTCGCGGCCCTTCCCCTTGTTGCCGCCGAGCTGCCGCGGGAGGTCCCGAAGATCTATGCCCAGCTCTGCGCCGGGTGCCATGGCCCCCAACTGCAGGGCGGAACCGGCAGCAGTTTGGTCGATGGGGTGTGGAAATACGGTGATGGCAGTGATGCCTTCCTGACCAAGGCGATCGCCGATGGAATGCCCCTCGCGGGGATGCCGGGATTCGGGCAGGCCCTTGATGAGCGGCAGGTCCGGGGGTTGGTGATTTTCATGCGCGAGCAGGCGGTGAAAGCCCAGCAACGGGGCACCCCCAAGCCGCCACCCATGACCACGGGGACGATCACGACGAAGGAGGCCGCCTTCAACGTCGAGGTCGTGGCGGAGGGCCTGAAGATCCCGTGGTCCCTAGCGTTTCTGCCCGGGGAACCGGGGTTCCTGGTGACCGAGCGGTCAGGGGCGTTGAGGCCGGTTCGGGATGGTCGCGTGGGGGCTCCGATCCCAGGGACGCCGGCGGTCTGGTCGGAGGGCCAGGGCGGGTTGATGGGGGCCGTGCCCCACCCGGATTATGCCCGCAATGGCTGGCTGTACCTCGCCTTCAGCGATCCCGCCCCCGCCGGGTCCGAGGGCTCGATGACGGCGGTGGTCCGAGGACGGATCCGCTCCGGGCAGTGGAGTGACGAGGAAGTCATTTTCCGGGCCGAGCCCCGCCATTATCGCCGGGATGGCGTCCATTTCGGGTGCCGGATGGTGTTTTCCGAAGGCTTCCTCTTTTTTTCCGTCGGGGATCGCGGCGGACGGGATCACGCCCAAGACCTGGGGCGGCCCAATGGCAAGATCCACCGGCTCCATGACGATGGACGGATTCCGGCGGATAATCCCTTCGTCGGTAAGGCAGGGGCTCTGCCCTCGATCTGGAGCTGGGGGCATCGTAATCCCCAAGGACTGGCCGTTCGTACGGGGCGCGACGGCGGGGTGGAACTGTGGTCCCACGAGCATGGGCCCCGGGGTGGTGATGAACTGAACCGGATCCAGCGGGGCGCGAACTATGGCTGGCCGGTGGTCACCCATGGTCTGGAATATGACGGGCGGCCCATCACCGCCGTCACCAGCCAGGCGGGCCTCGAGGACCCGGTGATCGTCTGGACCCCGTCCCTGGCGGTATGCGGCATGACGGCCGTGACCGGAGACCGCTTCCCGGGCTGGTCCGGGGATCTGCTGGTGGGCTCCTTGGCGGGCCAGGAACTGCGGCGCGTCACCTTCCCCCCGAACGGGCCGCCAGTCCAGGAAGTGCTCCTGCGGGGGCAGGGCCGCATCCGCACGGTCCACCAGGGTCCGGATGGCCTGATCTACGTCGGCTTCGATAACCCCGGCCGGGTGGTACGGCTGGTGCCGACGGGTCCCGGGTCCTTTCCCTGATCCCTGGTCATCCTAGATTCCGCCCATGGCTTCCACGCACAAACCCAAGCGCATCGGCATCCTCACTTCTGGGGGCGATTGCCCGGGGCTCAATGCGGCCATTCGGGGGGTCGTGAAAGCGGCCCTGGGGGAGCATGGGATCACGTGCATCGGCATCCTGGACGGCTTCCGGGGCTTGGTGGAAAACCGCACCATCCCCCTCGATGACCGGACCGTCAGCGGCATCCTAACTATGGGCGGGACCTTCCTGGGCACGAGCCGCGAGAAACCCCATCGCATGCTGATGGGCGGCGAAATGAAGGACATGACCTCGGTCGCCATCGCCAACGCCCGGGGCCTGAAACTGGATGGCTTGGTGTGCCTCGGCGGAGCCGGGACCGCCAAGAATGCCAACCGCCTGCGGGAGGCGGGCCTGCCGGTGCTGTGCCTGCCCAAGACCATCGACAACGACATCCGCGGGACGGACATCACCTTCGGCTTCGACACCGCCCTGGGCATCGCCACCGAGGCCATCGACCGCCTGCACACCACCGCCACCAGCCACCAGCGGATCATCGTCGTCGAGATCATGGGCCACAAGGCCGGCTGGCTGGCCCTGGGCGCGGGCATCGCCGGTGGCGCCGACGTGATCTTGCTACCAGAGATCCCCTACGACGAGCAGAAGGTGGCCGATCACCTGCTGGAGCGAGCCCGCCACAACAAGCGCTTCTCCATCATTGCCGTCGCCGAGGGCGCCATGAGCCGGGCCGAAGCCCGGGCCGCCGCCGAGGAGAAATCCGCCATCAAGGCCGATAAAAAGCGGCGGAAGCTGGCCCCAGAGGACGTCGAAGACCCCCTGGCCCAGACCGAGACGGTGCTGATCAAGCGTAAGCACGAAGCCCCCATCGAAGCCATCGTGCCGACGATCCAGGAACCCCGAGCCAACCGCCTGGCGCGCAATCTCCAGCGGCTGACCGGCATCGAAGCCCGGGTCACCACCCTGGGCCACGTCCAGCGCGGCGGCACGCCCTCGGCGGCCGATCGCCTGCTGTGCACCCGCCTGGGAACCACCGCCACTCAGTTGCTGGCCGAAGGCCGGTGGAACCAGTTGGTGGCCGTGCGCGGTGATCAGATTGTACCGGTGCCCCTCGAAGAATGCGCCGGTAAACTGAAGCTCGTGCCCATTGATCATCCCAGCATCAAGGCGGCGCGGCTCGTGGATACATGCCTCGGCGACTGATATTGCTGAGTGTCATGCTGACGGGCTGCGGCCCGGTGATCCCACCAGTGACCCCCGACCTAGTCACCACGGCCACGGCCCGGGGCGTCATCACGGATCTGCCGCAACTCGAACGGGGCCGGAGCCTCTACACCACCCGCTGCAACACCTGCCACGCGCTTCACGATCCGCTGGAAAAAACCGTGGCCCAATGGCCGGCCCTGGTCGAAATCATGGGCGCCCGGGCCTACCTTCCCGAGCCCCATCGACGGGATCTCTTGGCGTTTTTGATGGCGACCGGGGCGCCCCTCAGCCCACGATGATCTTCTGCAAATCCGTCAGCTCCGCCTCCAGGTCGTGACCCAGGCGGGCGGCCCGGGTGGCGAAGTCCTGGGCGGCTTCGAGGGCCTGGGCGGCGGCGGCGGTCCGGCCCTGGAGGGCATGTAGGCGGGCGGCCAGGGCGGCGGTGCGATAGCGCTCGAAGGGGCCGGCCTTCTGCTGGTCTTCCAGCCGCGAAAGTTCGTGGATCGCCGCGTGGGCCGGGGTCAGGCGGCCCGAGGCGAGGTCGGCCCGGGCGGTCTGCCACAGGGCCTCGTGGGCGTGGCGCCAGTCCCCCGGGGGGGCGGCGGTGGTCAGGGCACTAGCGGCGGTGCGGGCCAACAGGTGGATGAGGGGCGCCTGGTGGTCGGCCATGGTCAGGATGTTGCGGGCCACTTGGGCGGTCTGGGCGACCACCGCGTCGTGGGCCGGAAGGCCCCGACAGGCTTCTTCGGCCCGGCGCAAGTGGAGGACCGCTTCGGAGAACCGGCCGCGACTGGCCAGGGTCTGGGCCGCCAGACCCTCGATACGACAACGGTCGGAGACGGTGTGGACACCGGCCGCCACCGCTTTTTCGGCGGCCTCCTCACGGCCCACACACCACCATTGGACAGCCTCAGCCCGCCACAACGAGGCGCGCACCGCCTCGGCGGCAGGACCGGTCAGGGCCCGGTGCTGACGCAGACCCGCCAAAAATCCCGCGCCTTCGATGAAATGGCCGAGGACCGTGCCCGCCACCTGAGCGGTCCAGGCCCCAAGATGGAGGACTTCCTCGGGAGTGGCGGCGAGGGCCGCCAACTGCTCGCGGGTCGCCCAGGCCCCCACCGGGTCCTGGTTGGCCCGGTGGGTCATCCGTTCAAGAAGGTCGTTGAAGTCCGTCATGGCACCAGGCGGCGAGTTCACGCAATTCCGCCGCCGTACCAGCGCGGATTGCCACGCCGTCGGGGCTCAGGAGGGGCCAGGTGTAGGTTTCGACCCCCAGGTGGGTGCAGTCGGCGGCGCGCAGGGCGGCGACGGCGATCCGGGATTCGTCGGCGGTACTGGCGAGATCGGGCAGGTGGGCGTGGAGGGGGATGTGGAAATGGCTGCGAATCGCCGTCCAACCGGGGAGGCGGGCGGTGAGGGCGGGCAAGTCCGTGAGGTCCACCTGCCGAGCCACGGATCCGGCGGAACTGCGGGCCGCCGTTTGATGGAGGAATCGCGGTTCCGCCAGGCGGGCGAGGGCTGCCAGACCAGCGGCATTGCGGGCCTCGGGAGCGGCGGACACCTGGGCTTTGGGGATCGGGATGCCAGCCGCCACCAGGCGAGCCACGGCTTCGGCGGGGCCCTCGAAAGCGAGGGAGGCGTGGCAGGTGTCGAAGCACAGGCCCAGCCACCGGCCGAGGCCCGTGGGCAGGATCCACCGCTGCCAGAAGGCCACGGCATCCCAGGTCGTCTCTAGCGAGCACCAGGGCTCCGGTTCCAGGGCGAGGATGATCCGCCGACCCGTGCGGTCCTCGATGGCCCGGGCCTCGGCGGCCAGGGTCAGGAGGTGGGCGGCAATCTGCGCCGGGTCCGCCCGCCAGGGGGCGAAGCTGCCGGGGACGGTGCTGATGGTCAGCAGGGGCTCGTCCGAGAGGGCGAGCAGGATCTCCATCAGCCGACGGGTGGCGGTGACCCGCCGCAGGTCGGTCCAATCCGGGAGATAGGCCCTCTCCTTCACCACGGGGGCCTGGAAGGGTTCAAGGGGGAAGCCGTTGAGGGTATGGACCACCAGGCCCTGGGCCTCGCAGGACCGCCGGAATACCCCGGGGTCGAGGTCGAGAGCCGCAAAGCCCAGGCGCAGATCCAGACCCAGGCGATCCCACCCGAGGTCCCGGCGCAAAAGTCCGGCAAAGGGCACGACCTCGGTCAGCAAGTCGGCAGGCGTTTCCGCCCGGTGGAGGTTGGTGCTATAACTGAGAGGCAGCATGGCGGAGAACCCGGGCCAGGACGGCGGCGGCGCGGTCCGGCAGGTGAAGGGGGGCCCGGGATTGCACCAGGGATCGGGCGGGAAAGTGCCCGGCGAGGCCGACGACAGCGCGCAGGAGCGCGGGCGTGTCGGCGACCAGAAAGCCGGTAATGCCCTCCTCAACCTGATCCGCCAGGGCGGGTTGCTGGACCGCCAGCACAGGCGTCCCGGCGACGATGGCTTCGGCCGCCAGGGCCGAGGTGTGGGGCAGGGTGCCAAGGAGCACCACTAACGTTGCCCCGGCGATGGCCTGGGCCCGGTCCGCCGGGAAGGCCACCATCCGTGCCCCGGGGGCCAGGACCGCCAGGGACGGGTCCCCCGCGACATCGACCGGGCCGAAAGTGGCGCAGGCCGCGACCAGGGCCGGAAGGTGAATGAGGTCGGGACCGGCCAGGGCAATAATCAGGACCCCCTGGGGAGCGGTCGGTGCTGGTGACGGGGCCGTGGCGATGACCGGCCAGCGCACTGCCCGGCCACCGGCAGCGGTAACGGCGGCTTCCTCCATCGGTCCTGGAACCAGGGTCGCGAAGGCCCGCCGGAACCACCCGGGTTCGTCCCCGGGATGGAAGACCGCGATCCACGGCAGGCATCGGCCCTCGGCGGCCTGGGCGGCCGCCTGACCGACGGCATCCAGGGCGGCGATGGCTACCGCCGCCGGACGGTGGCGGTCCCACCCGGATTCCAGGCGACGCACCAAATCCAGGCGTTGGCCGGGGGTAGGTTCCTGCCCGGGATCGACGGTGCCCGCCAGCACCCGCATCCCGAAGGCCGTCAGGCGGGGGAAGGGAGCGGCCGTGCCGATCACCGCCACCAGCGGCAGGGGTGGCGGAATCAGGACCTCCGCCAGCCGGGCCCCCATCGCCCGGGGCGTGAGGAAGGCCACGGCCCCCGGAGCTGCGGCGGCCATGCGACGGCGCTCCTTCGGGGCTTGAACCAGGTCGATCACCGCCCGGTAGAAACCCGCATCGTCAGCGACCACCCGTCCGTGAATGCCATCGGTCACCAGTTCCGGCACGCAACCCGCCGCGAAAGCCACCACCGGCAGGCTGCTGGCCAGGGCTTCGGTGACGACATTGCCCCAGGATTCGATGCGACTGGGGAACAGGAACAGGTCCGCCGAGGCGTAGGCTTCGGCCAGGGCCTGGCCAACCAGGATCCCGGTGCAGCGGACCCAGGGACAGGCGGCCCGCAGGCGGGTCATCTCGGGACCATCGCCGACCACCACCGCCACGATCCCGGGGTGGTTCGCCCGACAGGCGGTGAACACCTCGATCAACAAACCGATGTTCTTTTCGGCCATGAGGCGACCGGCGTACAGAAGGACGGGGGTGTCGGGGCTCCTGGCTCCCCATCTCTGACGAAGAGCAGGAGAGCGATGCCCGGGGGCGAAGCGATGCTGGTCGAGGCCCGCCGGGATGCGTGGCGGCACCGCCCAACCCGCCTGGATCAACGCCTGCTGCTGGGCCTGGCTTTCGACCACCACCGTTCGGGCCGAGGCCGCCAGGATCTCCATTTCAAAGCGGCAGTGGGCCCGTTGTTCCGGCAAGGCAAAACGCTCAGTCGCGTGCCACACCACGGTCAGGGGCAGGCCCAACGTCAACGCCGCCTGACGCCACACCTCACTCCACGGGCCCGGCACCTCGATGTAGACAGCGTCGGGGCGCTCCTCCTGCCACTGCGCCACCTGGGCGGATACCGCCGTGGCGGTGGGCGCCGTGGTCGGACTGACCGCCAGGTCCACAGTCCAGCCCACCAGCACCAGGGAGGAAGCCATCCGTTCGACCCGCTGGCCGGCGCCAGCACGGGTTTCCGAGGGTCCAAGCAGGGCGCAGCGGGGCATGGGCGGCAGGGTGGTGGGCGTGGCCTGGAAACAACGCACCCCCCGTCGAGGACGGAGGGTGCGGTGGACGTCGCGCAGGACGGAGGGATCAGGCGATGACGGCGAAGACGTCCGTCTCTTCCATGACGAGGTATTCCTCGCCGCCGGACTTGACCTCGGTGCCGGCGTAGCTGCTGAACAGCACGCGGTCGCCGGCCTTCAACTGCATGGCCTGGCGCTTGCCGGTCTCCAGCATCTTGCCGTTACCAACGGCGATCACCTTGCCCTCCTTGGGCTTCTCCTTGCCCTTCTCGGGGATGATGATGCCGCCCTTGCTGACTTCAGCAGGGGTGGCGCGCTGGACGATGATGTGGGAGCCGAGGGGCTTGAGGGCGGGGTTGGCCATGGGATGGATTCCTATTTTTTTTAGGTGTGGGGAGAGGGGAGAGGGGAGAGGCGGGGGGCGCTAACTTCGGTTACTTTTGGACGGTGAAGTCGGCGTCCTTGATGTTGTCGTCCCCACCGCCCTGCTGGGGGCCGGCGGACTGCTGGGGACCGGCACCGGGACCAGCACCGGCGGCACCGGCGGCACTGGCCTGCTGAGCCGCGCCGGCGGCTTCGTAGACACGCTTGCCGAAGTTTTGGGCGACCGAGGCCAGT
>CAIUVD010000030.1 GCA_903902515.1 uncultured Planctomycetota bacterium | reverse complement strand
GGTCTGTCCCCCGCCACCCTGGCCGATCACCTCGGGAAGGTGGACGCCCCCACCGCCGGTTCGTGGTTCACGGCCCATCCCCAGGTGCCGTCCTTCTGCGACCGTCGTCGGCCCTCGAACGGGAAGCCCCTGCCGATCTCCGACCACCCCGATGCCTTGGTCGCCATCGAGCAAGGTTACGGCACCGACGCCACCGGTGCCCACATCACCCGGCCCGAGGACTACCTGCAGGCGTTTGCCACCTGGATCGCCGCCCACCGCAACGAGATCCCTGCCCTCGTCACCGTCTGCACCCGTCCCCGGGATCTGACCCGGGCCCAACTTAAGGAACTGAAGGTCCTGCTGGACGCCGCCGGCTTCCCGGAATCCGAAGTCCGCCGCGCCACCCGTGACGCCACCAGCACCGACTACGCTGCCACCATCATCGGCCACATCCGCAACCAGGCCCTGGGCGAACCCCTGGTGCAGTACGCCGACCGAGTCCGCACCGCCTGCGGTCGCATCATCGCCCAGCACCACCTGACGGGGGTGAAACGGGACTGGCTCAAGCGGTTCGAGAAGGCTCTGCTGGCCGACATCATCCTCGACCCGCCCGCCCTCGACCGTGGCGAGTTCGGCAATAACGGTGGCTTCGCCCGCCTCGACAAGATCTTCGACCACCGCCTCACCGGCCTGCTGTCGGACCTGCAGGACGAGATCTGGAAATCGGCATGACCACCCTGGTACCCCAGCCCGCCGACGCCCTTCCATCCCTCCTGGCCCAGGTGCGCAGCCTGATCCAGGACGCCCGGCAACGGGCCCTCCGCACCGTGGACGCCATCCAGGTCCAGACCTGCTGGCAGGTGGGTCGGCACATCGTCGAGTTCGAACAAGGTGGAGCCGAGCGTGCCGCCTATGGCGACCGCCTCATCCCCCGGCTGGCAGAACACCTGACCGCCGAGTTTGGCAAGGGGTTCGACGCGCGTAACTTGTGGCAGATGAGACAGTTCTATCTGGCGTTCCCGATTCTGAACGCAGTGCGTGCAGAATTGAGTTGGACTCACTACCGCCTGCTCCTGCGGGTCGACACCCCCGCCGCCCGGCAATGGTACGCCGACGAGGCCGCCGCCCAACATTGGAGCACCCGGGCCCTCGAACGGCAGATCGGCACCCTCTACTACGAACGCCTCCTGGCCAGCCAGGATAAGCCCGCCGTCCAGGCCGAGGCCGCCGACAAGGTGGCCGCCCTGCCCGCCACCCCGCGAGAGTTCGTCCGCGACCCCGTGCTGTTGGAGTTCCTGGGCATGCCGGGCACGGCCCGTCTGTTGGAAAGCAATCTGGAACAGGCCCTGATGGACCACTTGCAGCAGTTCCTCCTGGAACTGGGCAAGGGCTTCGCCTTCGTCGCCCGCCAACAGCGCATCAGCACCGAGACCAAAGATTTCTTCATCGACCTGGTCTTCTACAACTACCTCCTCAAGTGCTTCGTCCTGATTGACCTCAAGACCACCGAACTGAGCCACCAGGACATCGGCCAGATGGACATGTACGTGCGCATGTACGACGAACTGCGCCGTGGCCCCGATGACCAACCCACCGTCGGCATCATCCTGTGCTCCCACAAGGATGCCTCGGTCGTGCGCTTTTCGGTCCTCCACGGCAGCGAACAACTCTTCGCCAGCCGCTACCGCCTGGTCCTGCCCAGCGAGGACGAACTGCGGCGCGAGATGGACCGTGTCGCCGACGAGAGGGGATGATGAACCGCAACGACGCGACGACGCAACGGGAAGCCGTGGGTGAGGATATCGAATCACTGGCATCGGTGGTTTTGGACGGCGCTTTCGCTGTCCATCGGTCTCTTGGCCCAGGTCTGTTGGAATCCGTGTATGAAGCCTGCTTGTGCCACGAAATGGCGAAACGTGGCATCAGCCACCAACGCCAAGTTGTGCTCCCTGTCACCTACGATGGTGTCATCGTCGAAGCTGGACTTCGTTTAGATCTCCTGGTTGCTGACCGACTGATTGTCGAACTGAAGGCAGTGGATGCCCTGGCTCCTATCCATACCGCTCAAGTTCTCACCTATCTCAAGTTGACCGGCTACCCGCTCGGACTGCTGCTCAACTTTAACACCCAGCACCTCAAAGACGGCATCCGTCGCGTCGTCCTTACCTCCCAGCGTCGCGTCGTCGTGCCGTTGCGGTGAAAATATCATGCCCACTACCTCTGACATCGTCGCCCGCCTGTGGTCCCTCTGCCACACCCTCCGCGATGATGGCGTCACCTACCATGCCTATGTCACGGAACTGACCTACCTGCTGTTCCTGAAAATGGCCCAGGAGACCAAGACCGAGGGCCGCCTGCCCGCCGGGCAACGGTGGGGCGACCTGCGGACGAAGAACGAGGGCGAGGTCCTGACCTTCTACCGCAAGTTGCTGATCGACCTCGGTACCGCCAAGGACCGCCAGGTGGCGGCGATTTTCGCCAACGCCAGCACCATCATCAACAAACCCACCACCCTGGCCAAGCTGGTCGAGGCCCTGGACAGCCTCGATTGGTACTCCGCCGGCGAGGAGGGCCTGGGCGACTGCTACGAGGGCCTGCTGGAAAAGAACGCGGCGGAAAAGAAGAGTGGCGCCGGCCAGTATTTCACCCCCCGGCCCCTCATCGATAGCATGGTCGCCCTGATGCAGCCCCAGGCCGGCGAGGTCATCCAGGACCCGGCCATGGGTACCGGCGGCTTCCTCATCGCCGCCGATCGCTTCATCCGCGCCCACACCGACAACCTCTTCGACCTGTCGGAGAAAAAGCAGGAGTTCCAGCGCACCCAGGCGTATGTCGGCATCGAACTGGTCCCCGATACCCACCGCCTGTTGCTGATGAACGCCCTGCTGCATCGGGTCGATGGCCAGTTGCTGCTGGGCGATTCCCTGGCCCCCACCGGGGCAACCTTGCCCAAGTCCGACTTGATCCTGACCAACCCGCCCTTCGGCACCAAAAAGGGCGGCGGCCTGCCCACCCGCGACGACTTCACCTATCCAACCAGCAACAAGCAGTTGGCCTTCCTGCAGCACATCTACCGCAACTTGAAGCCCGGTGGCCGGGCGGCGGTGGTGCTGCCAGACAATGTCCTGTTTGCCGATGGCGACGGGGTTCGGATTCGTCGCGACCTGATGGAAAAGTGTCGATTACATACGATTTTACGATTGCCCACCGGGATTTTCTATGCCCAGGGGGTGAAGACGAACGTGCTGTTCTTTGAGCGGGGCAGGACCGATAGCGGGAATACGACGGAGGTGTGGGTCTACGACCTGCGGGCTAACATGCCGTCGTTTGGTAAACGCACGCCGTTTACCCGGGCGCATTTCACGGAGTTCGAGGCGGCCTATTGGGGTTCACCGCAACGAACGGAAGAAAATGCACCGCAACGACACGACGACGCGACGGAGGACACTTCGAAAAACGTCGCGTCGTTGCGTCGTTGCGGTGAGTTTCTTTCCCTTCGGGTCGATCAAGGCCCCGAGGGTCGTTTCCGCCGCTTCACCCGGGCCGAGATCGAAGAACGCGGCGACAACCTGGATCTGGCTTGGCTCAAGGATGACAGTGCCATCGACCCCGATGACCTACCGGAGCCGGGGGTGATTGCTGAGGAGATCATGGCCAAGTTAAAGTTGGCCATGCAGGAGATGGAAGCGGTGCAGCGGGAGTTGGAGTCTTCCGATGTCTGAAATGGTTCCATTTGGATCTTGGAACGAAGCAGAAGAGCAGATTGAATGGCCAACAGATCAGTTGCCCAGCAACTGGGAGTGGTCTGTCTGGGACTGGGTATTCCAGGACCGGACTCACTCATCGCATAAGCTTCAGACCACGCTTTACCAAAGCACGGGCGCCTTCCCAATCATAGACCAAGGAGACAAGCAGATTGCGGGCTGGACGGATCGGTCTGATCTTGCCTACAATGGTAGGCTGCCCGTGGTTATTTTTGGCGACCATACGCGCAAGATTCAGCTCGCGGTAAAGCCGTTTGTCCAAGGCGCAGATGGGGTCAAGGTACTTGCGCCAACTGAGTGTTGTAACGCTCAGTACTTAGGGGCGATGCTCAGGGCTGGAAAAATTCCAGAAAAAGGCTACTCGCGGCACTTTAAGTTTATCAAGGCATCGCGGTTTCCGATAGCGCCACTGACTGAGCAACGCCGCATCGTCGCCAAACTCGACGCCCTCCAATCCCGCACCCGCCTCGCCCGCGAGGCGCTAGCCGCCATCCCCGCCCTCCTCGACCACTACCGGCAGTCCGTCCTCGCGGCGGCATGCAGTGGGCAACTCAATAACCAGGACTCATGTACAAGTAGTGAGCGAACCATGCCTGATGGTTGGCAATTGGCCAAGTTGGGTGAATTGAGTTCCTTTATTACGAGCGGGTCACGGGGCTGGTCGGAGCTAGTTGGATCAACTGGCTCAATTTTCATCCGCTCCCAGGACATTAATTCTGACAAGCTGGAACTTGGAAATACAGCGAAGGTGAATGTGCCTTCCGGTGCTGAGGGAGAGCGCACCAAGGTAAAATCTGGCGATCTATTGATTACAATCACTGGGGCAAATGTCGGCAGGTGCGCATGGGTCGATTGTGACATTGGCCCAGCATACGTCAGTCAACATGTCGCCTTGATTCGGCCATCCCAAGATGTTCTAGCCGAGTGGATCCATACTTGGGTAACATGTAATGCGTTCGGTCGGGGCCTACTTCACGAGGCCGCATACGGCGGAGGAAAACCCGGCCTCAATCTCAGTCAGATTAGGGATTTGGCCGTGTGGATTCCTCCCTTGGAGACTCAGAGAAAACTTATCAGTAAAATCCAGTCGGCACGGCGTCAAATTGCGGTACTCGAATCTTTAGTCGCCTCCCTCAGCATTTCGACAACTCACCTCGACCAATCCCTCCTCGCCACCGCCTTCCGTGGCGAACTGGTCCCCCAGGACCCCACCGACGAACCCGCCTCGGTCCTGCTCGCCCGCATCCGCGCCGCCCGCGATATGCACCGCAACGACGCAACGACGCAACGAAAGACCGCGAAAATTGCCTCCGTCGCGTCGTCGCGTCGTCGCGGTGAAATTCCCCCTGTCGCATCGTCGAGCCGTCGCGGTGAGCTCACCGCCGACCCCTACGCCACCCTCCTGTCGGCCCTGCGCCAAGGTGGCAGCCTCGCCAGCGCCGACGCCCAGGCCGTCACCGGCCTCGACGCCACCGCCGTCCGCCCCCTGCTGCAACGCCTGGTGGCCGAGGGTGCAGCCCAGGTCGAAGGACAAAAACGCGGCACGCGATACGTGGCCACCTGAACCTCCATGATCACCATCGTCGAAATTATTCAGGAAGCCCGTCAGGGGATGACCCGTCCCTATCTGTGCCGGGCCGATGATGGCCATGAATACTGGGTCAAACGGGTGAATGCTGGACGAAAGGCCCTGATTGCCGAATGGCTGGCCGGCCGTTTGGGCCAGATGCTGGGCCTGCCGGTGCCGGCATTCACGCTGGCCGAGGTGCCCGGGGCTCTTCTCCGGCTGCTACCACCAGAACAACGCTTGGAGTGGGGCGAAGAGCCCCTGTTTGCCTCGCGGGTGGTTCCTAACGCGGTGGAAATCCGGTTTACGGACCTGGCCCAGGTGCCCCGGCATCAGCAGGCCGAAATCCTGCTGTTCGACACTTGGATCGGCAACAGTGACCGCACCTTGGGCCCCTTGGGTGGAAATCCGAACCTCCTGTGGTGCGACCATGGCCGATCCCTGCATATGATCGACCACAACCTTGCCTTTGAGTCCGCGCCTTCGGAAGTCCGTGCAGACCATGTGTTTGCGGAGGCGAATCGGGAATGGGATGTGATTTTCTTCAGTGGGTGGGCCCAACGCATGGCCGGGACGCTCGACCACCTGGGGAGTCTGTGGGATGAACTCCCTGAGCAGTGGATCGAGGAGTGTGCTGGCCGGATCTCCCTTGAGCAGGTCCGCAACCGGCTTCAACTGATCACCGATCTCCGCAATCCGGCCTGGACCTGCTCATGAACCTGGTTGCCTGTTCCTATGCGGCCCTCCGCTTCCTGCCTTACCGAGAGACCGGTGAGTTCGCCAATGTCGGCGTCGTGGTCTGGTGCCCGGCAGCCAAGTCCTTTCTGTTTCATTGTCACCATAGCCTTGGCAAGCGCATGCGGGGGTTCTTCCCCGACCTGGACTTGACGATCTACCGGGAAGCCGTGCGGGGCGTGGAAGGTTTGCTGCGGGCCGTAGAGCCCCAATTCACCCTCGGCAAGGCCGGCGGTGATGAGGCACTGATTCAACGCTTCCAGGAGTTGGTGCGGGTTCGTGAGGGACTGATGACCTTTGGCCCGGCGGGAGCCCTTTTGGCCGAAACGCCCGCCAAGGCCCTGGAAACGCTCTACCAACGGCTGGTCCTGCGCCAGTTTGCCCAGCAAGAGGAGCATCGGGAAGTAGCCATGCGCCGGAGACTCGGTGAATGTCTGCGGACCTGGAAGTTGATGGAACACTACCGGCAGGATGTGCAGGTGGGTGATGAGCGCTTCCATGTGACGGTTCCTTTTGCGCATATGCGGGATTCCCGTCCAACGCAGGTGATTCGTCCCTTGGACTTGGATTTGAAGGATTCCACGGCGGTCTATCGACATGGCGATCTTTGGGCAGCATCCCTTCGCCGGTTGCGCAGCCTGGACCTTCTGCCGCCGCGCATCGTCATTCCCGTCCAACTCCCTCAGGAACAGGGGGAACGATGGGACGCCGCAACGCGAATCATGGGCGAGTTCACCGAACTGGGTGCTCTGACCATGTCCTTGGATGATCAAGACCGGGTCCGCGAAGCAGCCTTGGTGGCTTAACTCGCCCATCAGGTGTGCGCTCGTATCTGCCAATTCCCACGACGAGCGGGCCTGTCTCGCCTAGGGCAAGGGTCAGAAGGTCATGACCGCCGCTGACGAGGCCGCCCTCTACGAGCAAGGCGAAGAACGATTGCGGGATCTAGCTGAGATCGATCGCCAGCCACCGAGCCGATGGTCATTCATGGGTTAGGCCAAGAGGCCCCTAATCGCTTGCTATAGCAGGTTTTAGGGCCTGCAGACCTGAGAGATGCGCTTGAGTCCTGCCCGGCGGGCGTAAAGATGTAAGAATTTTAATGGTAAATACTTGTGTATTTTTTGGTTTTGGAGATGACTCCATAGAGCTGGAGTTGCCCCTTTGGCCACGCGGGTTGCGGTACATCCATCGGGCCCGCGACATGGGCCAACATCACGTCGATATTGGGCGGGTGGTGATCGGTGAGATGCAAGACGGCGCGAGGGTGGTCAGATCGTGAGCGGATTAATCAGGTGGCATGGTGGCCATGGTTTTTGATCGCCGCCGACGAAGTCCAAACCTTGTCCCTGTCGCAACCGAACCATCATCTTCCGCCCTATGACCGTCCGCGTCCGCATCGCTCCGTCCCCCACCGGTGATCCCCATGTCGGGACGGCCTATATTGGCCTGCTCAACTGGAGTTTCGCCAAGCACCATGGGGGGAAGTTCATCCTCCGCATCGAGGACACGGATCAGACGCGGTGCAGCGAAAGCAGCGCCCAGGCCATTTACGATAGCATGAAATGGCTGGGGCTGACCTACGACGAAGGCCCGGATGTCGGTGGCGACCGCGGGCCCTATGTCCAGAGCGAGCGGGTCAAACTCGGCATCTACCGCAAGTACGCTGATCAACTGATCGCCCAGGGCGATGCCTATTACTGCTTTGCCACCGCCCGAGAACTGGAGGCCATGAAGGCTCGCCAGCGGGCGGCCAATGAGCCGATCATGTACGATCGTCGCTACCGCGGCTTCGACCTGGAGGAGGCCAAGAAGCGGGTGGCCTCCGGCGAACCCTACGTCATTCGCATGAAGACGCCCCTGGAGGGCGAATTCGTGTACCGTGACCGCCTGCGCAAGCAGCCGGTGGTCAAGGGCTGGAAGGAAATCGACGACCAGGTGCTGCTGAAAAGCGATGGTTGGCCGACCTACCACCTGGCCGCCGTGGTCGATGATCATTTGATGGGCATCACCCACGTCATTCGTGCGGAGGAGTGGCTGAACAGCCTGCCCAAGCACATCTGGCTGAACGAGAAGTTGGGGTTCACCGCCCCCGAGTACGTCCACGTCGGCCTGCTGCGGAACGCCGACAAGTCGAAGATCAGCAAGCGTAAGAACCCGACCAGCCTGTTGTGGTACCGCCAGCAGGGCTTCCTGCCGGAGGCGCTCCTCAATTTCTTGGCCCTTCTGGGCCACAGCCACCCGGATGGCATCGAGAAGTTCGATCTCACGGAAATGGCCCGTTTCTTCGACCTCGACCGCATCAATGTCGCCGGGCCGGTGTTCGACCTGGCGAAACTGCGCCACCTGCAGGGGTTGTACTTTCGGGAACTGGACGCGGAGCGGGCCAAGGCCGAGGTCCTCAAGGCCGTCGAGACGCGCTTCGAGCAGTTGTTCCCGATCCTGCGCGAGCGCATGGCCTGCGGCGGCGACTTCCTGGCCCAGGCCGAGCCCTACTACGCCGACGCCGTGACCCACCACGTTGAGGACCTGATCCCCAAGGGCCTGGTCAAGGAGGACGCCCGAGCGCTATTGGAGGACGCCCAGCGGGCCTTCAAACAGCACATCGCCGCCGATGGCACCGTGTGGGATGCCCCGAGCCTGGAAAAACTCCTGCGTGACCTGATCGCCGAGAAGTCCCAGGTCCCGCCCATCGGTGCTACCCCCGAGCAGGAGGCCGCCGCCAAGCGGTGGACGACCAAGAACCTGTTCGGCTTGGTGCGGGTCGCGGCCACGGGCCGCCGCGAGACCCCGCCGCTGTTTGACACTCTGGCAGCCATCGGCGCCATGAAGTCCATCGAACGTCTCGGCGCGGCCCAGATGAAACTTCGTTGACCGTTCATCCCTTGGGAGATTTCGCCATGGTTCGCTTCCTGCTGCTGCCTGCCCTGGTGTTGATGGCGTCGGTGATGTGGTCCGCCGAGGCGAACCTTGACCCCATCATTGACGAGGCGACCCCCTGGGAACGCGGCGACCGCATTGTGCTGATTGGCGACTCCCACTTCCAGCAGGGGTCCATCAATTGGGTGGATCAGTTACGCCGCGTCATGGCCAGCAAGCGGCCTGAACTCGGGGTGACGATTGAAGCTCGGGGTTCCGGCCGCATCAAAGGTTTGGAATCGGCCGGTGCCGGTCAGCTGGTGAACAACAAGCCGACCATGGTCATCATCAATGTCAGCCTCTCGGAAATCATGGTGGAACCGCCCCTGAAGCCGGTTTCCAAGGACGAGTACGAAGGCTTCCTGGGCTCGGTGGTGCGCCAGTTAACCAATGAGGGCATTTTGGTCGTCCTGGTCGCCCCGATCCCACCGGAGAAAAAGGCCGGCGGGGCAACGCATGAGCCTTTGGTGGCGGGGTATGCGGAGGCCGTACGGTCTGTGGCGGCTGCCAACAATCTGGAAGTTGCAGATTTTCGGGCCGCCCTGGAGCCCCTGGGCCCGAACGTGATTGGCGATTTGGGGGTCAATCAGGTGGGCCAGAACGCTTTGGCTACCGTGGCGGCCAAGGCCATTGCCGCGACCCTCGACAAGGCGCCCATGACCCTGGAGATCCAGGGCGGGGACTACCTGGGCACCATCACCGTGCCGATCATCCCCCACCGGGTCCGGAATCCTGAGAAGGTTGAGATCCGCTACTCTTTGAACGGCAAGGATCCGCACCCCAAATCCGGCACGCTCTACAAGCGGCCGATCAAAATCAGCACCAACTGCACCCTGATCGCCATTGCCACCAACCCCGCCAATGGCGCCACGGCTCGTGCCGAGGTTCGTTTCGAGAAAGCCAAGAGCCGGGCCCCGGAACGGCCGGGAAAGAAGGCCAATGCCCTGACCTACGAGGTCTTTCGCGGACAGTTCAAGAACTGTCGGGATATGATGAGCCGAATTGGCGAGCCGGATGCCAAGGGTATCGCCATGGGGCCGGATCTGCAGGCGGTGATCGAAGACGAAACCAATCCAGAGCCCTTGCCCCTGCTGTCGGACTTCGGTTTGGTGTTCACGGGCTTTGTGGACCTGCCGGCGGAAGGCGTCTACACCTTTTTCTTGCGCAGTTCCGATGGCAGCCGCCTGTTCATTGGTGATCAGTTGGTCACGGACTGTGACGGCATTCATGGTGCGGTGGAGAAGATGGGCCGGATCGGTCTTCGGGAGGGCACGCACCCCGTGCGGATCGAGTACTTCAAATCCGCTGCGGCGACAAGGCCGCTCTTGGAGGTCTCCATCGACGGGCCGGTCATGCGCAAAACCAAGATCCCGGACATGATCCTGTTCCATGACGCGGCGGCCAAGCCCAAGCCTCGGGTACCAGCCCCGGCCCCGGTCGAAGAAAAGAAGGATCCCAAGAAGAAGTAATCCGCACGAATCCCTGCCTCGGCGGGGGTGAGGGTCCGGCGGGTGCGCGGATTCCGCTATCCGTAAACGGCCGTGTGGTACCGTGGTCATCCCACCTCCCCGTGGGCCTTCAGGAGACGATGATGTCGGACACGACCCTGTGGTATGACACCCCCGCCGGCGACTCCTGGGGCGCAGCCCTGCCCCTCGGCAGCGGTCGGCTGGGGGCGATGGTGGCGGGCAATCCCCGTAACGAGGTCCTGTGGCTCAATGAGGACAGCCTGTGGTATGGCGGTTCCCACGACCGGACCAATCCCGACGCCCAGCGGGTCCTGCCCGAGGTCCGTCGTCTGCTGGCGGCGGGCCAGCCCCGGGCGGCGGAGGTTTTGGCCTCGGACGGCTTGGATGGCATTCCCCGGGTCCTCGGGCACTACGAACCCCTCGGGCAGTTGGTGATTTGGAACCACTTGCCCGGGGATGATGCCGGGCGGGTGGTCACGGGTCTGGGGTATCGCTACGACCAGGAGCCGGTGCTGTCGGGGTATCGTCGGGACTTGGACCTGGCCACGGCCATCGCCACCACCCGCTTTGCGATCCACGGCGTGACCCTGGTCCGCGAGTATGTGGCCAGCCACGCCGATGGCGTGATCGCCGTCCGCCTGCGGGCGGACCGGGCCGGAGCCATCAGTTTCCGCACGCGCATCGAGCGCAGCGTCGCCCTGTGCGTTCAGTCCGATGGGGTTCTGTCCGCTGGCGACGACGCGGTGGTGCTTCACGGTCAGGCGGGTGGCGCGGGGGCCGTGGCCTTTGCCGCCGCCCTAGCGGTGTCGGTGCGCGGCGGGCGGGTGTGCCGCCTGGGTCAGACCCTGCGGGTCGAAGGGGCCGACGAAGCGGTCCTGTGGCTGGCGGCGGGGACGACCTTCCGCGACGCGGATCCCGGCCGGGCTTCCCTCGCCCGGGTGCGGGCCGCCCAGGCCCTGGGCTGGGAGACCCTGGTGGCCCGCCACCGCGCCGAGTACCAGCCCCAGTTCCAGCGGGTCGCCCTCGACCTCGGGGGGCCGGACCGCTCCCACCTGCCGACGGATCGCCGCCTGGAGGCCCTGCGGGCCGGCGAGGCGGATCCCCGGCTTCTGGCCCTCCATGCCCAGTTCGGGCGCTATCTGCTGCTCGCGGCCTCGCGCCCCGGGTCCCTGCCAGCCAACCTCCAGGGCATCTGGAACCACGAGGCATTCCCGTCCTGGGGCAGCAAATACACGATCAACATCAACCTGCAGATGAACTACTGGCCGGCCGAAGTCGCCGCCCTGCCGGAATGCCACACGGCCCTGTTCGACCATTTGCAGCGGATGTACGTCGAGGGCCAGCGGGTGGCCCGGGACATGTACGGCGCCCGGGGCTGGGTCGCCCACCACAACACCGACCTATGGGGCAACTGTGCCCCCGTGGATGGTTACATCCCGGCGACTTTCCAGCCCATGGGCGCGGCCTGGTTGGTGATCCACCTGTGGGAGGCCTGCCGCTTCGCGCCCCACGACCGGGAACTGCTGATGCGGGCCTGGCCCCTGCTGCGGGATGCGGCCCGCTTCCTCCTCGACGTGATGGTGGAAGACGCCCACGGTCGCCTGATCACCTCGCCGACCTCCTCGCCCGAGAACACCTACATCATGGCCGACGGCAGCACCGGCCGCCTGGCCGCCGGGTGCATGATCGATGCCGCCATCACCGACCAGCTTTTTGCCGCCTGCGCCGAGGCCCATGCCCTGCTCGGCCTGGAGGACGGCTTTGCCGCCGAAGTGGTGGCTGCCCGGGCCCGCCTGCCCCAGCCGACCATCGGTGGGGATGGCCGCCTCCTGGAATGGCTGGAGGAGTACGGCGAAGTCGAGCCCGGCCATCGCCACATCAGCCACCTCTACCACCTGCATCCCGGGGACGTCATCCATCCCCAGGATACCCCGGACCTGGCCGCCGCCGCCCGGGCGACCCTCGACCACCGGGTGGCCCACGGCAGCGGTCATACGGGCTGGAGTCGGGCATGGATGATCAACTTCTGGGCCCGTCTCCACGACGGCGCCCAGGCCTGGGATAACCTCCGGCTGCTGCTGGTGAAATCGACCCTGCCCAACCTGTTTGACGATCACCCGCCGTTTCAGATCGATGGCAATTTCGGAGCCTCCGCCGGGCTGTTCGAAATGCTCCTGCAATCCCACCGCCGTGCCGCCGATGGACGGGTCATCCTCGACCTCTTGCCGGCCCTGCCGCCCGCCGTGCCCACGGGCCGGGTCACGGGCCTGCGGGCCCGGGGTGGGTTCACCGTCGAGCACCTGGCGTGGCAGGACGGCCGCCTGGCCGAGGCCGTCATCACCGCCCCCCACGGCGGCGCGTGCGTCCTACGGGTCGGCGGGACCACCACCGAGGTCACCCTGGCGCCCGGCGAGGTCTACCGGCTCGGCCGCAGGTCTCCCCAGTCCACCGCCACTCGGGCCTGACCGCTGGCCGAGGGCCCGGTCATCAGGGCGGTGAAGCCGTCGGCGGTGGCATAAGCGGCGATCGCAAAGTCGAGCACCTCACGCGCAGGAACGTCGACGATACCTGTTCCATTCGCCATGGATCTGGTGTGTCGGGAGGGTGGTGTAAACTCTCCCTGCAACGTTCCGCCGGCTTCCTCGTAGCGCATTCCCCGGATGTACGAGGAAGCCCTGCGGTGCCTCCCATGGAACCTGAACACCTCCGGATGGTGATATGGCGGCACGCGTTCTGGTGGTCGAGGATCACCCTGCCAACCAGCGGGTGATCCTGACCCAATTGCAGCACCTGGGCCTGGAGTCCGAAGCCGTGGACAACGGCTTGGAAGCCGTTGAACGTGCGGCCACGGGCGGCTTCGACCTGATCCTGATGGACGTGCAACTGCCGCTGTTGAACGGCTATGAAGCCGCTCGCCAGATCCGGGCTGCCGAGTCCCCCGGCGAGCGGGTCCAGATCATCGCCGTCACCGCCGGAGCCCAGGCCGGCGAAGAAGCCCGCTGCCGGGAGGCCGGGATGGATGGGATTCTCCGCAAGCCGGTTCGTCTTTCGGAATTGCAGCAGGTTTTGGAAAACGGAATCATAGCCTCGGTCACTACCCGGCGGATCCTCCGTCTGGATGCCCGAGTGTGGCGGGACCTGTTCGAGCAGAGCCGGGCGACGGATCCTGGCCTGTTGGCCGACATTGGCGCCCAGTTTCGCCAGGAAGGCCCCCATTTATTGGCGGCGGCCCTCGCTGCCCGGGCGGCCGGGCAGTCGGACGAAGCCCGCCGTTCCATCCACCGCCTTGCTGGGGTCGCGGGCACTCTCGGCCTGGCCCGCCTGGCCCATCAGGCCCGCCAAGCCGAAGATGGCCATGACCCCGCCTGGAAGTCCCTCCCGGGGGAAATGACGCGGACGTTGGAGGTTTTGCAGGAGGCCCTGGCCGGCCTGGATGCCCCGTCTTGGGGATGATCGTTCATCTGGGCGGCTCCTGCACAGGCATCGTACGCCATGGCGCATCAAGGAATCCTTGAAAAAATAGTTAACGATTTGAATATGCGTATAGATTTACCAGCGCTTTCATGAGCGTATTTCCTCCCGGCAAAAATCGCGAGATTTTTCAGGCGGACGGGCCTCTTTAGGGACTCACTTCAGGGATCTACCATGACGACCGATGCCGTCCCTTGCCGGGCCGTCGTGGCGACCTCCCCGGAGGTTCTTCAACCTTCCAGCCACGAGGGCATGCTGGCCCTGGCGGCGGTCCACCTGCAGGGGGCCCTGTGGAGTTGGCGCGCCGATGTCGGCGGTCAGGAGTTGGTCCAGGGTTCCATGGAGGAGCTTTGGGGGGTGGCCCTGGCTACCGACCCTCAGGAGTTCTTTACGTCCCTCGCGGGAGTCGTGGAGGCGCGCTCGGGCGAGGATTTTGGGCGGCTCGCCGCCCGTCTGCCGGAGTCCCTCGACTACCGCATTCACATCCGGCACCCGCGAAAAGGCATGCGTTGGCTGAGGATTCGGACCCAAGCGGTGGCCGGGGGACGAAGCGTTGGTCTGGCCAGTGATGTCACCGAGGAGGTCCACCGCCGGGCCTGGGATCTCGAACAGCAGCACTTGTTGAAACGGGCCGACCGGCTGGCCACCCTTGGCGTCCTGAGCGCCAGCCTGGTCCATGACCTGAACCATTCCCTCAATAACATCAGTCTGTCCGTCGGGTTGCTGGAACAGTGGATCCGCCAATTGGATCCGCTCCTGGCAGCGTTCATCGTCGCCCATCCCGAGGCCCAGTTGGACGCCACGGAACTGACCTCGATTCGCGAGCAGATGCCGACCATTTCGGCCGGTGTCCAGGCCACGGTCCGGCGCATGGTCGCCCTCCACACCTACCTCCGCCGCTATGCCAAGGGCAGCCCCATGCCGGTCGAGGAGGTCGCCATCGGTGAGGTCATCGCCGATGTCGTCAGTCTGGTGCGGCCCTACCTGGACCGGGCCATCGTCGCCTGTTCGATCACCCTACCGACCATTCCTGCGCGGGTCCGTACCCATCGGATGGGACTCGAGCAGGTGCTGACCAACCTCCTGACCAACGCCGCCGAAGCCCTGGCGGAGGGCGGCGGCACCATCGCCATCACCGCCACCACTTCGGCCACGGGGGGCGTGGTCATCAGCGTCACGGATGACGGTCCGGGCATCAGCAGCGAAGCCCAGCAACGGTTGGGCCTCGACTTTTTCACCACCCGTCAGGACGGCACGGGGTTGGGCTGGGTCATTATCCGCCGCGTCGTCGACGAGATGGGCGGTACCCTGGCCATCCACAGTCAGCCGGGAAACGGCACCACCGTCGCGCTCACCCTCCCCCACCAGCCCGAACCGGTGGGCGGGGAGAGCCATTCATGAATCGTCGCATTGCGATCGTGGAAGATGATCCCCTGGCGGCCCAGGTGCTGGCGGGCATCGTTCGGACCATTCCCCGCACCGAGGTCCGTGTCATCCCAGATCCACGGCAACTGGTCACGGCCCTGGAAGGCTGGCCGCCCACCGTCGTCATGCTGGATCTGACCCTGCCCGGTCGCTCGGGGGACAGCGTGCTGGCGGAGGTGCAGGAACGCTATCCTGATGCTCAGGTGGTCGTCGCTACCGGCCAAACGGATGCCCAGACCGCGGTCCGATTATTGCGGGCCGGGGCCTTCGATTACCTGACCAAACCCCTGGAGATGGAGGCGGTACGGGCGGCCCTCGAACGGACCCTGAACCATGCGGCGGTCGTGGCCGAGCGGCAGGCACTCTCCCAGCGATTTCTTCGGCGGGACCGCGAACTGCATCCTGCTTTCAGCGGCTTCATCACCGAGGATCCCCACCTCAAGGACATCCTGCGCTACACCGAGGCCATTGCGACCTCGACGCGCTCGGTGCTGATCACCGGTGAAACCGGCACCGGCAAGGATGTCTTGGCGCGGGCCATCCATGCCATCAGCGAACGCTTTGGGCCCTATGTCGTCTGCAATCTGGGCGGCATGGATGACGCCCTGGTATCGGATGTCCTGTTCGGTCATCGCAAGGGCGCCTTCACCGGGGCCATCAGCGATCGCGCCGGTCTGGTCGAGACCGCCCGAGGCGGCACCCTGTTCCTGGACGAAATCGGCGACCTGCCCCTGCCGACCCAGATCAAACTGCTGCGCCTGCTGCAAGACGGCGACTATTTCCCCGTTGGTGAAGACCAACCGCGCCAGGCCGACATCCGGGTAATCGCCGCCACCAGCCAGGACCTGGAAGTTCGGATCACCGCCGACCACTTCCGGCGCGACCTCTACTACCGCTTGGCCGCTCACCAGATCCACCTGCCACCCTTGCGCGAACGACCCGCCGATCTGCCCTTGCTCGTGGCCTATTTCCTCCGCCGGGCGGCGGTGGCGGCCGATCGCCCCCTGCCGGTGCTTGGCGAAGACTTCCTGCACGCCCTGGCCCACCACCCCTTGCCGGGCAATGCCCGGGAACTTGATGCCCTATTGGTGGATACGCTGACCCGCCACCGCGACGAGACACCGTGGACGGCGGCGGATCTTCATTACGGCTCTCGACGCCTGCTGATGCCGGTGAAAAAACCAGAATCCTGGTCGTGGCCAGCCCTTCTGCCGACCATGGAAGCCGCCCAGGCCTCCCTGGTTGATGAGGCCCTGCGCCGCTCAGAGGGCAATCAAACCCGAGCGGCGAAGCTGTTGGGGGTCACCAAGCAGGCGATTTCCTATCGACTGCGTCGGCGGGGCAGGGACGCCTAGGGGACGACAAAGATTTTTGTCACGACCCCACATGGTTTGTCATGGAGGTCGTTGTTCCTGAAATTCTAAAAGCTTGCATGGATTGATCTGATCCGTGGCGATGCGGGTCGACAAAAGCCTTTGTCCTCCATGTGTTGACTAATTTTTTTTGTAAAACATATATGAACAAAAGTTTACGTCAATTTTTGTGATATGGCATGGTTGACGCCAGGGCATTCCGCTCATGGAAGCCCCCGCGTCGCCGCGCATTCTGATCGTTGAAGACTCACCCTTGGCACGCCATGTCACCGCCCTGGCTCTACGGGCGGCCGGCTATCGGGTTGAGGGCGCTTCCTCCCTGAAGGACGCAGAGCTGGCCTTGTTGCGTGAGGACGCCGACCTGTGCCTCCTCGACCTCATCCTACCCGACAGTGTTGGCCTGAAGAGCTGGTCCCGACTCCATCAGGCGGCACCCACCACCCCCGTGGTGGTGCTGACGGGGGACCCTGATTTTGCCGAACTCATGCAGGCCCGCACGCCGGTCCTGACCAAACCTGTGACCACCCACCTCCTCGTCAGCACCGTGCAGGCGGTGCTGTCTGGGCGTCCCCCACCGACCCCTGCCGCGTCCTGACCCGACGTCGTCCACCAGCGCCATTCCCCGGAGATACCTCCCATGCCCAAGCTCCTGCCCCCGCCCCTCGAATCCAACAGCAACGGCGCCGCCGCCTCGCGGGCCTTGTTGCCCAATGCGGCGATTGCCCCACGCCCCACGGGCGAATTGGCCAAGAAGGAGGTCGCTGAAAAGCAGGCCGCCCGGGTGGCCGCCAAGCGAAGCCAGGCTGTCGATCGCCTTGCCTCGGCTGCCAATCAGGTCGCGGCTGGAGTCCAGGAATGTTCCGGGGCGGTGAACGAGCTAGAAAAGACGATGGAAAGCATCGCCACCGCCGCCGAGGAATCGGCTAAGAACGCGCAGGCTGCTCAGGGTTTAGTCGAGCGCATCGATACCGCCGCCAAGGTGGCGATGGAGAGCGCCGCCGCCAATCTGACTCGCATCAACGCCGCCCAGGCCTTGGTGAAGAGCACTGCCGAAGACATCGGCAAGTTGATCGCCGGCGTCAGTAATTCGGCCAAGGCCAACCTCGATTCCGCCAAGTTAATTGCCGAACTGGAACAGCAGTCCGACGCCATTGGTCAGATCGTCCAGGCGGTGGTCCGCATCGCTGACCAGACCAATCTCCTGGCCCTCAATGCCGCCATCGAAGCCGCTCGCGCCGGGGCCCATGGCAAGGGCTTCGCCGTGGTCGCCGATGAAGTTCGGACCCTGGCCGAGACGAGCGAGAAGAGCGCCCGGGAAATCCGCGAACTGGTGGCCAAGATTCAGGAAGAAGTGAAAGCCGTTTCCACCGATGTCGAATCCGCCGGCAAGGCGGCGGCCGGCGAGGTCGAAAAGGCCAAACAGATCACCGCCGACCTCGCCCGCATGGCCACCGATATGGAAGAGATCCGCAAGGGATCGTCAGAAATCAGCGAGAACATGCTGCAAGCTGCGGCTGCCACCAAGCAGTTCCGCCAAGGGGCCGAAACGGTGGCCGCCGCCGCCACGGAATCCTCTAGCGCCGCCGAGGAATCCTCCAAGGGCGTGCAGGAACAGGCCAAGGCCCTGGAAGAAATGAGCCGGGGTGCCGATGATCTGTCGAACACCGCCGAGGAGATCAAGCACAGCACCAGTTTCGCCAAGAGTGCCGAAGAACTGTCGGCCGCCGCCGAAGAATTCGCGGCCACCGTGCAAGAGGCCTCCAGCGCCGCCCAACAAATCCAGAGCGGCATCACCCAGATTGCCAAGGGTGCCGAGGAACAGGCCAGCGTCACCAACGAACTGGCGGCCACCGCTGCCCAGATGGAGCGGAACAGCAAGGTCGTTGAAGACCGCGCCAAGGTCAGTCTCGATAAAGCGGACCTGCTGCAAAAACTGCTGGCCGACAATAAACTGCGCGTCGACACCATGATCGCTGGCATCAGTTCGGCCAGCGAGGCCTCGATCAAGTCGGCGGCCAACATCCGCAAACTGGAAGAGCGCACCCGCACCATCGACAAAATCGTCGATGCCATCAGCAACGTGGCCATCCAGACCACCATGCTGGCGGTCAATGGCAGCATCGAAGCTGCCCGCGCGGGAGATTACGGCAAGGGCTTCGCGGTGGTAGCCGGCGATGTCCGCAATCTGGCCGGGGAAAGCAGCGAAAATGCCGCCAAGATCAAGGATTTGGTGCGCAACATCCAGCAGCAGATCCTGATCGTTTCCAACGATATCCAGGCCAGCGGTCGCGAAGCCGCCAACGAGGTCAACAAGGCACGCAAGACCACCACCGACCTCGACACCATCACCACCGACATGGTGACCCTGACGGACAAGACCAAGGCCATCCTCGACGGCCAGACCGATGCCCAGTCGGCGATCCAGGAGGCCAACACGACGATTCAGGAAATCTCCAAGGCCGCCCAGTTGGCCAGCAATGCCAGCCAAGAGGCCGGCAGCGCTTCCCAGCAGGGAGCCCGGGGCCTGCGTGAACTCGGCAATGCCGTCGATGAGATCAGCAGCCTGGCCGGCGAACTGCGCGATCTGGCGTCGTAAGGGTAGCGATCATGAGTACGACCCTCGATCGTGTGAAAGAGCCGGGTGGTGGCGCGATGGATGACGCCGCCCACGACCACGGCATCGTCACCTGCCGCCTGGGAGAGGCGGAATTCGGCCTCGACCTCGGCTCGGTGCAGGAGGTGGTGCGCTACCCACGCATCACCCCCGTGCCCTTCGCCCCGCCGTTTGTCGCCGGCATCACCAACCTGCGCGGCAATCTGCTGCCGGTCATCGATGCCCGTTCGCGCTTTGGCCTGCCGGTCAAAGAACGGACCGACGCTGACCGGGTGGTGGTGGTCAACCTCAATGGCGTCCCCACCGGTCTGGTGGTCGACGCCGTGCGCGAGGTCATGCACCTGACGGTGGACGAACAGGTGGAGCCGCCCGCCGCCGTCCAGGGCATGGATCGGCGCTATGTGCGCTCGGTGGTGCGCCGGGATGAAGGTAAACGCCTGATCCTGGTCCTCGACCATGAGCACATTCTCGATCAACCCGTCGGAGCCCTTGCCGCTCTGGCCGCCACCACCCAGGCCCATGCCGAAGCCGGGTCCAAAGCCCAGGTCCAGGACACCACCGAAAGCGATGATCAGGTGGTAGCTTTCCGCCTCGGCGACGAGGAATTCGGCCTGCCCATCGCCGCCGTGCAGGAGATCATCCGCGTTCCAGACATCGTGGCCGTGCCCCACGCCCCCTCCCAGGTCCTGGGGGTCGCCAATCTGCGGGGTCGGGTGCTGTCCGTCGTCAGCCTGCGCCGGTGGTTCGGCATGGAGACCACCGCCGGAGGCGGCACGGATGAGCGTTGCGTCGTGGCCCGTTTGGGGGGCCAGTTGGCAGCCCTGAAAGTGGACCGCGTCATGGGCGTGCTGCGCCTGCCCACCTCGGCGATCGAGAAGACGCCGGAGCTTGCCGGACGGCAAGGTGGTGGGCGTCAGGGTGTCAATGGCGTGGCCAAGCTCGACCAGGGCAAACGTCTGGTGCTGCTGCTTGATGAGACCGACATCCTCAACGGCAGCGTCACGACTCCCACCGGGGAACTTGATGCCGCCCTGACCTCCCAGGAACAGCCCATGGACTCCACCGACGAACGGCAATTGGTCAGCTTCAATCTGGGGGACGCCGAGTTCGGGATCTCCATCCAGGACGTGCAGGAAATTGTACGCCTGTCGCGCATCACCGCCGTACCCCAAGCCCCGGACTATGTGGAGGGGGTGGTCAACCTGCGGGGCGAAGTGCTGCCCGTGGTGGACCTGCGCAAGCGCGTCGGCCTGCCGACCAAGCCGGTCAGCGATGCGACCCGGGTGGTGGTGGTCGACCTGAGGGGAGCCAAGGCCGGTCTGATCGTCGATTCGGTGCGCGAAGTGACGCGCGTTGCCGGTCGTGACCTGGCTCCGGCTCCGGCCCTGGTGGGGGGAACCGAGCGTGAAGTCATCGAAGGCGTTGCCCGCCTCAATCGGGGCGAACGGATGATTCTGGTCCTTCGGCCTGATAAGTTACTGAATCGCGCGGAATTGGCCCAACTCACCAACGCGTGACCCGGCCGTTGCTGGGCGTCCCTTTCGGACGCCCAGCAAGGCTACCCCTGGAATCCTTATGATCCGTGTCCTCATCGTCGATGACTCTGCCTTCATGCGGCACAAGCTGACCAAGCTCCTGGAATCAGATCCGTTTTTCCAAGTGGTCGGGGCGGCTCGCGATGGCGTCGAATGCCTGAAAATGGCCAAGGAGCTGTTGCCGGATCTCATTACCCTTGATCTCGAAATGCCGGTGATGGACGGCATCACCGTCCTGCCGCGCCTCCTGATCGAGGCGCCCTGTCGGGTGGTCATGATCGGCTCGCCGACCAAGCGCAGCCCGGAAATCATGCTCGAATGCCTGAACCTCGGGGCTGTTGATGCGATCACCAAGCCGTCAGGTGAAGTCAGTTTGGATATCGGCGATTACAGCGAAGCCCTCCTGGAACGCCTGCGTACGGCCGCCAAATCCCGGCGGCCGACTAAGCGATTTCGCGTTGCTCGCCAAGCGCCTGCGCCGGCCGCGACCGTCAGTGGCGGACCCGCCCAGGTGATCCTGGCCATCGGAGCTTCGACCGGCGGTCCCAAGGCCGTCAGCGAGGTCATCACCCTCCTGCCGCCGCAACTTCCCTGTGCCATCGTGGTGGTGCAACACATGCCACCCACCTTCACCAGTAGTTTTGCCGCGCGCCTCGGCCAGGTCGGGGCTTATCCGTTCATCGAAAGTGAAGCCGGGGAAACCCTGCGTATGGGCCACGGTTATGTCGCCTGTGGAGGTCGACATGCCGTTTTGTCAGCCCGTTCGGCGGGAGGCTTTCAGTTCCGCACCTCTCTGCAGCCCGCCGACCATCCGCATAAACCCTCGGTGGATGTGTTCTTTCAGTCGTGTGCCGAAGTCGTCGGGACCCTCACGGTCGCGGCCCTGCTGACCGGCATGGGCGATGACGGTGCCCTGGGCATGAAAGCCATTCGTACCGCCGGTGGAGCCACCGTTGCCGAGGACGAAAGCTCTTGTGTGGTGTTCGGCATGCCCGCCCGGGCCATCGAATTGGGCGGGGCGGAGACGGTCCTGCCCCTGCCCAAGATCGCGTCCCATCTGGCCCGCTGCGTGCTTCAGCGACATAGCGCCCAAGGCGCCACATGAGCACCACCAGCACGACCCTGATTAAGTTTGGCGACAGCGACTTCCGTCGTCTGTGCCAGCTGATCTACAAGCATTGCGGCCTGGATTTCGATGACCGCCGACGGGATTTCGTCGCCAACCGGGTCGGCAAGCGGTTGAGCCATACCGCCTGCACCGATGCCCATGATTACGTCACGTTCATCCAGCGAAGCGACCAGACGGCCGAGATGCAGCTCCTTTGCGAAAGCCTGACCACCAACGAGACGTACTTCTTCCGCGAATACCCGCAGTTGGCGAGCTTTGCCGACACCATCTTGCCAGAGATGTGCGAAGCCAAGCGCCGCCGGGGGGACTTCACCCTCAACCTATGGAGCGCCGCCTGCTCGACCGGTGAAGAGCCCTACACCTTGGCCATCATTCTCGCGGAATGCCTTGAGGATTTCTCGCGCTGGAACATTCAGATCAATGCCACCGATATCAGTCAGGATGTCCTGCGCCGGGCCCGGGCCGCGACCTACGAAGGCCGGTCCCTGCAATACATTCCCCAGCCGTATCTGATCAAACATTTCGACCGCAACGGAGCCGTCCACACCCTGCGCGACAGCACCCGCCGGATGGTCCGCTTTGACCACGTCAATTTCCAGGATGACGCGAAAATGTCCCGCTACACCAGCATGGATTTCGTGTTCTGCCGCAATGTCCTGATTTATTTTGATAAGCCCGTGCGACGGACTGTGATCGAACGCCTGCACCGGGCCATGTTACCGGGCGCCTTCCTGTTCGTCGGCCACAGCGAGACACTGACCGATCACCTGGATTTTTTCGAACAGGTCCGCCACGGCGGCATCCTGCAATACCGTAAGCGTGGAGATTGAACCATGAGCGATCACGACCCGGAAATCCTGGCCATGTTCCTGGCCGAAGCCCGCGAACGCCTATCGAGTTTCCAAAATGGCATGCTGGCCCTCGAGGCATCGCCAGATGATGGCGAACTGCTGAATGCCCTGTTCCGGGACATGCACACGGTGAAGGGCGGAGCCCGCTACCTCGACTGCGCTCCGGTGTCCGAACTATGTCACGCCGTCGAGGACTACCTCGATGATCTGCGCAACGGCAAGGGCACCGTGACCAAGGAGATCACCTCCCTGTTACTGACGGCGGTCGACCACCTCGACCTCGCCTTCATCCACCTTGAGCGCCAGGATCCGGTGCCCGCCGATCTGACCAGCGGGTTGATCGCCAGGCTCGCCAAGATCCTGGAGGACGAGGACGAGGAGGGCAGTGTTCCCAGCGATGATGCCGTGGCTCTGGCCCTGAAATCCAGCATCTACGAGCAAAGTGACATCATCCGCGCGGCTCTGGATGGTCTTTCGGATCCCGCCGTCGCCGATGAAGCCCGGGGCCGTTGCGGTGCGGCAGCCGATGCCATGCGGAATGCCTGCGAATACGCGGGCAATGACGAGGCCGTAGCCCTCGTCCAATCCCTGCGCATGGCCATCTTGGCGGTCAAGACCGGGGCCGAGACGGCCGTCGAGCGGACCCGCATCCTGTCGGAACTCGACCGCTTAGGACGGGCCGTCAAACCCTTCGACCCGACCCGCCGGATCACCGGCCAGCACCTGCGCCCGACGGGTCGCCTCCCAATGCCGGGGGAGCAGGTCCATGTCGAGAAGGCGAGCACCGGGGACGGCTCGAAAAATCGCAGCGATGGTGCAACCCCGGCCAACAGTTCGACCAGTCTGCGGGTCGAAGAGGCGCGTATCGACCGGGGTATCGCCCTGGCGGGCGAACTGTCGATCATGCGGTCGGGCCTGCGTCATGCGGCCCGCCAGATCGCCCGCGATCCCACCAACCTCGCGCCGATCTTCGAGGCCGCGGATGTCCTCGACCGGATCTCGAATGAAATCGAGGAACACGCCATCGGCCTCCGACGGGTGGCCATGCGTTATTGTTTTGGCCGTTTCCCGCGGGTGGTCCGCGACCTCGCCCTGTCCCTCAACAAGGACATCGACCTGGTGGTGGACGGCGATGGCATCGAAGTCGACAAAACGGTGGTCGAGGCCCTGTCTGAGCCCCTCGTCCATGTGTTGCGCAACGCCTGCGACCACGGCCTGGAGGGCCCCGAGGACCGGGCGAAGGCCGGTAAGGCGCGCCGGGGCCAGGTGCGGGTCAGTGCCGCCTATGAGGGCAAGCAGGTGATTATTGAAATCACCGACGATGGACGGGGTATCCCGATCGAGAAGGTCGCCGCCAAGGCCATCAGCCTTGGACTGATCACCGCCGAGGCGGTCCAACGCATGCCAGCCGACGAGCGGACTCAGCTGGTGTTTCTCCCGGGTTTATCGACCGCCGAAAAAATCACGGATGTCAGCGGGCGCGGCGTGGGCATGGATGTGGTCAAGCGGACCGTGGATGGCCTGGGCGGTCAGATTCGCATCACCACCACGGCGGGGGCCGGCTCGACCTTCCGCATCGTGCTGCCGCCAACGTCCTTCGCGTTGTCCGTCACCTCCAGCGTCCTGATCCGGATGGGCGAGGCGGCCTATGCCCTGCCCATGGAGGTGGTGCGCGAGACGGTGAAAATGCCCCTGGATGATATTCAAAGCCTGGGCGGCCACCCGGCCATCTGCCTGCGTGGCGACCTCATCCCGATCCGCTCCCTGGCCGAGTTGCTGATCCGGGGCGGCAGCGCCACCGCCCCCACCCGCGAAGGCCTACGCCGGGTGGTGCGGGACGGTCAGGTGGCCATCGCCATCCTGATCACCCCCAGCGGCCCCCTGGGCCTGGCGGTGGACCAGCTCATCGGCCAACAGGGCTTGGTGGTTAAGCCGTTGCCCGCGATCCTGGGCCACCTGCCCGGCATCGCCGGAGCGAGCATCCAGGCCGATGGCAGTATCCTGTTGATGATTGATGCCGCATCCTTGATTGCGGTGGCGGAGCAGAGCCAGAGCACGGTTCGTCCCATCGAATCCTGACGATCCCCGTGGCGGCGGATCCTCAGGGCGTCCGATGGAACGCCCGGCGATCCGAGGCCTCCTGCAGGTCGGGCCAGGTGATGGTCCGACGGGTCTTCTTCGGATTCCAAGCCGTCGTCGGCAGGGGGGAGTCTTGGCGTTGGTAGGTCAAACCGTTGTCTCCCGCCACAGGCAGAAACCCCTACGGAAACCGCGCCATATCGTACATACGGCTCAACAGGAGTTCCGCATGTTCCGTATCCTAGGGTTGCTGACGATCCTCATGGGGCTAGCTCAGGCAGCTGAGCCGGCTGTGGCCACCCGCTCAGCCCTGTTATGGGATCTGGAGGCCCTCACCCGGGTCCGGGAGCATGCCCAGGGGGGCGATGCGACCCTTGCGGCGGCCGTGGGGCGGTTGTGCAAGGATGCGGATCGGGTGCTGGGAAAACCCTTGGACGCCGTGACTGACAAAGCCAACGGTGGTCTGCTGGCCGACGGGCAAGACCCGCACGATTATCGCAGTTTGTCGACGTATTACTGGCCTGATCCCCATGATTCCAAAGCCCCCTGGATCAAGCGCGATGGCGATGGGAATCGTGAAGGGATCGCCCAGTACGACTCCCCCCGCCTGCGGCGTGCCGCGGACCGGATTCGGGACGGCGCCCTGGCCTGGTGGTTTTCGGGAAAGGACGAGTACGCCACGGACGCCGTCGCCCAACTGCGTCATTGGTTTCTTGCCCCGGCTACGGCCATGAACCCGCACCTGAATTATGCCCAATTCGTTCCGGGCAAAAATGGTGCCCAGGGCAATGCCCATGGCCTTATCGATACCCGCTGTTTCGTCGACATGCTGTCTGCGGTTCGCCTGCTGGAGGTCGGAGGCCGTCTTCCAGAGGAGGATCAGCAGGGATTGCGTGCCTGGTTCCGCGCCTACCTGGACTGGCTGACCACCAGTGACCTGGGTGTGCGGGAAAGCAAAGCCTCCAACAATCACGGCCTGTATTACGATGCTCAGGTGGTGGCATTCGCCCTCTACCTAGGCGATGGGGAGCGTGCGCGGTCCGTGATGGCAGAGGTTGGTCCCCGCCGGTTGGCCAAGCAGATTGCCCCCGATGGAAGCATGCCGCACGAATTAGGCCGACCCACGGCCGGCACTTACCTATGCTTCACCTTGGAAGCGGTCGTCCAGTTGGTGGCCCTGGAGCGGAACGCCAAACTGGACACGGATCTGTGGGCCTGGTCGTCGTCGGATGGCCGGTCGCTGGCAGCGGCCTTGCGCTGGACCCTGCCGTATGTGTTGGAGGGCAAGGCATGGGACCACGGTCGGGCTGAAGATCCGATCAAGCCGGCGCGCGTCGGTCGGATGATTCACAACCTGACCGCCGCCGGGGTGGATACGGGTCTCACGGAGGTGCTCTCCCGCTTTCCGATCCCTCGGGAAGATCGCCTGCGCCTCCTCGCTCCGGTGAAGTGAGCCCGGTTGGGACACCGATCACGTATCGGTGTCCCAACCGGGGAGAGCGAAGTGGCGGTGGTTTCTTGCGCCCCCCCCAGAGCTGATTTGGGTTCGTGCAGGAATTGTCGAACTTGTCAGTCCCAGATAGTGCTCCTCGACGATGGCCAGGCCGTGCTTCTCAACATGAAAAGCGCCCCAAGCGCATTTGTACAATCCGCCGCGTCCTGAATTTCACGAATGACAAGATGCCGACGGCCATGGAGAGAACCTCCACCACGTCGTGGCCCGTCGATGGTTTGTGGGCGGCGACTAGGGAGCTGACGGCGTCGCGACTTCGACTTTAAAGGCGTAGGCTTGGGCACAGGGTTTGTGTTCAGCGAGGGCGGCAGGTATGCGAATGGATAAGGTCTCCCCGTCTTGCGTCCAACTGAGGGGCTGATCAGTACCGAGGAGGCGGATCTGCGAGCCGGGTTTGGGTTTCACCAGGGTGCTGGTGAGGGTGTCGCCAGGCCAGACCAGGCTGATCATATACACATAGCGTCCATCCTTGCTGCGGGTGAAGCGCACATCCTTGCCCTCGTGGAATCGATGCCACGGCCTCGTGGCATAAATCGATTCGCCGTTTACCCGCAACCAGTCGCCGACATACGTAACCCGTTCAATCATTTCCGTTGGCCATTTGCCCTTCGGATCAGGACCAAAACCAACCTGGAAATTCCCGCCCTTGGTGACGATATCAATGAGACTCTCCAGGATCCATTCCTGAGGACGATAGCGGTCGTTCGCTTTGTAGGAGAAGGACGTGCCGCACGGGTAGATGACCTGCCAAGGACGTTTGACCTCATTGGGATCCTCGGGAACGATGGCTTCAGGAGTCTCGTAATCTCCGTAATGACCAATTCCCCGATTGCGCATGAGGATGTTGGGTTGAAGTTGGCGGCACATTTTGGCAATATCATTCAAATCCGATTGTCCTGACTTTATCCAACTCATATCAAAACAGAGCGTGTCAATTGGGCCATATTTGGTGAGTAATTCAGTAAGCTGATCGCGCTCCTTCTGTACGCATGCGGCCCATCGTTTCGGATCATCTTCTTTTTTCGTGAAGGTGCCATCGTACCAGAAGTTGCTCACGATGGTCTTCTGTTTGCCCCACCCCTGATTGTCCCAGCCGAAATCCCAGTCGTGCCAGTCGATATGCGAATAGTAAAGGCTGACACCTAATCGGTTTCGTCTGCCGGCCTTCACCAGTTCACCGACAATGTCTCGTTTGATTGGCGCGTCCATGACGCTGAAATGATTGGTTGTTTCCGTGAATGTACCGTCCGCATTTTTTACAAATCCACGCTGCAGGGTTTTGGTATCCCAGAGACAAAATCCGTCGTGATGCTTCGTGGTAAATGAAAAGTACTTCATTCCCGCCCGTTTCATGATGGCCATCCACTCGTCCGCGTCAAAATCCGTGGGATTGAATTGTTGGGAGAGGGCAAAGTAATTCTTCGGCCACTCCTTATCATTCACATGGCCCCTGATGACCCATGATGCGTTGCCATTGACGAGGGTATAGAGGCCCCAGTGGATCCGCAGTCCGAATTTCCAGTCCTGCCAACGCTCCAGGGCCTCCATGCCAGCATGGCGGTAATCCGCATCGACATTGCGGTAACTCTCATAGCGCTCCCGGAGGAGCCGTTCGCCCTCGGCCGTCGCCGGTGTGACCGGCATGGGTTCTACCGGACTATCGTACGTGACCGTCGGGGTTTCTTGGGCCTGGAGCGAGATGAGCGCTCCCAGCATGGCCACCACCGTGTGCAAGCGTCGGCGTGCGGGGAAAGAAGGTCCGATGGTACGCATGATTCGCTCCTTGGGGGTATCCGGGGAGCTAGTCTAGCGCCGAGGGCTGGCCAGGGCTTGGCAAAACACGCGGTCATGATTGGCGAATCGGGCAATGCCGTTCGCGAAACATCCGAGGTGTGCATGCGTAGGTGCGTTTGAAGGAATGGTGGAAGTGGGAGAGGTCCTCAAAGCCACATTCGAAGGCGACGGCGGTGATGGAACGATCCGTCATAATCAGCAAGCGGCGAGCGTGTTCCAAGCGCAGCCGTTGCAGGCGTTGGATCCAGGTTTCGCCGGTCACGGTACGAAAAAGCTCGGTGAAACGACGTCGACTGAGTTGCACGGCATGGGCCGCCTCGTCGATGGATTCATGGAAGTAGAAGGTCGATTCCTGTCGTTGGGCGTAGGCGGCTACGCGGAAGGCACTATCGCCCCTCGCCAAGGAGATTGGGATAGAGGCGGTAACGGCAACCTCCGTTTGACGTAAACATAGGACCGTCAGATCGAGCAGGCGTGCTTGGAGCAGCGTCTCCCATCCCAGTCGCTTCGCGTCCTGTTCAAAAAGCATTTCTTGGAAGATGGCTCGCACCCGCTGGGACACCTGCTCCGATGAAGTGGTGAGGTCCAAGGAACGCATGGGAAGAGAGGATAGCGTTCGGTACACGTTGGTGGGCAGCAGTGCAGGTTTGAAATGGATGAAGTAGAGCGTTACCGGTGCGTCGGCGACATCCCGTTGGCAATGCGGCGTATGGGCCGCTACGAAGAACATGGTGCCTGGACCGATATGGTGCTGATGGCCTTCGGCCTCCCAGCAGGCTCGGCCCGCCACCACGAGGTGGAACTTGGCATAATCGTCATTGAGGTTGGCGAAAAAGCCCATGGCGTGGCGACATTCTTCGATCACCACCCCATGGGCGGGCATGTCCACCTGACGAGCGCTTTTCACCAGGGGAACCGAGGATTCTCGAAGGGGTCGGTCCATGGGTAAGAGGTCATCCGACATACGGTTGAGCATGGGTCGATTCCCCTCGAATCCAGTCGGGCCACATGGCTGCCCGACATGCCCAGCATGTCTCGTGTGATCCTCTCCTGAGGATTCGCCAAGGCTCCGCGGAACCTCCATCGGGTTGTGGCACGCTGGGTTGTGCCCATCCTCGACGCTTCCCGCTTGATCGCGAAGGTGACCAAGACGAATCCTCGACGTCTTTTTGTTCTCAAAAAACCCATTTGAGAACGGCCTCCCAATCCTGCGAAGAGATGGAGATGATCCGTGCTCCATGGGCAAGCTCACCATGGGGCACCAAGGCTCATGAACATTACGGCAGACGTCGGAAGATCCGTCGAACTTTTGGATCCGTCATCACGTCATAGGCATCCTGCTGGTCAGGCCTGGTGACCGTCAGACAGTTTTTCTCTTAGGATTCCACGCGGTAGTCGGCAGGTGGTCGCCCTGGCGGTGGGGGTAGAGCAGCATCGCAAAACGCGATTCGTCCCTGCGGGAGTCCATCGTCACCGGGGTGGTGGACCCACGGTGGGTTGGCCCCTTTGGCTCCCCAGCCTCATCGTCTTGGAACGGAAGGCCCTGGAGGGCATCGAACGACCGGTCAGAAATTTGTCTTTTCCTGAGGTTGGATCCATTGTCGTTTGGTCTCGTCAGTCCAAGCGGTTACCGGGGAAACGCGGACCGATAACAAGCGATACGTAGGCGATGCGAAGGTGAAGGAGGTCGGACGATTGAAGAGACGATTGGTCTCCATGATCATGATCTCCTGGCCATGGTCCACGCGGCTGACCACAATACCACACGTGCTGACGGCAATGCGGAACGTCGTGGGGATGATGGAATTGAAGGGGGTTCCTTGCGTATCATCCTGCAACAAAGCCTGTTCATCTGGCAATTTTCGTTGCGCATCGAAGAGGTTGAAGTGATCCTTCCGAGCCTCCTCCTCGGCACCCGGTCGGGCACGGATCCCCGAGACCCTTCCCCACCATCCTCCGAGATAGATTTCCGTGATGTCCTCGTCGTCGAAACCGCAGATACCGATGTGGACATCATGCCCACCAGGTTCAACCGTCAGTTCGAGATGGGCTGGCAGGATGGTGATCGGCAAGGCGTTGGTGCGATCATAACCAGGTTTGGCGAACAGGGGTTTCTTTAGCAATTCACTCGACCATTCCTGTGGCACATGGCAGAGGATGCTCCAAAGGGCACGCGCCTCTACAGGACGCGATTCCTCAAGCGCGAAAGCAAGCGCACTCTGCAATTTATGGCGAACGGGACGGTAGAGTTCGCCGAGCCGCTGATCGGCAGCCAAGCGGCTGTTGACCTCCAATCGATCAACCTCTGAAAAGGAAAGGCGCGGTGCTGCAGCCTGGCTGGGTTCGGCATTGGTCAGAGTGACTGGTTCAAGATGCACGGGAGCCGCTGGTGGTGACGTTTTGTCCGCCGCTTGGGGAAGTCTGATCAGTCGGCGCACGCAACCGAGTTCGATTCCCAAGTCACCTTGAGCCTTGGCCATGCCCTGTAGCGCCTGCAGCTGCTGCCGGACCTCCGCATAGGAATCTTTAAGAATTTCTTGGGATTGCGTATGCAAAGTCGCGAGATCTGCGGTGAAATCCTCCGCCTGAGCCCGGCCAGGGAGTGGCGGCGAAAGCGGTTGTTGCGGTGGCAGCGCCACCGTGGTCTGTTCCGGAGGGACATCCTCGCTGATGGGAGGGAATACTCGCTGGAAGATGTTTCCCATCTTGCCAACGATTTGGATTGAGCGTCGATTTTCTTCTTCATGCCAACGTTGTAGCAGCGACTCACGAGTCGCGAAGAGCTTGCGTCCGAGGGGGGTTGCACTGTGGGTCGTCAAAGCAGCAAGTTCCTCGACGGTGTACAGATCTGCAAAGATAACCGCCATGTCGCGTTCGTAAGCCGGATAATCAATCTCGGAATCCGTGAGTGCGCCAATTTCCCGTATCAGGGCCTCCATTTTCTTAGCATCTTCGTCCGCAGGTCCATCCAGCTGTGGCTTCCAGAATTCAGTAAACTTCAGACGCATTTGAAATTTGAGGAGATCCTGGAAATGAAGGCTAGCAAGGAGACGCTGCGCCTGCTCCAGGCGTGGCGGATCGAGGTGCCCCAATCCTTGGTCCGGCGTTTTTTCCTCAGGTGTTACCACTTCGGCAAGGGCCATCTGCGGCATCGAAGACAACATAACCGAAATGAGTGCGGTGAGGTATGCAGGTCTCATGGGAGAATTTCCGTGGTATAAAATTAGTGGTTAGCGCATGATATCAACGAACTTGCCCCAAAATGGCTCAAGGACCATGGTCGAACCTGTCCCTATTCCGCAGGCTTTCCCATCTCACCATTCTCTCCTATACGCCATCCCTGGGCCCATTGACGGGGCCGTTTCAAATCAGATCTCACACGGCGTAACGGGGCTGGGCCACCGTAAGCCCGCTTAAATGGCAACATCGTGCGTGGACCATATCGACTTCTGTCATGTGCCATTCGGCCTCTACATCTCATTGAAGTCCGTTGTGATCCTCGGGGGTGGCGGGGTGGCGATTCAGGCCCCTCAGCAATTAGGGTAGACGGCGGAAGATTCGGCGGCCGTCGGAGGCGGTGTCGACGGAATAGGCATCCTGCTGGTCAGGCCAGGTGACCGTCAGTTGGGTTTTCTCATGATTCCACGCGGTGGTCGGCAGGGGCTCGCCCTGGCGGTGGGGGTAGAGCAGCATGGCGAAACGCGGTTCGACGCTGCGGGAGCCGATCACCACCTGGGTGCCCATGCCCATGGCCCGGCCGGTGAACTGGTGCATGTCGTCGGTCTTTTTGTACTCGATGGTCGCCACCATCGGGATCGGCTGGAGGGTCGGCAGATCCGGGATGGCGATGTCGAGGGTGCGAATGAGCAGGAGGCGGTCGCCCTTTTTCGGGGTCAGGGGTGTTTTGCCTTGGAAGGCATAGGGGAGGTCTGGCGTGCTGCGGGCGGTGGTCTGGTCGCCGAGGAGGATGTCGTGGCCGGTGATGGACACGGCTTCGACGTCGGGGCCGGCATTCATCCGCCATTCGTAGAGGTGTTCGGCGTCGTCCTTGCGGATGTCGTCGACCACCAGGACGTAGGGGTGGGCTCCACGGGCGAGAGTCACGGTGCGGAAGGCCTTTTGCACCGGGTACCACGGGGCGCGGAGCTGCCAGCCGTCCTCGTCGTCCCACATCCGGGGGTCGCCGTTGGCGTGGGTGGCGAAGCCGTCGTAATAGGCGGTGACCTGGGGCAGGGGATCGACTTCCCACTTTTCGAGGGGGACCCGACGCAGGGCCAGTTCGGCGGACTCGATGAAGACCTCCTGCCCTCGGCCCTTGAGGGACGCGGCGGATTCGGTGAAGCAGGATTTGGTCCACTGCCAGTCCCAGCAGTACTTGCTGTCGGTGATCGCGGTGGTGGCGGTGGACGAGTCCTCGGCGGCGATCCACCGGCCCGAGGGCGTGAAGTAGCCCTGGCCCCGGCCGTCGATGGTCACCAGGTTGTGGAACTTGGATTCCGTGTCGCGGTAGCCGTCGCAGGCCCAGGCCCGGCCGAGGGCGGCGAGGGTGAACTGACCCCGGTCCGGGTGGTCGTGGCTGGGGTAGGTCATGTCGGTGCGGCAATCGACGTGCAGGACCAGGTCGTCCGGGCCCCAGCCAGTGCGGGTGATCAGGGTGCCGCGTTCCGGTTCGTGGTAGGTCAGGCCGCCGCCGGTGCGGGCGGCGGCGAAGGCCTGAGCGGCCTCCCGGGGGTCCGTAGCCCCGGGGGCGACGGCGGTGATCCAGGAAAATCCCTCATCCTCAGCGATGATCCGGGCCCAGCCGCCGGCCTTGATGGTGGGCTGGTGGCGGAACACGAAATCAACCCCGGGGGAGTCGGGGAAAAACCATTTGTGGACCTGCAGCATCATGGCGTTGGGCGGGAAGTTGCCGAGGTCGCCGGAGGACTGCCAGGCCCCGCCAAAGGGCTGCATGGCCTGGACCAAATAGGTGTCGACCAAACGCCGCCACCGGGGATGGACCAGCAGGTTGCGGCCCCGGTTGGCGAAGGAGGTGAGGACCGTCGCCAGGTGGGCGTAGCCCGCCGTGTGGTAGCCGATGCCTTCGCTGGGGAAGCCGGTCTCGGTATGGCTGTAGGTCAGGTAGTCGCGGGTAACTTCAAAGAAGCGGTCGCGGCCCCGGGGGTCGTCGCCGGGCTCGCCCTCGATGGCGAACAGTTTGTTGATGTAGCTGTTGTCGATGGCCAGGTGGTTCCAGATCCGCCAGTGGCGGGGCAGGTCCATGCCGAGGGTGTATTTGCCGACCGTCGAGGCGACCAGCAGGTCCCGCAGGGTGTTGCGCTGGATGGGGGTCATCCATGGCCAGGCCCAGTCATAGGCAAACGCGATCTCGTTGGGCACTAGGTCACGGGTCGAATTCCAGTGGAACTCGTGGCCCTCCTTCTGGTTGGCTGCGGCGACCTTGGGGGCACTGAAAGCGGCCCAGGTGGTCATGGCCGTGGCCACCCGGCGGCCGGCCTCAGCGTCCTCGTCGTGGAGGGCGAGGAAGGCTTGGCCCTGGAGGCTGGCCAGGAGGGGGTTCCGGGTGCCCCAGCGGGTGGCGGGCGTGCGGCCGGGCAGGTTGTGGCGGAACCCCGAGCCGGGGGGCTCATTATCGAGGGGGCTTTCGCGGTATTCGGTGACGAAGGCCGTCTGGTCTCCGGCTACCAGGGCGGCGTAGCAGCGGCCCTCCCAGGTAGTCGGGGTGCCGATGCCCCTCTCCACCAGGCTGCGGAGGGCGGCGATCTTGGCCGTGCCGATGGCGTTGGAGGCCAGGTGCTGGCGGATTCTCGGCAGGTCCTCGGGGGCGAAGAGGATGCGGGGATGAATGCCGGGGGCGGGGGCGTGGAACAGCCGGTCCTTGACGAAGCCCTCCTCGTCGGGGGTCCAAACGACCTCGGGACGGGCGGGAAAAGCGAAGGTGCCATTCAGGGCCCGCTCGACCTTCTGGGCTGGACGCACCGGATCGACGTCGCCAACCCGGGGGTCGCGGTCGGCGGCGGCGAGGGGCAGGAGGGTCAGGGCCAGGAGGGCGGGGGAAAGCAGGACGCGCATGGGCAGGATGGTTGCCGCGGCGGACCCACCGGAAGTCGGGGCTGGACCCGGAAGGTCGAGGTGCAACCCACGATGATAAACCTCTGCGGGTGCATGATGCTGCAACATGGACGGCCGGGGGCCGGTTCGGCACCATGGGGGACCAAGACCCACGGAGCCCTCCCCATGATCCACGGCGACATCTCCTCCAGTAACGACACCGTCGGCGTGGCGGTGGTGAATTACAAAATGCCGCGCCTGCACACCAAGGCCGAGATCCTCGACAATGCCCGCAACATCGCCCGCATGGTGGTGGGCATGAAGCAGGGCCTGCCGGGCATGGACCTGGTCATCTTCCCGGAGTACAGCACCCACGGCATCATGTACGACAGCGCCGAGATGTACGCCAACGCCGCCACCGTGCCCGGCGACGAGACGGCCATATTCGCTGAGGCCTGCAAGGCGGCCAAGGTCTGGGGGGTGTTCTCCCTGACGGGCGAGCGCCACGAGGAGCATCCCCATAAGGCGCCCTACAACACCCTGATCCTGATGAACGACCAGGGCGAGATCGTCCAGAAATACCGCAAAATCATGCCCTGGGTGCCCATCGAGGGCTGGTACCCCGGCAACTGCACCTACGTCAGCGACGGCCCCAAGGGTCTGAAAATCAGCCTGATCATCTGCGACGACGGCAACTATCCCGAGATCTGGCGCGACTGCGCCATGAAGGGCGCCGAGCTGATCATCCGCTGCCAGGGCTACATGTACCCGGCCAAGGAGCAACAGATCCTGATTTCCAAAGCCATGGCCTTTGCCAACAACACCTACGTGGCGGTGGCCAATGCCACGGGCTTCGACGGCGTGTATTCCTACTTCGGCCACTCGGCCCTGATCGGCTTTGATGGCCGGACCCTGGGTGAGTGCGGCGAGGAAGAAATGGGCGTGCAGTACGCTGCCCTCTCGAAGCACCTGATCCGCGATTTCCGCCAGCACGGCCAGTCGGAAAACCACCTCTTCAAACTTCTCCACCGGGGCTACACCGGCCTCATCAATTCCCGGGAGGGCGATCGCGGCCTGGCCGCCTGTCCCTACGGTTTCTACGCCAAGTGGATCAACGACCCCGAGGGGGCCCGGGCCCAAGTCGAGTCCTTCACCCGCTCGACGGTGGGCACCGCCGAGGCCCCGATTCCCGGCATCCCCAACCCGGCCACCATCGGTCATCACTGACGGCCCATGGACCGCTACCGCCTGACCCGGGAGCCTTTTTATCAGCCAGTCGGGGAGGAGTGTGGGCTGTTTCATGCCGCCTATGCCCGCCGCCAGCCGGTGCTGCTCAAGGGCCCCACGGGCTGCGGCAAGACCCGCTTTGTGGAGGCCATGGCCTGGCGCCTCGGCCTGCCCCTGGTGACGGTCGCCTGTCATGACGACCTCACGGCGGGCGACCTCACGGGCCGCTGGCTCCTCGATGCCCATGGCACCCGCTGGCAGGATGGCCCCCTGACCATCGCCGCCCGGGGCGGGGCCCTGTGCTACCTCGATGAGGTGGCCGAAGCCCGGCCGGACACGGCGGTGGTCATCCATCCCCTGGCCGACACCCGGCGGATCCTGCCTTTGGAAAAATGCGGCGAGGTGGTGACCGCCCACCCGGATTTTTGCCTGATCGCCTCCTACAATCCCGGGGGCTCGGCCAAGACCCTCAAGACCTCGACCCGTCAGCGCTTCGTGGCCCTGACTTTCACCTACCCCGAACCGGCCACCGAGGCGGCCATCGTCGCCCAGGAGTCCTCCGGGAAACTCGACGTCGCCGAAAAACTGGTGGCCTTCGCCCAGCGCACCCGCCGCCTGGCCCGCCACGGCTTGGAGGAGGGGGCCTCCACCCGTATGCTGATCCATGCCGCCCAGCTGGTGGGCCAGGGGGCCAGCCTGCGGGCCGCCTGCCAGATGGCGGTGATTGCCCCCCTGAGCGATGACGAGGAGTTGCTCCTGGCCCTGGCGGCGGCCCTCGATGCCGTCGCCTGAAGGCTCGTCGCCCGGCCGCCGTCTGACGGCCTACCTGGCCCTGCTGGGCCATCCGGACCTGCGGGTGGTGCCCAGCCAATCCGACGACGGCCCCCGGCCGGTGTTGATGGGGCCCGAGGTTCGTCTGCCCGACGCCCTGGACCCGGAGTTGGCCTGGGCGGCTGTGGCCCATGCCGCCGCCCACCACGCCCACCCCCGGGAACCGTGGTCTGGGGATCCCCTCAAGCCGGTGTCCCGGGCCATCATCGGGGCCCTGGAAGACGCCCGGGTTGAACTCCTGACCAGCGCCAGGTTTCCCGGCCTGGGGCGTCGTTGGCGAGCCTGGCACACCGCGACCCCCGCTGATGGAGGAACGTTTGAGGCCCTCCTGGCCCGCCTTGGCCGGGCCCTGGTGGATCCGGCCTATGACGATCCCCACCCCTGGGTGCAAAAGGGCCTGGGGTTTTTTTTCGCCGACGACCAACGCAGGGCCCTTGCCTGCCCCGAGGGTCGCGAGGCTGATTGGCGCCGCATCGCCGGTCGCCTCGGTCATGACATCGGCCAGCAACGCCTGCCCTTCAACGATCGCACCTTCGTGGTCACCCCGGCCTACCGCGACGATCACCGTTGGTGGTGGCCCCCCGAGGTTGATCCCCAGCCCCAGGAAGCGCCCTCACCGCCGGACGCCGGATCAACCGAGGATCCTCCCCTGCCCATCGCCGAGGACGCCGTCCACCGCTATCCCGAATGGGATCATCTGATCAGCACCCTCCGCCCGGCGTGGTGCACGGTGCGGATCCGCCTGGCGGCCCGGGGCTCGGTGCCGGAGCCGCCACCGGGGTTGGCGGGCCGCACCGCTCGGGCCCTCGGCCTGGCGGGCGTGCGGGTCCGTCGCTTCCGCCAGGCCGAGGGCCACGACCTGGACCTCGCCGCCGTGGTCGATCATGCTCTCCACCGGCGTCTTGGCCTGCCCCCCGACGACCGGGTTCACCAGGACGTGGTCCGCCGTCGCCAGCCCGGGGCCCTGGTCCTGCTGGTGGATGCCTCGGCCTCGACCATGGGGGCCCTGGCGGGGGGCGGCACAATCCTGGGGGAACTCCTCGGCATGGCCCGACTCCTGGGCCAGACCTGGCAGGGCCCGGTGGTCATCCGGGGCTTTCGCTCCCGGGGCCGTCACGACGTGGAACTGGTGGACCTCGACGCCCCGGGGGCGGTCCTCGACGGCCTCGGCTCCACCCGCCTGGGGGCCGCCGTCCGTCACGCCACCGCCGATCTTGCCCGCCTCCCCGGCCCCCGCCGCCTGCTGATCCTTACGGACGGCCGCCCCCACGACATCGACGTCCACGATCCCCGCTACCTGGTGGAGGACGCCCGCCACGCCCTGGCCACCGCCCGGCGTCGGGGTGTGACCGCCGAAGCCCTGGTGCTGGGTGACCAGGGCCGCGCCCAGGCCCGGACCCTTGACCACCTGTTCCGTCGGGGCTCATGGTCACCCCTGCGGCGACTGGGGGATCTTCCCGGGGCTCTGGTGCGATTGATGGCCTAGGTAGCCGCTGACAAGCGCACGGCCGGTGGGACGTGGTGGAGTTGTCGGGGGATGTGAACGGTTCTCGTGCTCGCAAGACCCCAGAAAAAAGTCGAACCCGCAGCGTGCGCTGCGGGTTCGACGTACGTTCTTTTTGGTGCACCATGGCAAATGCCGGTCGAACCATTGTGCTAGATGTCTTAGTTGCTGCTGAATAACGACTTGCGTAAAATTGCACAGCCCTCACTTGCTGAGGACTGACGGTCATCAAACCGAATCCGGAATCAGCAGGTAATGTGGCGCTTCCCGTTGGAGCATGAAGGTGGCGAGGGGCGTAGCCATCGTCTGCGTCACCAGATCCGCCCCCACGGTCGACGCCGCGCTGGCATGACCGGCCTCACCTGGCCATCCTTTGCCGTCTCTCAATGGAGGAAAGCAGACCTACTTGAAGCCTGCAAGGATCTCCCTCAATCCGGCAATCCCTGGTTTAGATCACCTGATACCGCGTCCCCTTCCCTGCCCCGGTCTTGGTGACTCCATGATTTTCGATCAGCGTCGCCAGATGCCTGCGAATCAAGGTCAGATCCAGACCTAGAGCCTGGCCCAGATCCGGGGCTGAGATACTGCCCTGATTCCGCAGGTGATCCAGGATCGCCTCCTGATCCCGCGCATCGCTGGCGGCAGAGCGGGTCTGGGTGGGTAATGCCGGAGGATAACCTTCGACCCGGCCCGGCCCGGCCAGCCGCAGGTAGCTAGAACCGTTGCCGCGCCGGATGACCTCGATGCGGTGGGCGATCCGTTCATGCAGGGCGCCCACATGGCTGATCAACAGGATCTGCGTTCCCTGGCGCTGCTGAAGACGTTCTAGGGTCGCCAGTGCCAAGCTCAGGGTCGTCTCGTCCAGGGTACCGAATCCTTCGTCAACGCACAGGGTCCCGATGCGCAGGCGGCCCCGTTGCAGGTCCGCCAGGGCCAGGGCCAGGGCCAGACTGGTCAGGAAGGATTCGCCGCCGGACAGGGTCGAAGCCGGCCGTTCCAGGTCCCCCTGGTCGTGGTCAATCAGCCGCAGTCCCAAGCTGGGCACGCCGTTGCTGGCGGGATCCCTCCGCAGGGCGTAGCGCGGCGCGAGGTCCCGCAGGTGATGGTTGGCCAAGGCCAGCAACTGGTCCAGGGTCAGCGCCTGAGCCACCCGGTTGAAGTCCGCCCCGTCCGCGCGACCCAAGACCTGTTTCAGGCGTTCGGCCCGATCACGTCGGCGACGCAGGCCCTCTTGCCCGGCCAGCAGGGCCGCTCGCTGGGCCTGGGCTTGGTCGTCCGCCGTCAGATCTCGGGTAAGGGCACCAATACGGGTATCGACGGCCTGCAGCCCATCTTTGGCGGCCTGTTCGTCGGCATTGATGCGGGTAAGTGCCTCCGGGTCTGACGAGTCGATCCCCCGTTCCTGGCAAGACTTCGCCGCTGCCGCCTGTGCCGCCTCCCACGCCGCTTGGGCATCATCCACCGTCTGCCGAGCCAGGGCCAAGCGAGTATCGATCGCCACCAGCACATCCGCTAGCTGCTGCCGCTCGGTATCCGGCAGCATCGCTGCCCGCACCGCTGCCACGTCGGAGATGGAAGGGCAAGCCGCCATGGCGACGTCTCGCTCGATCCGGGCCGTCCGCTCCTGGTGCTCAGCGGTGGCGAGCCCAAGCTGAGAGGCGGTGTGGGCGGCAACGGCAATCGTGAACGCGGTGGTGTCCGCGGTCACGGCAGATACGGCGACGACGGCCGCCTTAACGGCCGCACCCGCATCTGGGATCGGATTCTGGGCGACACCATCTCCCGGGAGGACCCCACGGCATTCGGCAAGACGCTGGTCCAGGGTCACCACATCCTGCCGCCGACGACGGGCGACTTCGGCCCGCTGGGCGAGGTTGCGAACCCATCCTGCGGCATCCCCAGCAGTATGGTCGACGGCATCGGGGCGTTCGCCCACTCGCAGCGCCAGGGCCTCCACCGCCGCATCGCCCTTGGCTTGGGCGGTAGCTGACGCAGCCAGGGCGGCGGTCATGCGTTCAGCGGCCTCGACGATCTGCTGGCGAGCCTGGTCCATAGCGGCGCTCGCATGAGCCACCGCTTGGGTGGCCTGATCGCGTGCATGCCGGGCCTCCTGTAGGCGAAGGTGGATTGCCTCCGCCGCACGTTGGGCGGCGTTCAGGGCCTCGCGACGGGCAGCCACCGCAGCGACCCGAGACTGGATCTCGTGGAGAAACACCTGGGTACGGTCCTGGTCCAGCCCGGCGGCCTGCGCCACCGGGCGCCACTGATCTTCGGCCCGCTGGCGCTCGCTGGCACAGCGCAAATGGTCCCGCTGGGCGTGGTCGCGGTCGCTGACAGCACGGGTGCTGACCGCCACCGCCGCATGCATGCGGGACTGCACCCGCGTGGAATCGGCACGAGCGGCCAGTAGCAGGGACGTCGCATCTTGGATGCGGTCATCCACCCCCCGCAGCGGGGCGGGATGGTCCACGCTCCCGCACAGGGGACAGGGCTGGTCGGGGATCACCAGATGGGTGAAGGCCCCCAGGCTGCCCAGGGTCTGCACCACCTGGAGTTGCTGCTCGGCTGCCACGACCGTGGCGGCGGCGGTGGCCGCTTCGGCTTGGATGGCAGTCACCGCCGCCGCCGTGGTGACGACCACTGCTTCTGCCGACGTCAATCTGGCGCTGCTGGCGGCCACATCCGGCAGCGGCGTTGCCAGCAGGGGTACTGCCTGCTGGAGGACCGTCCAGATCTGCTCCAAGTCCACTTGATCGCCGGCTTCTCTCTCGCGGTCTAGGGTCTCCTGGGCGGCTCGGGCGGCCTCAACCACCGGTAACAACGCGGCCTCAGTCTGGGCCAGATGGCGCTTGGCGGTTTCCATGGCGGCAAGCGGGATGCGATCGCCGAGACGCTGATGCTCCTGCGCTGCCAGTGTGGCCTGTTGCCGGGCCTGTGAGGCAGCCGTCAGGGCGGCATCGACCGCTGTCAGAGCTTCCGAGGTCAGAGCGGCAAGCGGGGCCTCCCGATCGAGGATCTGTCCAACGGCAGTCCTGGCATCCTCGGCGGTGGCCAGGGCGACGGCCCCGGCGGCCCGGCTGGCGGCACAGCGTTCCTGGGCAGCGGCGACCCGTTCCTGGGTCGACATCACCTGGGTACGGGCGGCGGCTACCTGACGCTCCGCCGCATCAGCCAGGAGCAGTGCCGGGACCACCGGGAGAACGGCCATGGCCGCGCGGTAGCGCTCCCGCTGCGGGGCGGCGGCATGATCGGCGACGATGGCCTGATCCCTCACCACCTGGGCCTGGGTCATCTGGCGAGTGGTGGTGGCGGCAGTTTCCAGGCGACGACGGCACTCCTGGGCCGCCGTCAGGTGCGCCTCTCGCTGCGGACGTTCCTCCCTGGCCGCCTGCAAAGCCTGCTGACGTTCTGCACGGGCCGCCGGTTCCAGGACCTGTAGCCCGGCAATGGCGGCGTCGGCGATGGCACAGTCGTCGTTGAGAGTCCTGGCCTGCGCATGAGCGGCGACTCCCAGACGGGTGTAGAGGTCGTCCCCCGCCAACAGGGCCAGCAATTGGGCCCTTTCATCGTCATCGGCCTGAAGGAATCGGTTGAAATCCCCCTGGGCCAGCAGCACGGCGGTGCGGAACTGGGCGGCGGACAATCGCAAGTTGCGCTGCACCCAGTCCTTCACGGCCGAACCAGTGACGATGGTGTCGCCGGTGGCCGCATCCACCACCGCCCGATCCACCGCCTGCAGAGCGCCATCAAGACGGTCACGGGACCTTCGAACCGACCAGGTGAGGCGGTAGGGATGCCCGTCATCCAGAGCCAGTTCCACCGCCACCGCCCCTGACGTCGCCCCACGGCTAAGGATGGCCTCGCCGGGGGAGCGGTCCTGGCGCGGGGTCTCATTGAACAGGGCGAGACACAGGGCATCGAGGATGGTGGACTTGCCGGCCCCGGTGGGACCGGTGATGGCGATCAGGCCCGCCCCGCCGATGGGAGATCTAGCCGAGACGAGATCGATGACCGTCTGCGCCCCCAGCAAGCTGGCGAGGTTGGTAATGGCGATGGAGCGAATTTGCATGGGTTAGGCCTCCGCCTGCACGTGAGCGAGCAGGGCGGCGAAGTCCTCCGCCAGCTCGTCAGTCATCGCAAGTCCGCGGGCCTGGACTGCCTGGGCGAACACCTGATCCGGGGTCACCTGAGCTACGGTCAGAGCGGCATCGGCACCGATCCAGACCTCGGAACTCGTCCCAGGGGTGGTACAGCGCACCGCCAGCGCACGCCAGCCGACAGCCGCTGCAGCATCCTCCAGTTCCCGCGACAGGCCCGGATCCACCACCGGCACCTCCACCTGAAGATCGCACCATGGCTCCAATTCTCCAGGACCGGGGCGGGGGACGGTGGTCAAGGCCGCCCGCACTGCGGCGACGCTGCCGGCGAACCGGCGATAGGCCCGGATGCCTGGCAGGTTCACCGGCGTCACCTGAGCCGGGGCCTGTCCAGCGCGGTCGAGGTCCACTCGCAGTAGACTGCGTGTGGCGCTTACCTCATCCATGGCCATCGGCAGCAGGCTGCCGCAGTAGCGCCAGTGGTCTCGGCCGCCAACCCGTTGGGGCCGGTGGAGGTGCCCCAGGGCTACATAGGCACAGCCGTCGGCCAATGGCGTCAGATCGCAGCGGGACAACCGGCCGACGATGACCTCGCCCAAGACCGGCCGTTCGCTGGTACCTACCGTGCCACCGGCGGCGAAGGCGTGGTGAACCACGATACGCGGCAGGGTCCCCGCCTGTCTCGCCAAGGCCTGACCGATGGCGCCCAGGCGGGAGGCAGTGGCGGTTAGCAGGGCATCCTCGTGGGCGATCGGGGTGCCAACGGTGGATTCACCTTCGGCAGTCGGTCCATCCACTGTGGGGCCATCCACAGCGCCAATCAGATCCGACTCCCGCAGGTAGGGCACCAGGGCTGCCCAGGCGACCAGAGTACCCTGGCGATCGTGGAGGGGCACCACTGTATCAGCGGGATCAACGCTGCGTGGCAGGTGGCCGCGGACCAGGACCCGGTGGCTCGCCAGGAAGGGTGCGGGCGCCTCCAGGCGCAGGCCCTGGTCGTGATTGCCGCCGATCACCACCACCGTCCCCACCCCTGCCTCGGTCACCAAACGGTGCAGGGTATGGAAGAACCTCTGACTTGCGGTGGCCGGTGGATTGGAGGTATCGTAGACGTCTCCGGCCACGATCACCACATCCACGGACTGCTCGCGGGCGATTGCGACCACCCCGTCCAGGGCGAGGTCCTCCTCGTCATCCCGGGGATGGCCATGAAAGGTGGCGCCGAGGTGCCAGTCGGAGGTATGAAGCAGACGTATCATGGACATGGGGAGCGAAGGTTCGGAGTGGCAAGATCGGATAGATGAACGGATCGCGGACCGTTGTCACCAAATGGAATAGACGTCTCTCATGGGTGATCAATTTCTGGGGCATCCATGAAATCTGCCAGAAAAACATCAAGAATGGCGACTCGGTGGCACCAAAAACGACGCTCCTGTGGATCGCTAGGTTCCTTCGACGTGTACCAGGGGGTCGTCCAGATCCGTTCATGGAACGATCGATATCCCGCAAATGCCTCACTCGACGCATCGACATCTCCACGACCTGCCAGAATCCCCGCACGTTCTTTGCTTTTCTTATTAACGACACACAGGCTGTCAGGTGCAAGAATGGCACCGAATTTGCTCGCGGTTGAGCACCCGATTTTGGGCCGCGCCGTTAATGCCAGGAACCCATCCATGGCATCCTGCGGTCGACTACCCCAAAACATGGGAGCTATACAGATTTCATGTAGGGCTTCCTGCACCCTAGGAAACTTCCAGTGATCTTCATCTGGCTTCAGGTTCCGACTGAGATCGCCGAGGAAGCCATCGTGAACGCCGAATATCACATCTAGATTATCCTGGGTCCACGGGGGCCGAGTACGCAGGACGCCTCGTATCGTGCCAATTGTATCGATTATTCCTTCCGCCTGCGCTTTCCGATCCTCATCACTGATGATTGCCATGTAGTAGTCGTTCCACGCCCACCGCATCAAGGGCGAGTCACCTGGGGCGATGGGATCCACCGCAACAGGAGCAATCGATCGGAATCCGGCGACGGACGTCGACTCCTCCATCAATGCTTCCGCATCGGCGATATGCCGCATCGCCGCGCGATAAGTGTCGATCATGCCTTCGGTGAGATCGTCACAGTAGGGGTCCAGCCGTTCCATCTCCTGAGTCCAACGATGGACCTCATCATCCTCCAATTGCAGACGAATCATCGACTCGATATTCCGATGCATCCCATTCCGCGTCATGTTGGCACTCCCGATCCACGCAATCCCCCCATCTTCTCCGGTCAGGAAATACACCTTGGGATGAAACGTCTCCGCAAGGTTTGTACCCCATACCCGAACCGTGACACCCCCTTCCAACAACTGCGTCAAACAATTCGGATCTGACCCAGGATTGGACAATTGGGTATAGACGGTCACCGGTATGTCGTCGTTGCTTAGGCTGACCAGCGCCGCGCACAGATTTGGTTCTCCGATCCAAGGTGAGCAGATGACGACGGAGTCAGCTTCGGACAAATCTGCATGGACCTTGGTCACTAAAGGAGAGTCACCGGGAAGCCGTAACTGGAATGAAAACATCGTGGCTATTCCTTTGAGAAAAGGGACAAGATGACCAAATATAAGGCCGAGTACACTTGCATCTTCACGGAGATGGTGTCCATGTTGTTGTCGTGTCCACCCATCGCCTCCGGCGAAAGGAATTGGACGGCCGTCCTCCCTGATCCGCGTACATGCCCCATGGACGGATGCCAGAGCCGATCCAGATCTGGGCCGTCATGGGTAGTCCCGGTATTCTTTGTGACGGATATGAAGTTCTGTACCCATTGTCAGATGCATATCTTGAGCATCCCCATCCAAGCTTTTGTGGAGGTCATCTCTAATTATTGCATATGCCACAGCGGATCTGATCTGGACCTAAAGCCTCATCGTCTTCCGCCTCTCTCCGTTCCTTCATGCGGGTCAAAGTTGGTGGATGCCACCTCATCACCATCCAGTCCGGCCGCGTCGAACGTACAAACATGGCAGTAGACAGCGTGGCGTTCGACTTCCAGGACTCTCCAAACAAAGTCGTGTGGGTCGACCAACCTGGTATCGACGGCCTTCTGGCCGCCACTAAAGCAGGCAATTTCAGCCAGGCCATCGCCCGCGAGGCCATCGCCGTTGTCGTCCAGGCCCTAGCCGCAGCGATATCATCGATGCTGCAAACGATGCGTCACCGCAACTCCGCCTTCACAACATCCCGCGCTTTCTGGAACATCGCAGAATCGGCATCGTCGTCATTCGCGGGGCCCTGCTTGCCAAGCTTGCTCCAAATGGGAATCGCCAGGGTCAACCCTAACCCCATGAACACATTCGGAGGGGCAGGCAAATGTGATTACCAATTGCGTCATGTGCCCTGGAAGACCGTCTTGTCTACAGTCGTTTTATTTGACACGTGCAGTCATGGATCAATAAACTCTAAGTTGAAAAATTGGCGCCAATTTATGCTGACCTTGTACGAATCAGATGGCGCGCGCATGCTATGCTCTTTTTCCTGTGGTAACCTGCCGTTAACTACGTACTGATGTGCTTGATATCTGCATCATTGAAGAGAGGCTTCTTTGAAGCTTCAGTGAAAAACGAGGTTGATTTTCCGAGGCCTGCAATTAACCTAATACAAGGATTTACCCATGTCTTCCCCCGAATTGCCTAATACACAGGGATCGGTTCCTAAAGGCGAGGGCACGCTCTCGTCAAATGACCTTGTCATAAAACACCTGAAGGGAGAAGGGTATCCGGACTCGTTGATTAGGAGTTGGCTCGTTGGGCAAACAATTGCAGACAATGATATTTTATTGATGTTGATAGGCAGCGAAGGTGCAGAAGATAATATCATTTCCAACGCGATGTCTATTTTCACGGCATGTAAGAACGACCAAGGAGCATTGAGGCTACTGTCGTCTGCCTTGGCGTATATCACAAAGAGAATTATAAGCATGCGCTATATTTCAAATCCGACACTTGTTAATGGTCTAAGACAAATTCATTTGGAAAAGGATGATTTTTTCAAAATTTGCGATAATTATATCGATGGATTCCAG
>CAIUVD010000029.1 GCA_903902515.1 uncultured Planctomycetota bacterium | reverse complement strand
TTGACAGTTCAACACTTGCTCAAGGAACCCTCATGCTGCGTTACTGCGCCCCCCTCCTTCTCACCCTGACACTCCAAGCGGCGGACATCCCCTCTCCCGTGGCCCCGACGACGGAGGAGATCCAACAGGCCACGCAGTGGACCAGCGCCACGATCCATACGCCACGGGGCCCCATCCCGGTGACCCTGTTCCCCGCCACCGCACCGCACTCCGTCGCGAACTTTGTCAAACTTGCCCGCTCCGGATTCTATGACGGCACGACCTTTCACCGCGTGGTACCGGGATTTGTGATCCAGGGCGGTGATCCCACCACCCGTCCCGGTGGCCCGGCGGGCATGCCGGGAACGGGCGGACCGGGCTATACCATTCCCGCGGAAGTTGGGGCCCGTAATCCAGAAAAACACCTTCCCGGAACCCTGGCCATGGCCCGTAGTGCAGCTCTGGATTCCGCCGGGAGCCAGTTCTACCTGACCTGCGACGCCACCCCCCACCTCGACGGCGGCTACACGGTCTTCGGGCGCATCACCAATCCCAAGGATCTCGCCGTCATCCAGGCCATCCGGGCTGGCGATCCCCTCCGGGTCGAGATCACTGCCAAACCCGCCTCTCCATGAAAACATCACGGCCCGCCGGAAAACCGGCGGGCCGTGATGCTCATCATCTGAAGCGAACGATCAGCCGTGGGCTGAACGGGTGTTCTTGAATTCCTGCCAGAATTCCTCGGGCATGCCGAGGGCAAACTTCAGGGCACCGTTAGCGCCAGCGAACTGGGGCTCTTCATCCGTGGTGACCTTGCCGCCGCCGTACTCAGACAGGGCTTCCTCAATAGCCAGACCCAGACCCTTGATGAGGGAGCCACCACCGCCCAGGAGGATGTTGTTACGCATCTGTTCCTGGAATTCCGGATCGTAGCTGGCAATCAGGTCCTCAAGGTCCGCAACGGTCGGCGGAACGATGGTATAGCAGGCACCATAGACGATCGACGTGATGTCGAACTTCTGGGGCTTACCAGCCACCGGCATCTCGACCATCGCCCGGTCCATATTCTTGGACACGGAGGAGAACTTCTCCTTGAAGCTGCGGATCATGTTGATGGAGAACTGGCAAGCCACGGGCTCGCCAGCGGCATCGCTGACCCAGCGCTCATTGAGGGTACCGGCGTTTTCCTTGCGCCACTTGGCTTCCTTCAGCAGGCGAGCCAGCTCCTGGTCGATGAAGTCACCGGCGATCTCGTGGGTCCGCTGATCTTCGGGCTTGGGCATCGTGCCGTGGAGACGGCAGAGATCGGTGGTGCCGGCACCGATGTCGATGACCAGAGTATTGTCGATGAAGTCGTGGCCGTAGGCGACCGCGTAGGGCTCGGAGCAGATGATCACCGAGTCGATGCAATCCTTGGCGGCTTCCAGGATGGTGGCCTTGCCTTCGACGCTGGCCTCGGCGGGAGCACCAATCATGGCGTAGACGGTGGCACCCTTGGGGATCTTCGCCAGGTCGACGACGTGCTCGAGCAGGTGCTTCACGGCCAGCTTACGCTTGGCGTCATCGGTGGCGCCCTTCTGCTTGGCCGCGGAACCGGCCATCGGGCGGTACAGATCAAGGGCCATGCGGCCTTCGAGGGCTTCCTTACCGTAGATGATGTCACGACCGCCGAACTTCTTGTTCCGGGCGACGTGGTCCTTGGGGTAACCGACGTAGGACCAGACCGTCTCACGGAAGCCGGTGGAAGTGACGATCGAGGTGCGGCTGGTGCCGAGGTCGATACCGAGGTAGACGATGTCCGACATGGAGTTCTCCGGGGTTTGGTCAATTTGACGGCGCGTTGTCGCGCCAGGTGGATGGTGAAGAAGAGGATGAGGAGGGAAGGATGGCCATGGCGTATGCCACGCTCACCGAGGGTCGAGGGGCGGCGGGGCCATGGCCTTAAAGGAGCGGATCCGCTTGATGCCCCCGACCTCGGCCTCGGACTCATCGGGCGTGGTCACGGCCGGCGGTTCCCAGATCTCGTCGTCGGGATTAACCTCGGCCACTTCAGCGGTGCCATCCTCAGGCTCCGCTGGATCTTCCTCGATGGTGATTTCCAGGAGAGGCGGCGGCTTGGCGGCAAAACTGCGGATGCGCTTGATGCCACCGACGAGACCATCGCCCTCTGCTGCGGGTTCCGTCGGCGCGTCGGGCGTCCAAGGGAGATCGTCAGGATCCTCCTCGGGGATCGCCTCTTCCTCGTTGATGGAGGAAGAGGCTTCAGCGATAGGCTCTTCAGGAGGGACAGGAACAGGGACCGGCTCGGGCTCCGCCGGGGCAGCCACGGGGGCCGTTGCCGCCGGGGCCACCACGGGATTGAGGGCAATCCCCAACTGCCGACGCAATTCGCGATTGGACTCCATCAGTTCGCGCATGGCCGCGAGCTTGGCGGCCTTCAACGGGTCGGCCTGGTCGAGGCCGGTCTTGAACTTGTTCTTAATCCGCTCGACATCCACCGGGCCCGAACCGGCGTTGGCCTCCAGGGCCTGAGCAAGATGCCGGGCTTCATCGCGCTGGCGTTCCGCGGCTTCCAGGTTGCCCGCCAGACGGCCGATTTTCTTTTCCAGCAACGCGATCTTGTCGTTCTGGGCCTGCATCTCCTTTTCGCGGATGCGCTGACGCTCCTCGTCCAGCACATGGCTGGTGGCTTTGCGCAATTCTTCCAACAGGGAGGGGCTGACCTTGCCTTCGGCGGCCGAACGCTCGACCATCCTCTGGAACTTGGCCTCCATCTCGTCCATGCCCGCCGCCGAAACGGTGAACTGGTCCGCCGAGATGGTGCGCTTCCGCTCCTCTTCCAGGAGACGCTGGGCCTGGCTCAGTTGCTCATGCAACTTATTGGCCCGCTCATCGGCATCGGCCTTTTCCAGCTGGAAGGCCTTGAGGCGCTCCTGGAAAGATTCCTCGGCTTCCTCCAAAAGTCGCTTGCGATCCGCCTCATTAAGGGCTCGGGTCAGGTGGCCAGCGGCTTCCTCAACGGCTTCCTGAATCAAGGCCTTGATGGTGGCCATGTTGAGGACACGGACCTTGTCATGGCGAGCCGCCAGCTCACTGGCCCGCACCGTCTTGGCCTTGTTGCGGATGGTCGCACCGATGTCCATCCGGCCATCCTGGCCCATGACGGTTCCTCGGGGACGGTCAGCGGGCTCTTCGGGGGCCGTCACAACCGGATGGATGACGGCTGGCGCTTGCGCCGACCCTGACGCCGCTTCGTCGGCGGGAGAGGAGGCCGGTGTCTTGGGCTCGTGCAAATCCCGCATCTGCACAAAGCGGTCCGTCGGGGCCAGCACCACCTGTTGGGCCTGGGATTCCTCCTGGATTTCCCCATCCTCCGGCACGAGGTCCGGCTTGGGAGCGCCCAAAGTCCCGAGGGTCGATGGCTTGAGGACCCGACGGGTGCCGACCCGCGTAGGCTGGGCCGGAGCGACGGGTTCCGCATCCGAAAACGGGGTAAACTCCGCTGGGGCGGCCACGGGTGCCGCCGGCAGGGCCGAGGGCTTAAGGATCCGACGGGTGCGGGATCCGCCATCAGTGGACTGGCTACGATAGGATTCAATGAGCGCGCGGAGACGGGTTTGCTCACCAGGATCGATATGCATCCACGCGAGGCGCAAACCGGCCGGACCGCTGGAGACCACGTTGGCAAAAAACTGTCGCGGGGCCTGCCCCTTGAGCGCCACGGTCACATCGAGGTAGGCATTGGTCTCGAAAGCACGGGCCACGCTCGAAAAGGCCCCGCCGGAACCGATTTCGATCAATGGCGCCAAGACCGCTCCCTGCACCGGATCCACGATCCTCAGGTGGGATTCACCGTCACTGATGCGGAGGACCTCATCGGCCACAAAAACTCCTTGGACCCACCACAGAGCGGGGATGTAGTGGGATAACACCGCCCCACCACCGTCAAGGGTGCCGGGGGTGGCAAATCATTGCTGAATGAGGCACGACCCCATCCAACGCCCCACCAAAAGTTCCCTCTTGCCAACCTGACTTTCCCTCCAGACTCCCGCCCCACAACGATAACGAAAGCCTCGCAAAAGGCCTGGTGATCGTAAGGCCGTCCGGGCGATTAGCTCAGCGGTTAGAGCGCCTCGCTTACACCGAGGATGTCGCAGGTCCGAATCCTGCATCGCCCACCACTTTATGTGGTTTGATATTTGGCCTGGTAGCTCAGTTGGTTAGAGCGCCGCCCTGTCACGGCGG
>CAIUVD010000028.1 GCA_903902515.1 uncultured Planctomycetota bacterium | reverse complement strand
GTTTGCAGCGCCAGAGGTCTCGCGGACCCCGAATTCCGCCAGGGCGGCGGAGATCATCCGCGGCAGGGGCTCCATGCGGCTCAGCCAGGCGTAGGTCTTGGGGAGGGGTGTCATTGCGGGGGCTCTCGGGTGTGGAAGACCCCCGGGAGTGTCGGTGCGATCTGTTAGATCGCAAGTTTTTGATGCGGGTTCTCGCCGAAGCGCAACGGGGGCAAGAGGTTACAACCCCCAGCGCGCGCGGGATCGTGAGAGTGCTCGATTACCGAAAATGCAGGTTCTTGGCCCCTGGAGTCGTCGGGAGCTGACTGTCCCAACCTCTACAGCTGGTGGGGCAGGGACGACACTTCAGCCAGTACTGCGGCGACCGCGGATGCCGGACTCCCCGACGCCGTGTCGATGATTAACCGAGGCCGGTCCCACTCCTCATATCGATGCGCGACCACAGCCTCCCATGAAGGTAGCGTATGGCCCGGAATGTCGGCTTCGCGTGTTTCAACACGGCGACGATGCTCAAGGCGGTCCGAGCAGATGATCTCAATCTCAATCAACCGAGCCGATGTCCGGGCGGCGACCTCTCGCCAAGCCAGCCGGCTTTCGAAGACCGGGTTCACGCAATCCACAACAACGCGACGACCGAGCTTGAGGTTGGCTTCTGCTATGGCATTTGCGACGCTATATCCAGCAGGGCCAATATCGATGGTCGGGAACACACCGATAATGGCCTGCTCGATTGTGTCGACGCGCAAGTACATGGCGTCGAGCTCACCTGCGACTGAACGTGAAACAGTGGTCTTGCCGGTCCCAGGTAGCCCTGCAAAAACAATGAGCATTCCGGGTTGCCTCGATCCTGCGCCCGTAGATCGTATACCCGCGTTACAGGGTCTGCCTCGCCCTCATTGACCTGATTTGGTTGGCCTCAGAACACGGGATCCCACGAAATGACGACACTCTTCATGATGATGGGCTTGCCGGGTTCAGGCAAGACGACCCTGGCCCACCGCCTGGAGCGCGAGCGACCCGCGTTGGTTTTGTCTCCCGACGTCTGGATGTCTCGGATCGTCGGCGATGGATATGACTTCAAGCGCCGTGAGGCTGTCACTGAGGTCCAGCTTGACGTTGCCGAGCGAGTGCTGCGCTTGGGGAGTGATGTGGTCTTGGACTTTGGCTTCTTCCACCGGTCCGATCGGGATGAAGCGCGGGCGCGGGCAAGGGCGGCAGGGGCGCAAGCTCAACTGGTTTTCCTCGACCCGCCTATCCAGGAGCTCGTGAGACGGGTCGAGGCGCGGAACGCGGCCTTGCCGCCCGATACCTTCCCAGTTTCCAGGGAACATGTGGAACTTTGCGCGACCTGGCTGGAGCGTCCGCAGGCGGATGAGCTCTTGTGGGACGTGGCAGGATAGCGCGGCATTCGTTGGCTGGGTGGGGTTTCAGGCGATCCAGATTGGCTTCCGTTGAGCCGATCTGGAATACGTATAAGGAATATTATCAGAAATTTGCACATCCCAACTTCAGCTTGCCCAAAACCGCCCTTGAGCCCCC
>CAIUVD010000027.1 GCA_903902515.1 uncultured Planctomycetota bacterium | reverse complement strand
TTGAGGCCTACCGGGTGGCGGCGTTGAATGGACTGAACCGGGTCACCTGATCACGGGATCGACAGGCACTGGGGGGGCCTGTCGATGCCCTGGACATCCGACGGGACTGGTCGCCAGTCTTCATCCTGCCTACCTTAGTCGGTCATGATGCGCTCCTCCACCCTCCTGATGCTGGCGGCCGCTCTGGTCGCCGAAGATACCACCCTGACCATCGGCGTGACGCGCCTGGAGGCGGCGGCGGTGGACCAACCCTTCACCATTTATCAGGTGTCCGGCGATACGTATCAGCGGGAGGCCGGGGCCAAGGCCGTCGATGCCCTGGCGGTGACCCCGGCGGTGTTTGTTCAGCGGACTGCCGGCAACCAGGCCAGTCCCTTTCTGCGCGGGCTGACGGGGGAGCAAACCCTCCTGCTTTTTGATGGGGTTCGCATGAACCATGCCATGAACCGCAGCGGGCCGAACCAGTATTCCGCCCTGCTGCCCCCGAACAGCATCGAACGGATCGATGTTGTCCTCGGCACCTCGGGGGTGACCCAAGGATCGGATGGTCTGACCGGGGCCGTGGACTTCCGGCTGGCCCCCGCCGGGCGAGGGGTGACGGCGGTGGCCTCGCCGTGGATCAGTGGGCGCGGGGACTATGCCGATGGCTACCGGACATCGGGCGGACTGGATGGACTGCTGAAAGGCGGCATCGCCTATACCCTGGAGGGCGGCTACACCGCCACCCACGACCGCCGGGGTGGCAAGGATGCCGGGGATCACCTGTTTTTCGATGCCGCTGGGGATCGGGACATTCCGAATAGCGGCTACCGCCAGTCCGATGGAGCGGCCCGGTTCGCCTTCACGGAACTTCCAGGCCAACGCCTGGAACTGTCCCTGGGCCGGACTCGCCAGTTTGATGCCCCCCGGGCTGATGGGTATAGCGAGAATAGCGGACGGACTATTAACACCGGTGCGGCGACTCGGCCGTCGGACATTTCCCGGGAATTTGACGAGCAGACCTTCAACTACCTCCACGGCCGTCATGTCATCGGCAATGCCGCCGAGATCGCCCGCCTCCAGACCACCGTGTGGTACCACGATTGGTATGAAGAGGAGATCCGCGAGGATCTGCAGGCCGGCAACAACAACGCCAGCACGGCGGATGACCGCTACCGTCGCCGGGAGAACCAGAATCGCATCCAGACGCGGGGCGTGGACCTCCAGGTCGGCAAGTCGTTCGGCAGCCATCAAGCGACCCTCGGCGGCACCTGGTACCGGGACGTCACGACCACGGACTTCCAACGCTACCGCACCGCTGCGGGAGTGCTGACCCCGGGGACGGAAACCCTCTCGACCACGGCTGACCAGTCGGCGGCGGTGAACGCCACCGTGCCCGATGGGGCGGTCTACGACAGCCAGGCGGTGTTTTTGCAGGATCAATGGTTGATCACGTCGGATTGGGAACTGGTGGGCGGTGTGCGCCTGACCCGAGTCCACTGGGATTTCGAGGCCACCAAATCTCGCTATCTGGCGGCTCCCACCGGGACGGCCTTCACGGAGTCCGATCGGTTTTCCAAAGCCGTCAGTGCGCCCACCGGGGAACTTCGTCTGGGCTGGCACCCCCTGGTTCACACCACCATTTATGGCGGCGTCAGCCAAGGCTTCCGGGCGCCGAACTTGACCAACCTCGCGGGCCTCACGACCCGGGCGAGCGCCAACACCACCTCGATTCCCAACGCCGACCTCAAGCCCGAAAAAAGCCTGACCTACGAAATCGGCGGCAAGTGGCAGGACGGCCGCGACCACGCCTCCATCGCCCTCTTCGTGACCACCATCAGCGACTTGATCCAGACCCAATACCAGGACACCAACGGCGACGGCTCGATCACCGCGGCCGATACCGCCACGGTTGGTAATGCGGAAAAAGGTCAGCTTGCCGGTATCGAAATCGGTCACGATCTGGGGCTGCCGATCCACCTCCCGGTTGGGCAGCGTTTGGCGGTGATCCAGGCGGCTAGCGCCGTGACCGGCGAGGCCGAGCAACCGACGGTGGTCAACGGCCGCAAGGCGGTGGAGGAGGTCCATATTTCCCGTGCCAATCGCATCTGGGGCAGCTTTGGCCTGCGCTATGAGCCCTCCCCGGCCTGGTACCTCCTGGCCCAGGTCCGCTGGTCGGCGGCCTATGACGAGGTGAATCCCGGCGATGCCACGGATGTCCGTCATACCACCTTCGCGGCCAAGGGTGGCGATGCGGGGGCCATGCCCGGTTACGCCGTCAGCGACCTCAAGGCAGGTTGGAAGTCGGCGGGCGGCGGCATCCGGGTCGATGCGGCGGTCGAAAATCTGGGCGATGTTTCCTATCGGGATCCGGGCTCCGGCATCGACGGAACCGGCCTCAACGCTATCCTTGCCACCACCCTCCGTTACTAAGGTCACCCATGCTCCGTACCTGCTCCCTTCTCGTGGTCGCTGGCGTTGTGCTGGCGGCGGAACTTCCCTCGAAAGCCGACGTCGAGGCCCTGATCGACCAGGGCCAGACCTTCTTGTTGGCCAATGCCCAACCGTCCGGAGCCCTCGTTCCGGGCGCCAAATTCACCCTCGGCATCACTCAATTGGCGGTGGAGAGCCTGGGCAACGAACCCAAGGCCATCCGTACGGAGGACCCCCGAGTCGCGGCGGCCGTGACCATGATCCTCAGTTTCCGCCAGCCCGATGGGTCGATCCAGGACCCCAGTGAGGGCCTCGCCAACTACTGCACCAGCCTCGGCATCCTGTCCCTGACCGCCGCCAAGGCCGGGGATGCGGAGACGATTGCCAAGGCCCGGGACTTCCTGTTCGGGCTTCAAAACACCAATGCCGAGAGCCCCAACCGGGGCGGCATCGGCTATGGATCCAAGGGTGCGGGCCACGAGGACCTGTCCAACACCTCCTACGCCATCAACGCCTTCAAGGCGGCGGGCGTGAAGGCCGATGACCCGCGCATGAAGGAGGCCCTGGCCTTCCTGGAACGCTGTCAAAACCTGTCGTCCGTAAACAAGCTGCCGTGGGCCGGCAACGATGGCGGCGCCGTCTATGCCCCGGATGAGAGCAAGGCCGGCGGTTCCTGGGATACGGCCAAGGGTGGGGCTGCCCCGGCGCGTATGGATAGTTACGGTTCCATGACCTACGCCCTGATCAGCAGTTATATCGCCATGGATCTTGGGAAGGATGACCCGCGGGTGACCGCAGCCCTGGGCTGGGTCTCTCAAAATTACCAGTTCGACCAAAATCCGGGGATGCCCAAGGGCAAGGAAAGCCAGGGCCTCTACTATTATTACGGCGCCATGGCCAAGACCTTTGATCTTCTCGACCATGGTCCCGTGACCCTGCCGGATGGCCGCAAGGCGGCGTGGCAGGCCGACCTCTTTGCCACCATCAAGGCCAAGGCTAAGCCGACGACCAACGGCACCGGCGTATTCTGGGTCAATGACGCCGATCGCTGGGCCGAAGGCCTGCCCCAGTTGGTGACGAGTTACACCGTGCGGGCCCTCAAGCGGATTCATGCCTCCCTGTGACGTTTCGTGAATTAGGAAACCACCTGCTGTTCTGGCTGGGGTTCCCCAGCGCCACCTGGTATGGTCATCACCAGATGGCGCTGGGGTGGATCCCGGCCCTCTTGTTCGCCCTGCTGGCGGCCATCGTTCTGATCTTGACGGTGAACGTGGTCCTCGATCTGGCTTCCCGGGGACGACCCCCTCAGCCCTGACGGATCGCCTTCAGGGTCTTCATCACCGGGTTGGCCTTGCCGAAGTAGTCGTGCAGGGTCCGGTATTCCGCAAACAGCCGGTCATAGACCGGCTTGGTGGCCGGATCCGGGGTGAAGGCGAGGTCCTTCAGGCCGCCCATGGCCTGGGCGGCGGCCTCCACCGTATCCCAGCCGCCCCGGGCCTTCCCGGCGGCGACGGCGCCGAAGATCGCGCTGCCGACGGCGGGGGTTTGGGCGCTGCGGGCCACCTGGATGGTCCGGCCCGTGACATCCGCCACGGTCTGCATGAACAGGCGGTTCTTTTCCGCCAGGCCGCCGCAGGCGACAATGCGGTCGATGCGGACACCGTGGCGGTCGAAGGTGTCGATGATCTGGCGAAGACCGAAGGACAGGCCCTCGATCAGGCCCCGATAGACCTGGGCCGGAGTGGTCTGGAGGTTCATGCCCAGCATCAGCCCCGTGAGGTCGGCATCGACCAGCACCGAGCGGTTGCCGTTCCACCAGTCGAGGGCCAGCAGGCCGGAGCCACCGGGGCCCATGGCCGTGGCTTCCTGCTCCAGGGTGGCGTGCCCGGGATTGCCAGCACCCAGGAAGCGTGACAGCCAGGCGAAATGATCGCCAAAGCCCGACTGGCCGGCCTCGAAGCCGTAGGATCCGGGGACCACGCCGTCCTTGACCACGCCACACATGCCGGGCACGACTTTTTTCTCGGGTCCGCAGAGGATGTCGCAGCACGAGGTGCCCATGATCGCCACCAGGACGCCATTGGCGCTGGCTCCGCCGTAGCCCACCGCGCCGCCGATGCCGCAGGCCGGAACGCTGACGTGGGCATCGACATTGCCGACGGCCACGGCGATGCCGGGGCGCAGGCCCATGCGGGCGGCCATGGCCGGGGTCAATTCGCCGGCCTTGCGGCCGAGGGGCACGGGGGTGCCGAGCTTATCGACGAGGTTGACCAGTTTCGGGTGGAGGGCCTGGCAGAAGTCCCGGCTGGGGAAACCGCGCTCGGCAGACCAGATGGCTTTGTAGCCCGCCGTGCAGGCATTGCGGGACTCGACCCCGGTCAGCTGCCACACGATCCAGTCGGCAGCCTCGATGAACTTGGCGGCAGCGTCGTAGACCTCAGGGGCTTCATCGGCCACCTGGGCGACCTTGGGGAACAGCCATTCCGAGGAAATCTTGCCGCCGTATTCCGCCAGCCACGGCTCGCCACGCTCGGCGGCCACCGCGTTGAGGCGATCCGCCCAGGGCTGGGCGGCGTGGTGTTTCCATAGTTTGATCCAGGCGTGGGGATTGCCCTTCCAGCGATCCGTCAGGCACAGGGGCGTGCCATCGGCCAGGGTCGGCAGGACGGTGCAGGCCGTAAAGTCCGTCCCGATGCCGATAATCTCGGTGGGATCGACCTTCGATTCAGCCAGAATCTGCTTGGTCGTGACTTCGAGAACCGCCAGGTAGTCGGCGGGGTGCTGAAGAGCCCAGTCGTGGCCCAGGGGCGTGCCGTCGGGCAGGGTTTTGTCGAGGACCACATGGGGGTACGGGAAAACCGCACTGGCCACTTCGCGGCCCGTGGCGACGTCGACAAGAACCGCACGGCCGGATTCGGAACCGTAGTCATAACCAATGGTGTAGGGCATGGGTGCTCCAGGTGTTCAAGCAGATTCCTCTGGAGTTGTCCAGGCGCTAGCCCGGGGCCCGTAGGAACTCTTGACGAAATGTAAGGTGCCTAGCCCAGCCCTGGCATGCGGCATGCTTTGCTTGGCTATGCCCCGATCCCTGGTCCTCTTTTGCCTCATGACCGCCCTCGTCGGCGTCGAGGCCGATCCCTTGGGTCCCGAAGGCGTAGCGGCCGGGCCGTGGTGCATCGCCGACCCCGCCGGAGGCGTGCGGATCGGCTTCCTGTTGGTGCCTCCGGTGACGGCGGAACGCCTGCGGGCCCTGCCGGTTCGTTCCGGCGGGACGCCCCTGCGGTGCGCCGTCGATCTGGCGACCCTGGACCGGGGTCAGGAGCGCCAATCTGCCCTGGTGACCGCCGTCTGGCATGTACCCGCAGGGATCACGGACCTCGTCATCGGCTCCCGGATCATTCCCATTCCTCGCCCCCCCCTCAACCCCCTCCAGCCAGTGCGTCTGGCGGTGGCGGGGGCCCGAAATTATCCGTCCCGTCAGGACCTGGATCGATTGGCCCCGGGCTTGGGGGGCCCAGTTCAGGCGGTGTTGCTGATCGGGGCCGGCCTGGAGCGGAAAATCGGCACCAGCGATTGGGAATCCCAGGTTCCCCTGCTGATCACCGCACCGGCGGCCACGCCCGCCCTACGGGCCCTGGTCGGAACCCCGGATTTGGCCTGGTCCCAGGGCCTGTCCTGGGGCCCCCTCGGCATCACCATCCTGGATCCCCACGAGCCACCGGCCCTGACCCTGGGCCGCATGGAACGTCCGTGGAAAATCCTGTGCGATACCGTGGATCTTTGGGACCTGGGCCTGCTGGCCCCCCGGGAACGCCGGGAGGTGCTGGCCCTGCGGACCATCCTGGCCCAGACCTCCCGCAGTGGCGTGCCCCTTATTCTCGCCGGCGGCAGTCCCTCGGGTTTTTTGTCGGAACCCTTGGACACCAATGCCAAGGGCCACCTCGCACCCCGGGCGGGCGGTTCTCGTTATGTCCAGGTGGCCGCGACCGGGGATGGTTGTGTCGGCCTCCCCCGGGAAATCGCCCTGCCCTTGGATGAGCCGTCCCTCGTCGGCCTGGTGGTAACTCCCCGATTCTTCACCCTGGTCCTCCAGCCCCTGACCCGGGAGGATCGTGCCCTGAAGTACACCTGGACCGACGCCGCCGAGGACGGAGTCGCCAAGGCCGGGCCTGGCTGGGGCTTCGGGGCCGGGGCCGCGCTGCTGGAACAATGGCGGGCTGGCCGGGCCACTGAAACCCGGGACGAACTCCAACAGGAATCCCTGTGCCTGGAAGCCTTGCAGATTCCCCGGGCGGAACTGGCCAAGGGGGATTGGACCCTCGCGGAACTTTTCCAACTGGCGGAAAAGGATGGGGAACGGGTGCCCGGCCCCGCCGCCCGGGCCCTGGCCCGGCGATTAGTGGCGGATGTCGAGTTCCTGGGTGAGGAATGGGGCCTTCTGGCCCGTTTGCCCCCCGGCCTGCGGCGGGATGCCCTGCTGCGCTGGTTTGCCCATGCGGGCACCGAGGAGCTGCGGTGGCGGCCTTTGGCCGCCCGTTCCCAGGATCCGATGATTATCCGCGCCGTACTGTCCCAGGTTGAACGTCAGCCGGATTCCCCGTTGTTGACCCTCCTGGTTGATCGTCTGACGGCCCAGGCCGCCAACCGCATTCCCCTGGATGAGGAACCGATGATCCAAGCCCGGATCACCGCCGCCGTCTTTGGTTCGGCGATCCTCAGCCCGACCGCTTTGCGCGGCGTCGCGCGGGACCTCCTGACCCGGGTCGCGCCCTTGGCCCGCCCCCCCATCGAACGCTTCCTCGCCGCCCACGGACGCTTCCGGGAACCACCCCAGGAGCCGTGATCCGGTTCAGATCCCCTTGGCGATCGCCGCCCGGACCAAGGCTGAAAGGGCCGAGGTCAGGTCGGGATAGGTCGGCACCACGCGGGTCAAACTGGTGATTTCCA
>CAIUVD010000026.1 GCA_903902515.1 uncultured Planctomycetota bacterium | reverse complement strand
GCGCGGTCGGGAAGTGCAGCGGGGTTCCAGCGTGTCATGGCCGGACCCTGGGCCCGGGGTCAGGGCCGTCAACGGATCAGGCCGTTGGCCTCCTGGAGGATCTGGTCGGCGGTCTGGAAGGCCTTGGAGTTCGACTGGAAGCCGCGTTGGCTGATGATCAGTCGCGTAAATTCCGAAGACAGATCGACATTGGAGCCCTCCAAAGCTCCGGCGGTGATCGTATTGGTGCCCGCGGTCCCGGGATCCACCAAGAAGGCGGCACCGCTGTTGCCAGAGGGCTGGAAGCGATTCTGGTCCAGGGCCAACAGGCCCGACGGATTGGCGAAGGAGGCGAGGCCAATCTGGTGGTCCGTGGCCGACATGGTGACGGTCTTGCCGTTGCTGTAGATGCCCTGGACGAAGCCGTCCGAGGTGATGGACACGCCCTGCAAAAGCCCGGCGGGGGACCCGGTATAATCCGTGGCATCCGCCACCCCGGTGTCCTGGAAGCCGGTGAATCCCGAGGTATCCAGGGTCACGGTCGAGGCTCCGCCGACGGTCCAGGTCGAGTCAATGGTGCCCACGGGGCTGGACAACAAGGCCCCACTAGCATCAAAGGTCAGCCCCCGGAGGGTCCCGGAACCCGGATTGAGGAGATTGCCGGCCCCGACCGGATCATCGACGACCAGATCCCAGGTCCGCTGGTAATCCGTGGCTAGACCGGTGCCCGTGGTCACCGTGCCCGTGCTGAACCAACGTCCGCTCATGGTATGGGCGGTGCCATCCGCGGTGTAGACCGGCAACTCCGTTTCCACTGAGGACGGTACCAGGCGCATCCGATTCCAGGAAAAGACATCCGTGGCCACCCCGTGCTGCCAGGTGTTGGCCGCCTGGTCGCTGATCGGAGCCCCCGGGACCGGCTGTTCGCCGAGGAACACGCTGAGGTCCTGCCCATCCATGGCCGAAGTGATGGTGATGCTGCCCTGACTGATGGAGGCCTGGGCAAAGGCGATATCCCGGGTCAGGGGGAGCCCCCCCGCATCCAGCACCGGCGCCCCGGTTCCATCCACCACCGGTGTGGTCCGGATCAGGACCTGATTCAGGCCCTGCATGAGGTCGCTGACGGTCGCTCCGGCACCCAGATTGACTGTCCCGCTAAAGGGCTGCCCATCGGGAGCGGTGCCAAATACCTGGAGATTGACCGCGGCATCGACGCCCCGGGACAGATTGGTACTGGCCAGGGGGGTCGAGCCGATGGCCGGCGACCCGTTCTCTGCCCGCAACCCGAAAAGGCTACTCAAGGCATTTCCATGCAAGGGCTTGATGTCCTCCGGCGGGAGGTTGCCGTTCATCACCAGATCGGTGGTGGGGGTGGCGGCCAACCGTTCGACGGGCGAGATGGCCTCTCCCTGGGTGTTGAGGACTAACCCCCCGGAGACGAGGTCCACGAGGCGCGAGGTGCCCTGAAAGCCACCATCAAACCCAAAGGCCCCAACCCGGGAATAACTCAAACCCCCATCCTGGTCTGCGAGCTGGAAGAACGCATCCCCGTTGATCATCAGGTCAAGATTCCGGCCCGTGAGTTCAGCGCCGCCCTGGGTAAACACCGTTTGAACCGCCGCGACCTGGGTGCCATTACCGATCTGATCAGGGTTGCGCCCTCCAACCGGGCCGGTGGGGGCCACCGCATCACGGCTCAGGCTGTGCAACTGGTCCGCGAACATCGTCCGGCCCGCCTTGAAGCCCGGAGTGTCGCTATTGGCCAGGTTATTGGCCGTGACATCCAGCATCGTCTGGGTCGAACGCATGCCGGACAGGCTGATGGTGAGGGCATTGAGCATGGGGATTCCTTCGACCTCTGCCGGGCCTTGCCAGGCTCAACGCCAGATCCGTGCCAAGCCCGGCGACATCACACACCGCCCACCGGGGCCGACCTGCCGGAATGGGCCTGCGAGGACCGGGACCATGCTCTTTCCATGCGTCGTTCCGCCCTCTTCTTGTTGGCCCTGACCCCCCTGCTGTGGAGCCCCCTGCCGGGAGCTGAGCCAGACCCGGTGGTCGACCTTCTGCAGGTCGCCCGGGATCAGGATATGACCTGGCAGCGTCGCCGGGCCGATCTGATTCTGGATTTGACCCACCAGGATTCCGAGCGCCGGATCGCCGCCCTGCGGGGGATTGGCGACCTCCAGGATCCGGCCCTCGCGGGCCACCTCTTGGCCTTTCTGGAGCCGGGAACCCCGGATAGCGAAATTATCGAGGCCGCCCTCAGCAGTGCGCGGCTTAAGAATGCCCAGGCCGTCCTGGCCCTGCGTCTGCACCTGACGAATCCCAATGAGGACGTGCGGATGACCGCTTACCTCGCCTTGGAACAGCTCTCAGGGGCCTCGGAGGAGGACCACCTGGCCCGGGCCAAGGATCAGGATCCGACCCTTCGCCGTGCCGCCCTCCAGCGATTGGCCTTGTTCCCCACCGCTGCCGCCGCCCCGTTGTTGATCGAGGGCCTGGCCCGGAATCCTGACCCTCGGCTCCGTCGTCTGTGTGCCCTGGGCCTGGGCCGCCTCAAGGATCGGACCCACGGGCCCGCCCTGCAGGTCGGTCTCGTCGATGGTGACCAGTCGGTGCGCCTCGCCACGGCCCGTGCCCTGGCCGCCCTCGGGTACACGCCGGCCATTCCCGTCCTGCTGACTCTCCTGGAACAACCCCAGTCAACGCCTCTGGCAGCCTGCCTGAAACAATTGGCCGGCGATGACTTCGGGTATGCGGCCGCACGCAACGACCAGGAACGACGCCAAGCCATCGACCGGGCCTGGTCCTGGTGGACCCGCAACCTCACCAGGCTTAACCGCTGATCCGCGCCTGCTCCCGGAACCAGTCGAGGACCACCTCAAGGTCCGTACTCCGCAACAGGATTTGACGATCCTCGGGACAGTCCAAAAACAGCCCGCCACAACGGTACCAACGCAGCATCTGCTTAAGCTTTTTCAGGGCCACGATGGGTGGCCGATCGGCCAGGATCGTCGCCGCATAGCCCAGGGCAAAGGCGGCTCCCTCAGCCCGGGTGGCGGTCGGACGGCCCAAGCTGGAACGAAATATCCAGGGATCTGCGAGGGCCGCGCGGCCAATCATGACCGCCGAGCAGCCTGTGGTTTCCATCATGCGTCGGGCATCGCCGGCCTCAGCAATGCTGCCGTTGCCGACCAGCGGCACGTGGCCATAGCCCGCCGAATCCAGGGCTGCCCGGGCCTCCGCAATCCAACTCCAGGTGGCCGGCTCTTCATAGGAGGTGGTGCGCAGGCGGGCATGCAGCGTGATCATCGCCGCCCCGGCCTGGGCTGCCGCCAGCACCAATTCCCGCAGGCGACCCGGATCCCGAACCCCGGCGCGCATCTTGGCCGAAACCGGCCGCCCCGTGGCCTGGACCGCCGTCCCAATCATGGCCACCATCCGATCCGGGTGATCAAGCAGGGCCGAACCCGCGCATTTATTGAAGACGACCGGCGCGGGGCAGCCAAAATTGAGATCGTACCACGGTGCGCCCAGGGGTTCCGCATTGGCGATACTCTGGGCCAGGTGTTCCGTATCGGCGGCCATGAATTGGATGCCGACCGGCACCACTCCACGGACGGGCCCGAGGTACTTGGCCACGACTTTGCGCGGAATCGGATTAACGCTGATGCGGATGAACTCGGTGATCGCTCCGCCGAGACCACCGACTCCGATCATCAGGTCGCGGAACACCTGGTCGGTGATGCCTTCCATCGGGGCCAGAAAAAGCCGGTTGGGAAATACCACGTCGGCCTCCCGACCACGGATGGTCAGGGGCTGCCCCGGATCCGTGGACATCAGCGAGGATCGATGGTGACCAGCGTATCCATGCGCATGATCTTGAGATTGCGAACCACCCGCACATCCGGCTTGACCAGCAGGATCGGCGGGCAACCCAATCCCTTATAGTGAAAGTGCAACTGCATAAGTCCGGCAAAAAACGTTGAACTCACGAGGCCCACATGCCCCATGTCGATGGCCACCGTGGTGAAGGGACCACCATGCTGACGGATGATGTGGTGAGCCCAGTCCTGGTGCAGGCTCCCGAAATCGAACTCCTTGCGGATCACCACGGTCAGGGTGTCACCCGACAGGTTCAAATCGTAGGCGCGAAGGAGGGGTTCCTGAACTGACATGTCGTGAGTGTCCAAACCCTGGGGTTCCGTCAACGACACGACCCGCCGGGATATCCCGGCGGGTCGTGCACAGCGTCAGCGTCGTTAAACTCAGACCTTCTTTTTGAGCAGGCTGGTGAGCGACGACTTGCCGCCGTACTTGTTGCCGAACTTCTCGACGCGGCCGGCGGTATCGAGGATACGCTGCTGGCCGGTGTAGAAGGGGTGGCTGGCGGCCGAGACGTCGGTCTTGACGAGGGGGTATTCCTTACCCTCGACGGTGACCTTGGCCTCGGTCTTGATGGCGCTCAGGACCTTATACTGGGCACCGCTGACGGTGTCCTGGTAGATCACTTCGCGGACGGCGGGATGGATGTCCTTCTTCATGGATCAACCCTTCTTCTTGGCCGACTTGGCCTTGTTATCGCCCTTGGCGGACTTCTCAGCCTTGGCGGGCTTCTCGGGGGCGGCAGCCTTGGTCTCGACTTCGGCTTCCGCGCCTTCGGCGCCAGCGTTCTCCTTGGCGGCCTTGGCGGCGGCAGCCTTAGCAGCCTTCTCCTTCTCGTAGTTCGCCAGGGTCTCAGCGAGGCTGAGGGCGTTCGGATCGGAGTTGACGACTTCCAGCTTAACGGTGACCGCGACCTTCTTGTGGAGGCGGACTTCGATGCTGTAGACGCCGAGACGGTTGATCTTGTCCGTCAGGTGGACCTGCTTGGGATCGACTTCGACACCGGCCTTGGCCAGGGCGTTGACGATTTCCTTGGTGCCGATCGAACCGAACAGTTCGATGTCGTGGGCAACACGGGCGGCAACCTGAATGGTCGTGCCTTCCATGCTCTTCTTGAGGCCCAGGGCCTTGCCCTCGCGGTCGGCGTCGCTCTTGGCGGCCTTCTCGCGGAGGACTTCGATCTGACGCTTAGCCGCACCGGAGGCGGGGATGGCCAGGGCGTGGGTGAACAGGTAGTTACGGGCGTAGCCCGGAGACACCTTCACCACGTCGCCCATGCTGCCCAGCTTCAGGACATCTTCGACCAGCAGAATTTCGTGCTTCTTTGCCATGGTAGGGTACTCCTCACTCGCCGATGTACGGCAGGAGAGCCAGGAAGCGGGCGCGCTTGACGGCCTGCTGAACCTGACGCTGGTAGAACGAGGACGAGCCATTGCGGCGGCGGCTCTGGATCTTGCCCTGGCTGGAGACCAAGCGACCGAGGGTGGCCAGGTCGCGGTAGTCGACCTCGAAGGTGCCTTCCTTGGTGAACCGGCACTGCTTGGGGGCCTCAACGCGCTTCTGACGCTTGGGGCGCTTCTGGTTCTTGTTACGGCCGAACTTGGAGCCGAATCCCGTCGTGGTTTTCATGATGTTGTTTCGTTGGTTGAGTTAATTTGGTGATATCAGAACGGAGGCTCGTCATCGGCCGCCGCCGGAGCGGGGGCCGGGCGGCTCGGGCGCGGAGCGGGCTCATCGCCCCCTTCGGCACCCTCGAAACCACCGCCGGCTCCGGACGGGGCTCCGGCAACGCCGGTACCCTTTCCAGAGTCGATGAACTGGAAGCGCTCGACGACGATCTTCAGTTTGGAACGCTTGGTCCCATCCTTCTTGTCGTCCCAGGTATCCAGGCGCAGGCGACCTTCGATGAAGATGGCCTTGCCCTTCTGACAGTACTGACCGATCAATTCGGCGTCCCGTCCCCAGGCTTCACAATCCACGAACGTGGTCTCATCCTTCTGCTGACCGTCCGCCGACTTGGTGCGGCGGTTGATGGCCAGGCCGAAGTCCGCCACCGCACGCTCATTGGCGAAGAAGCGGACCTGCGGATCGCGGGTCAGGTTTCCAGCCAGGAGGACACGGTTGAGGTTGAGCGCCATGATCAGGCCTCGTAGCTCCCAGGAGCGGACGCGTTGGCGGCAGCGGCGGCAGCCGCAGCGGCGGCGGCAGCCGCGGCGTTCTCAGCAGCCTTGGCGCGCTGATCCTTGATCCGCTCGAAGGCCTTGCCGGGACGGGCGACCACGAGCTGACGCAGGATCGTCTCACCGAGGCGGGCGCGGCGTTCGATCTTCTCGATCGCGGCCGGCGCGGCGGTGAAATAGGCGTTCAGGTAGAGGGCGCTGGTCTCGCCATCGATCGGGTAGGCGAGCGGACGCTCTTCCCACTTGTCGAGCTCGATGAACTGGGCGCCTTCGGACTCGTAGGTCTGGCGGACGGCGGCGAGGGTGCCTTCGTAGTCGGCGCGCGCGGCGGCGGCCTTGACGAGGATCGTGGCCTCGTAGGTGGTGCTGAGACCGTTGGTGACGGCCATGGTGTACTCCGTGTTCGTGGACCGGTGGGTGTACCGGAGGGCCCTGGGACGCGGGCCCTGAACGCTGGTCGCCGGAAGGCGACCGTAAAATTACTTCTTGATCACGCGGGCGGCGCGGACGGCCGTCGGGGCACCCTTGGCGATGGCCAGGGCGACGCGGCTCTTCTGGCGCGAAGCGGTGTTCTTGTGGATCGTGTTGACGCTGGCAGCCTGGTCGAGGCGCTTGCTCAGATCACGGTACAGGGTCTCGGCCTCATCCTTCTTGCCGTCGTGGACGGCGCGCAGGACGCGCTTCTTGAGGGTCTTGAGCTCGGTCGTGCGATCCTTGTTCTGGATCCGGCGATCTTCGCTCTGGCGGTGACGCTTGGCAGCGCTGCGGGTATGGGGCATGGGACTTCCTGTTCCGGGAAATGGGTTCAGCCGGTACGCAGGGCGGTCAACCGTGCGGCGGCATCTTTGTAGCTCAGATCAATGGCAACCAGGCGCTCGTAATCCTTCAAGGCCTCTTCCTTCTTACCGGCGTCCTCAAGGACACGGGCACGCAGGAATCGGACTTCCTTGGCTTCATCGGCCTGATCGTCCTCCGTCAAAGAGAGGTAGGAAGTGTATTGCTGGCACGCAAGATCAAGCAGATTCTTCTTGGCGAAGCAGAACCCGAGGTAGCGATGGCTGCCCTTGCGCACCCGGGGATCACCGACGGTCTTCTGAAACTCGGCCGCAGCAGCATCGATGTCACCGGCCTGGATCAGGCGCATACCCAGCTGGTAGCGATGACCCATGTCGGTCGGCTGACGTTCGACCCGGCGGCGGTATTCAGCGACCTCGACCTGCAAACGCTCCTTCTTGGCCGGGCCCGCATCCTGGCCGGTGGCCACAGCGGCATCGACCTTGGCTTTGGCCTCGGCCATGGCGATGTCGCCCAATTTCATAACGATGGTGAAATCGTGCTCATCCAGCGCCTGGGCCTTGAGGTAGGCCTCACGGGCTTCCGGCAACTGACTGATGCGCAGCAGGATATCGCCCTTTTTGACCCACAGTTGCTTGTCGCCAGGGGTGGCGGCCAGGTCTTCGTCCAGGTAGCCGAGCACTTCCTTGGCATCCTCCGCGGAACGGATGATGCGGTTCATGGCCTCGGCCTTCTTGGCGCCGGCCCCGCTGGCGAGCTGGGACCGATAGTCACCGGCCTTGGCATCCTGGCGCTTGGCCATGGAGCGGGTGGCCTCCCAGTTTTTGATGGTCCGCGCGGCTTCTGGGTGCTGGGGCATGGCCCGCTCCAGGTCCTGCAACAACTTAATGGCCTTGTCGAGCTGCCCTTCCTCTTTGGTCTCCCGGTACCGCTCAAAGCACAGGTGGGCCAGGGACCACAAAACCTTGTCGCTAAAGAGGCCGGTGGCGAGCATCTCCTCAAAGTAGAAGACCGCGACGTTGAACATCGGCTTGACCCCGCTGACCGCGAGCTTCTGCGCCGCCTCGCCGACCTCGGCCAAGACCTTGGCCTCGGGGTTTTTCGTCATTTTCTTGACCGACGCCGAAAACGCCTTGTGAGCGTCCTTGCCAAACGGGAGGGACAGCCCCCCAAACATGCCAGTCCTGACGCCGCTTTCCTTGGCCCGGCGGCGGGCGGCATCCAGAACCAAACGGTGAATGTCCAGACTGGTGGGGTCGAGTTCAATGCATTGCTCACACACCTCCAAGACGATGTCGTACTGACGACGGTCCAGGGCCTGCTTGGCGCGGGTGATGTGCTTGCTCAGATCAACCATGGTGCTGTCTCCGAAATCCGGTCATCAGGCCCTGATAAGGGTCAAAACGACCCGGAAGCGCTTGCGTGGGGTCACGAGCATCCATCATGTTCGTCCTGACTCAAGACCAGCCGAGCTGCCATGACCTCCCCTGTCGCATCCGCATCTTCGTATCCTGTAGCCCCCGCCCTGGTGGAGTACCCCCATCCGGCCCTGCGGCGACCCACCGAACCCGTGACCGTCTTTGACGACGCCCTGCGGGAGTTCTGCCAGCGGATGTTCGCGGTGATGGAGGCCGAGGCCGGCGTCGGCCTGGCGGCCCCACAAGTGGCGGTGTCGAAGCGCCTGTTCATCACCGACCATAAAAAGCGGAAGGGTGCCGAGGAAAGCGAACGCCGGGTGTGGATCAATCCACGCCTAGAGAATCAGCAGGGCACGTCGGTCTATGAAGAAGGCTGCCTGTCCTTCCCGGGGATCTACGCCAAGGTCACCCGCCTGAACACCTTCGACATCGTCTACCAAGATGAGTACGGCGTCGAACGCCGCCAAAGTCTCGATGTTTCGGCGGGGGACTTCCTGGGGATCGTCGTCCAGCACGAACTCGACCACTTGGAGGGCCGGGTGTTCATTGACCACCTGACCCCCCTCCAGGTCGAAATGGTCCGTAAGAAACTCCAGGATCTGGAAAAAACCTATAAGAAGGCCACCGGCAGCGCCGGAGCCGTCATCCGCCGCTGACATGGCCGCCACCGGTTTCCAACTCCCCGACGATCAGGATCGTCTTGCGGACCTCGGGCGGATTGCCGGGGCCCTGATCCACGAGTTGAAAAACCCCCTCGGCACCATGCTCTTAAATGCCGAGCTCCTGAGCGCTCAGGATGTGGCGGAGTTGCCCGAACCCGCCCGTTCCCGGGCCGCCAAACGCCTGGCCCGCATCCACGGGGCCGGAGCCGCCCTCCAGCATACTGTGACCGCCTTCCTGGCCTTCGCTCGGCCAGGCCGCCTGGATACGGACGCCGTGGACTGCAACCGACTCTTGGCCGGCCTGATCGAGGAAGGTGCCGAACACGACACCCAGGCCCAGGTTGAAGTCGCCTTTCACCCGGATGAGTCCCTGCCGATGGTGCCCGGCGACCGCCACCACCTGCGCTCGGTGTTCGCCAACATTATCTCCAACGCCCGGGAAGCCCTGGCCGCCCGGGCGGAGGACCGCCGGGTCCTGATCCTGACCCGCGCAGCTCCCGGTTCAGCGCGAATCGTGATCGCCAACAACGGCCCGCCCCTGCCGGAGCGGGTTGCCACCCGGCTGTTCGAGCCCTTCGTCACCGGCCGCGAAGGCGGCACGGGCCTTGGCCTGGCGATCGTCCGCCGACTGGTGGAACTCCATGGCGGCACGGTGACCGTGACCAGTGACAAGGACCAGGGCGTGTCCTTCACCATCGAACTGCCAACCTCCCTGCCGGCCGCCCGCCAGCGCACCGCCCTGACCTTCGACGCCGGTCCCACCAGCCCCAAGACGCCCGCCCGTCGCTCCCGCCGTCGCCCGAAATCGGATTCCTGACATGCCCAATATCCTCGTCATCGACGACAACGTGACCAACCGTGAGACCTTCGCTGACGTCCTCACCAGTGAAGGTCATACGGTGCTGATGGCCGGGAGCGCCGAGGAAGGCTTGGCCAAACTCTCGGCCATGGCCGTCGATGCCGTGCTCTGCGACCTCCGCCTGCCGAACCTTGATGGCCTGGGAGCGATGGAATTGGCCCATGAAAAGTTTGGCCCCATCCCCTGGATTCTGATCACCGGCCACGGGAACGAAGAAACCGCCGTCGATGCCATCAAGCAAGGTGCCTTCAACTACCTGACCAAGCCCGTCGACCTCGGCCGCCTCAAGGCGACCATCGAAAGCGCCGTACGGATGCAGGCCGCCAACCGCGAAAACAAGGCCCTGCGCCGGGAACTGGGCTATGACGAGGCCCTCGACCGGATCGTCGGCACCTCCACCGCCATCCGCCAGCTCAAGGCCGCCATCAAGCAGGTCGCCCGGACCGACGCCACGGTCTTGATTGAAGGCGAAAGCGGCACCGGCAAGGAACTGGTGGCGGATGCCCTCCACGCCCTGTCGAACCGCTCGGGCCGGCCCTACCTCAAGGTCAACGCCGGGGCCATCTCCCATGACCTGTTGGAAAGCGAGCTGTTCGGCCACGAACGGGGCTCGTTCACCGGGGCGATCCAGCAGAAGAAGGGCAAGTTCGAGGCCGCCGACACCGGCACCCTGTTCCTGGACGAAATCGGCGAGATGCCCCTCGATGCCCAGGTGAAGTTCCTGCGCGTGCTGCAGGACGGCAGTCTGCACCGGGTTGGCGGCAACCAGCCGATCGCCACCGATGTGCGTCTGGTGGTGGCCACCAATCGCAACCTCAAGGAGGAGGTCCTGGCCAACCGCTTCCGCATGGACCTCTACTTCCGGCTCAACGTGGTGAACCTCCAGGTTCCGCCCCTGCGGGACCGGCGGGAGGACATCCCCCTCCTGGCCAAGGCCTTTCTCGACCGTCTCAACCGTCGGCACCACCAGCAGAAAGAGCCCTCCGAGGGCCTGATCAACCACCTGCGCCGCCAGGACTGGCCAGGGAATGTCCGGGAACTTGAGAACTTCATCGAGAAGTTGTACGTCATGACCCCGGGGAAAGTCATCCATCCCGATATCACCGGGGCCCTGGACGACGAACCAACCCCGGACGCGGGCGCTGCCCCCGCCCGGGACAGCACCCCTGCGCCCCGAGGCCCAGCGAGTGCGGACGATGCCATCCGCCTGCTGGTCGGCCTGCCCGTGGATGAAGTCGAGAAGCGCCTGATCCTAGCCACCCTGGCCCATTTCGGCGGCAACAAAACCAAGGCCGCCCGGCAACTGCAGATCGGGGCCAAGACCCTGTACCGCAAATTGATTGAATATGGGGTGCAGACGCCGGGGGAGGTGGGGGAATGAATGGCCAGGACCGGGGCCCGGGGTCCGGGGTCCGGGGTCCCGCTACCTGGTGTCACGTGGGCGTTCCTCAACTATCGTTTGCTGAGAAACGACCCCGGACCCCGGACCCCGGACCCCGGACCGATTCTCCATGATC